>MSHL01000012.1:0-18938 GCA_001941135.1 Ruminococcus sp. Zagget11
GTCCCGGGTTCGAGTCCCTGATGGTGCACCAAAAGGCCCGTTGGTCAAGTGGTTAAGACTCCGCCCTCTCACGGCGGCTTCAGGAGTTCGAATCTCCTACGGGTCACCAAAGAGAACGGGTTAAAACCGCTTTCACGGGAAAAGTCGGTACAAATAGCTATGAGGATCCACCTGTTCCCATTCCGAACACAGAAGTTAAGCTCATAAACGCCGAAAATACTTGGCTGGTGATGGCCCGGGAAGATAGGTCTGCGCCGACATCCTTAGCAAGCAGTTAAGTAATTAACTTAACTGCTTGTTTCATAAGGGCCATTAGCTCAGTTGGTCAGAGCAACCGGCTCATAACCGGTCGGTCCTGGGTTCGAGTCCCCGATGGCCCATTTTAGGGGTATAGCTCAGCAGGTAGAGCAGCGGTCTCCAAAACCGCGTGTCGTGAGTTCGATTCTTACTGCCCCTGCCATAAAAAAGCCTGCAAACCACGTATTGATATTGATGGGGTTTGCAGGCTTTTGTTATTTGATGTTAAATGGTGTTATAGTCCGTAAAATGCTTCTATTTTGTGTGAAAATTCGCAAAAAAAGTCGTATTTTTGTCGTATAGAAAAGTGACTTAAAATCCCTGTATTCCGTGATTTTGTAGGATTTGTTGTATGGTGATGTATAGTTATTTATAAATAAAATGAATGGAGATAATAATTTGAATTATTCTGAAAAAACATACTATTTTAGTGTGCTTCAGATAGAAGTAAAAACATCTTCAAGAGTAGAAGAGCGTCTTATTTTAAATGCAGCAGCATCTGAATTGTCCTATCAGGAATTTGATGTGTATGGTGATGTGACTGTAAATTATGGGATTAATCTTACTGCTGAACAGATGAATGAAATTAAACCGTATATTGATATGGCAAAATTTGAACCATTCCAAGAGGGCAATTGTTGTGATTTAGAGCATTCATGCGGATATTATGACGAAATAAATGTGGATTTTATCGGTATATCTGATTCTCCGATAGCTATGATAAGATTGTCAATGAATCAAACTCATGATATTCAGCATCAGCTTCCTACGGAACGGCTTCTTAACTACCTTTGCGGAAAATATTTTTCGGATAAAAGATTTAAAGGTACATTTGTATATGGAGTAGGAAATTCACACGGAAATCGCAAAAAATAATTTTCTGTATATCCGTTATAAACTGATAACGAGAAATAGAAAGAGCCTGCAAACAGCCGAATTAAGCAGTTTGCAAGCATTTTTTAATAGTATGGGTATAGTTACTTAACGGCTCATACTGTGATTGCTACGGCTCCTGCTTCTCTCCTGAGCAGTCAGACGGTCGTATTCCTTGGAAATCTCATCGTTGAAACCGCATGTTGTGTTAATTTTATCTGCAAGAGCAGATTTATTGAATTTGTAAAGGTGATACGTCTTGTTGAGTTATTTTGAGATAGCGGATATAATTGAGAAAATACGGTACTATTACCGAAAATATTCAAATAATAATTGTTACGATCAACTAAAATCAGAGTGGATGGTTAATGCTAAGAATGGATTTGAAAGATATTCAAAAGGCGGAACTAATTATTGGTATGGAAAATATTTTGTAACTTGGGTTGAGAGAAAAGAAAATCGCATTAGCACAGGTCATTTTGAAGAAAAATCGCCGGAAGCTGATTTTTGCTATAGTTTTTCCGCAGATGGTAAGCTGCTGCATATATTATCCAAAACTCAAGGAGAAACATTTGTAAATTATAATAATGAAGGGCTTCTTTTGATAACTTATGAATCATCCGAAAAGCATATGCCCAAATTAGAGGCTATAGGGTATGTAACAGAAGTCAACGATGAAATTTTTCAATGTAAGGCTTATTCATTTTCAAATAAACTATTATCCGATGTTACATTTAGGTTATGCATTTACAACGCTGCAAAAGATAAGGGATACGCATATCATATGTCTTCGGATGATTATAACCTGCACTATGGATTGCTGGATAGTCCGGATAAAATTTGTGAATATTGTGGTTTAGCCATGTATTGTCGTAAATAATAGAATACTTCCATTATAAAAAATAGTGTTAAATATATTTTCCTAAAATTACTGTTCTAATGGCGATGATTATAGTGAAATATACAGTTATGACAATGTAGGCAATAGTACACTGTAAACCGTCAAATGTAGAATTTTTCACCTTTGAACTGAAAATCACTGTAGGGATATATAACGTTTGTGCATCCCCGCTTGTTATTCACCTTGCAGACCTTATTTAATCAGATGTTTTCATAAAAATTAACCCCATTGCGTTTTATCACAATGGGGTTATATCACGATGCATCATAAAATACACGGTACTTCTTTTCCGAATGAGAATAGGTACTCATTACCAAACCAATTCCGATGTACAGTGAAAGCACCGATGTACCGCCTTGGCTCAAAAAAGGAAGCGGAACGCCGATTACCGGCATTACCCCGAAAACCATTCCCAAATTCAGTACACTATGTACCGCTATTATCGAGAACATACCCACGCAAAGATATTTCCCCAGCAAATCCTTTGCTATTCTGGAATCAGCCAGTATCTTCATTGCAACAAAGGTCAGCAATACCACTACCACTAAGCAGCCTATAAATCCGCAGACTTGTCCCACATAGGTAAAAATAAAATCATTGCTCACCTCAGGCAGTGCAATATAGCTGCCGTCAAAAAGCCCTTTCCCGAAAACCTGTCCCGATCCTAGGGCTATCTTGCTCATTCTCTGCTGGTATCCTACTCCCAATGGGTCTAAATCCTCATCAAACAGCACTAAAAATCTCATTTTTTGGTATGGCTGCATAAAATAGTTCCAAAGGAAATACACTCCCACAGGCACGGCTATCAAACAGGGGATAATGTATTTAAGCGATATTCCCGCCGAATACATCATTATGGCAAATATCAGCAGGAAAACACAGGCTGTTCCGTCATCACCCTGCAAAAATATCAGCACCACAGGCACTGCTCCGTGCAGACAGAGGAGTATTACGTGCTTGAACTCGTTTATCCTGTCCCCGACCTTTGACAGATGCAGTGCAAAGGTTGTAACGAATGCCGTTTTCAATACCTCGGAGGGCTGAATTGTTCCGAACCCAAAATCAAGCCATGCCCTGTCGCCTGTTGATTCAACCTCTATTCCGAATGACGTGAAGGTCAGCAGGACAAGTATTATGCTTAGCGGTGCGTACAGCACCCACAGCTTTATTAAATGATGATAATCCGCCGCCGAAATTATCAACGCAATTACAGCACCCGCACATATAGCCACTGCTTGGTTGCGGTAGAGAGAGGAGCTGACTTCGATTGTTGCGGCATCATTGGCAACTATCGAATAAAGCAGCACAACACTGAATACCGAAAGTATTATCACAGCCGCAAAAAGCGCTTTATCCAGTTTGCAAAAATACTGATATATATATCCTAATATTTTTCCCATAGCATATCCCTTTACAGATTACGTCAATCATTTTAGCTTTACCTCGTCATATTTACTAATTTATTATACACTATTCCGAAAAAATATTCAATAGTAAATATAGAAAAAAACAAAAAAATATGTTATAATGGTCATATGATTTTATACCATGTGGGAAAGGGTGTTTTGTGTTATGCTTACTGATATTGAAATTGCACAGCAAGCAAAAATGCTTGATATTACTGAAATTGCCGCCGAAATGGGAATTGATTCAAATGATGTGGAGCTTTACGGGAGATATAAGGCAAAGCTAAGTGAGGAGCTTTTTGCCAAAACCGCCGATAAACCTGACGGCAAGCTGATTCTTGTCACAGCTGTAAACCCTACGCCCGCAGGTGAGGGAAAAACCACTGTTTCCGTAGGTCTTGCACAGGCTATGGCTAAAATAGGCAAGAAAGCCGTTCTTGCTCTCCGCGAACCGTCACTGGGTCCCGTTTTCGGAATTAAAGGCGGCGCGGCAGGAGGCGGCTATGCACAGGTTGTCCCTATGGAGGATATTAACCTCCATTTCACCGGCGATATGCACGCTATAACCGCTGCAAACAACCTTCTTTGCGCGCTTTTGGATAACCATATGCAGCAGGGCAATGAGCTTTGCATTGACCAGCGCCGCATTATGTTTGACCGCTGCCTTGATATGAACGACAGGGCGTTGAGAAACGTTATTATCGGGCTTGGCGGCAAGGCGAACTGTATTCCCCGTCAGGATGGCTTCCGTATAACCGTTGCCAGTGAAATAATGGCTATTCTCTGCCTTGCGACCGACCTTGCCGACCTAAAGGAACGCCTCGGCAATATTCTTGTTGCCTATAATTATTTGGGTGAACCGATTTTTGCCCGTGATTTGGGCGCACAGGGTGCAATGACCGCACTGCTTAAGGATGCCCTTAAGCCTAATCTGGTGCAGACTTTGGAAAATACACCGTGCCTTATGCACGGAGGTCCCTTTGCAAATATTGCCCACGGCTGCAACTCAATAAGAGCAACCAAGCTGGCTCTCAAGCTGGGAGATTATTGTGTTACTGAAGCAGGCTTCGGTGCTGATCTAGGTGCGGAAAAATTTCTAGACATTAAGTGTCGCTACGGCGGTCTTACACCCGATTGCACAGTAATTGTTGCTACCATTCGTGCGCTTAAATACAACGGCGGTGTACCGAAAAGTGACCTGAAAGCCGAAAATGTTGAGGCACTGAAAAAGGGTTCTGTGAACCTTGTAACCCATATTGAAAATATCCGTAAATTCGGCTTGCCTGTGGTAGTTGCCATAAACCGCTTTGCAGATGATTCCGATGCGGAAATTGCGTTTATTGAGAAGCTTTGTGCGGAAATGAACGTACCTGTTTCCCTTGCAGAAATCTTTGCTAAGGGCGGCAAGGGCGGCGTGGATCTCGCAGAAAAGGTTTGCACTGTAATAGATGAAACCGAGAACAGCCGCAATTTTAAGCTGCTCTATGATGAAAAGCTTTCCATAAAGGAAAAGCTGGACATTATAGCAAGGGAAATTTACCGTGCAGACGGCGTTGACTATACAACCCAGGCACTGAAATCGCTTGCTGAAATTGAACGCATTGGCGGCGGCGATAAGCCTATCTGTGTGGCAAAAACCCAGTATTCTCTCTCCGATGACCCCACAAAGCTCGGAAAGCCCGAAAACTTCCGCATAACCGTTCGTGATCTGCGCTATTCGGCAGGCGCTGGGTTTGTTGTAGCCTTTACCGGCGACATTATGATAATGCCGGGACTTCCGAAATCCCCTGCCGCGTTGAGAATTGACTGCGACAGCAAGGGTAATATAAGCGGATTGTTCTAATAGGGCAACACAGCATAAGGTGCAGACGCTAAGGTTGAAAACGTAATAACATGGGGGCTCTGATTAAAACATATGAAAAGCTTAATTAAGAAGAAACATATGGGCATAATTCTGACTTTAATGACATTTTCAGTATTAATAATGGCGAAATGACTTACAATTCAAGCTTTACGGCTCTTTTGAGGATAATAAAAATCGTTCCCCACCGATTATGTTCGGCGGGGAACGATTTTTTTACTTAAATATGCATACTGTGTTCATTATCGTTGCGGATAATCTGTACATCGTTGTACTCGGGCATACCCGTTCCGGCTGGCAGCAGCTTACCGATAATGGTATTTTCCTTAAGACCCACAAGGTGATCCGTCTTGCCCTTAATTGCAGCATCTGTAAGCGCTCTTGTGGTTTCCTGGAATGATGCGGCTGAAAGGAAGCTGTCGGAGTTGGACGCCGCCTTGGTAATACCCTGGATAATCGGCTTATACTTAACGAACATGATGTCGTTTTCGCCGTTTTCCAGCCTTTGCTTAAGCTCGGCATTAACCTCGTCAATCTCCCTCCTGTTCATAATAGCGTCCGTCTGGAGCATACTTGAACCTGGATCCTCAACACATACCTTACGCAGCATCTGACGAATGATAACCTCGATATGCTTATCGCATATATCAACACCCTGCAGACGGTAAACCTTCTGTACCTCGGTGATGATATAATCCTGAACAGCCTGCGGACCCAGTATTTCAAGGATTTCGGGGGGATACTTAGGTCCTGTGGTAAGAGAATCACACTTATTTACGGTACAGCCCTCGGTAATACCCTTGCATATCTTGTAATCAAAGGGAATTACATAGTTTTCGGACTCGCCTGTTGCAGGATCGGTAATGGTAATTGTCTTAATCTTCTTCTCGTTCTCGGAGATGTGAACAACACCGCCGAACTTGGCAACGATTGCAACGCTTCCCTTAGGACGTCTGCTCTCAAACAGCTCCTCGACACGGGGAAGACCCTGTGTAATATCACCGTCACCGGCAGTAACACCGCCCGTATGGAATGTTCTCATTGTAAGCTGTGTACCCGGCTCACCGATAGACTGTGCGGCAATTACGCCGACTGCTTCACCCACGGTAACAAGCTCGTTGTTGGCAAGGTTTTTACCGTAGCACTTCGCACAAACGCCGTATTTAGCCTTACAGTTAAGAACTGAACGGATTTTAATTCTCTTGACACCCGCATCAACAATTTTCTGTGCATCAGCATCGGTGAGCAGCTTATTCTTGGAAATAACCTCGCCTGTCTTTTCATCACGGAAATCGTTAAGCAGAAATCTTCCCACAAGTCTTTCCTTGAGAGGCTCGATAACCTCCTTGCCGTTCTTGATCTCGTAAACCTCGATACCCTCGTCTGTACCGCAGTCCGTTTCACGGATAATGACCTCTTGGGAAACATCTACAAGACGTCTTGTAAGATAACCCGAATCGGCGGTACGAAGTGCGGTATCCGCAAGTCCCTTACGGGCACCTCTGGAGGAAATAAAGTATTCCAGTATATTAAGTCCCTCACGGTAGTTTGCCTTAATAGGCATCTCAATGGTAGTACCTGCCGTGTTGGCAATAAGTCCTCTCATTCCGGCAAGCTGACGAATCTGTGCCTCGGAACCTCTCGCGCCTGAATCCGCCATCATATAGATGGGGTTATAAGGCTCATTCTTCTTGAGGTTGTTCATAAGCTCCTTGGAAACCTTATTGGTTGCATTATTCCAAATATCGATAAACTTCTTGGATCTGTCGGCATCGGTCATAAATCCGCGTCTGTACTGTACATTCAGCTTTTCTACGCTGCTTTCCGCATCACGGATAATTTCCGACTTGATTGCGGGGATTGTAGCATCAAATGCGGCAACGGTGATGGCAGACTTGGTTGAATACTTAAATCCCGTAGCCTTTATCTTATCGAGAATTTCCGATGTGGTGGTAGTGCCGTAGCGGGCAATACACTTGTCAATAATCTTGCCAAGCTCCTTCTTATTAACCACATAGTCAACCTCAAGGTCGAACTTCTTATCGGAATTACTTCTGTCAACTATTCCGAGAGAATCCTGAGGAATGTTCTCGTTAAATATCAGCCGTCCGACAGTGCAGTCGATAAGCTTGTATACAACCCTATCGCCCACCTGCTTCTTCATTCTGACCTTAATAGCGGCATGGAGTGAAACCAATCCCTCCTGGTATGCCATAAGAGCCTCGTTGGGATCTCTGAATATCTTGCCCTCGCCGATTTCGCCCTCTTTTTTCAGTGTAAGGTAGTATGAACCCAGTACCATATCCTGCGTAGGAATGGCAACAGGTCTGCCGTCCGAGGGCTTGAGCAGATTGTTTGCGGCAAGCATAAGGAATCTCGCCTCTGCCTGTGCCTCCGCCGAAAGGGGGAGATGGACAGCCATCTGGTCACCGTCAAAGTCAGCGTTAAATGCGGAGCATACAAGAGGATGCAGCTTAAGCGCGCGTCCCTCAACGAGAATAGGCTCAAAAGCCTGAATACCCAGACGGTGAAGCGTAGGCGCACGGTTCAGAAGAACGGGATGATCCTTGATAACATTTTCCAGTGCATCCCATACCTCATTGTCGGCACGCTCAACCATCTTTCTGGCAGTCTTAATATTTGTAACCTTGTCTTTATCCACAAGGCGCTTCATTACAAAGGGCTTGAACAGCTCCAGTGCCATTTCCTTGGGCAGACCGCACTGATACATTTTAAGCTCCGGTCCTACAACGATAACAGAACGTCCGGAGTAGTCAACACGCTTGCCGAGAAGGTTCTGACGGAAACGTCCCTGCTTACCCTTAAGCATATCGGAAAGTGACTTCAAGGCACGGTTGTTGGGTCCCGTGACGGGTCTGCCGTGACGGCCGTTATCGATAAGAGCATCAACAGCCTCCTGGAGCATACGCTTTTCGTTTCTAACGATAATATCGGGTGCCTGAACCTCAATCATATTTTTCAGACGGTTGTTTCTGTTGATAACACGTCTGTAGAGGTCGTTAAGGTCGCTGGTAGCGTATCTTCCGCCGTCCAGCATAACCATAGGACGAATATCGGGCGGAATAACGGGAACAACGTCAAGTACCATCCATTCCGGCTTATTGCCCGAATTTCTGAATGCCTCGATTATCTCAAATCTCTTCAGCAGCTTGCTTCTTCTCTGACCTGAGGGGAGGTTTTTAAGCTCATCCTTCAGCTGACGGGAAACCCATTCAAGGGAATTTATCCACTTAGCCTTGTCGGCAATTTCATCGTACTCACCGTTCACATTGGCTTCGGCAATTTTCTCGTCAAAAAGGGAAACAATGTAATCCGAACCGGTTGCAACATCAATGTGGTTACCGGTTTTGTATTCCTTTTGCAGGAGATTATATCTCATGTAGTCTTCGCGATAGGTCACTCTGTCAATAACCATTCCCAGAATTGCAACGGGTGCTTCAAATGTTGTGGGGTTATCTGTGACAACAGATATAACCTTGTAGTATCTTCTGGCAAGGAATGCGCGTATATCCTCCACTGAAAGACCCGTAACTCCCGCAAAAAGGGAGATATTCTGTTCGATATATTTGTCATAGGAGGTGGGCGCATAGTCAAGGAGCAGTTCCTGAATTGCCTCGGCACCCATAGCGGCATAGAAGCCGTCCTCGTACTTTTCGCAGTAGTCCTCATACTCGGAAACATTGAGCATCTGATTTTTTACAAGACCTGTTTCAAGTCCCGGATCTACAACAATATACTTGGTAAAATAGAGAACCTCCTCCAGATTCTTGACCGAAATGTCAAGCACCTGTCCTATTCTTGAGGGGGTACCTTTGAAGTACCATATATGAGATACAGGGGCAGCAAGCTCAATGTGTCCCATTCTCTCACGTCTTACCTTTGCACGGGTAACCTCAACGCCGCAGCGCTCGCAGACCTTACCCTTAAAACGTATCTTTTTATATTTACCGCAGTGGCATTCCCAGTCCTTTGTAGGTCCAAAAATTCTTTCGCAGAAAAGTCCGTCCTTTTCGGGCTTCTGAGTTCTGTAGTTAATAGTTTCGGGCTTTTCAACAATGCCATGCGACCAACTTCTGATTTGGTCCGGTGATGCAAGACCTATTTTAATAGAATCAAAAACGTTAAATTCCAAAAGCTTACACTCCTTTTTTGGGATTGGAGATTGGCGTGCAAAAGCTCTTTACTCCTTGCAGCCAATCTCGAAACCGCGAATATATTCCGTGAAAAAACCATAGCGTTTCCTTGCGGAAATGTATTGATTGAAATACTTATCTTAAATCAAATCGCTATCGTCAACATCGAAATCATCGTCATCATCGGATTCTTCGTATTCACCAAAGGTTTCTTCATCGTCGTCGATTTCGTCCCGTTCAATATCCGTGACGCTGTCATATTCCGATTCATCCGAAAGCCCTGTTATTCCGCCATCGTCGCCGGCATCCGGATCGTCCACAAGCTGCGGTGTCATAGCATCGTCATCATCATAGGTCTGCTTAAGATCAATCTCGTCACCTTGGGCATCCAGTACACGAACATCAAGGCAAAGTGACTGCAGCTCCTTGATAAGAACTCGGAAGGATTCGGGAAAGCCTGATTTCGGAACGTTCTGACCCTTGACAATCGCCTCATAGGTCTTAACTCTTCCGACAGTATCATCGGATTTAACGGTAAGAATTTCCTGAAGCGTATAGGCAGCGCCATAAGCCTGCAATGCCCAAACCTCCATCTCACCGAAGCGCTGTCCGCCGAACTGGGCTTTACCTCCCAAAGGCTGCTGCGTTACAAGAGAATAAGGACCTGTAGAACGAGCATGGATCTTATCGTCAACCAGGTGGTGAAGCTTCAGATAATACATATATCCGACAGCAACGGGATTATCGAAAAATTCACCTGTGCGTCCGTCTCTCAGACGAACCTTACCTATATTAGCCTTTTGGACAAGACGTCTGAACTTATCCTCAATATCGTTTCTGACCTTCAGCGCACCGTGGCTGTCGGAAAGGTTCACACCGGACTCAATATAAATATCAGATACGACACCGATACCGTCAAGAATAACGGCATTTCCCGTCTTGACAGCTGCATCGGCAGCATTTCCGACTCTTTCGAGTGCCTCGTAGGCGGCGGGAACAACTGCGTTATACGCAGCCTTTGCCGCATCAACAGCACTCTGTGCCGCAATCATTGCAGCAGCAACAGCAGCGGCAACGAGATTAGCGGACTGCTCATCATATTCGGAGCTGGACTCGATCTTAACCGATTCTCTTTCTTCAACGGCAAGCTCAGCCCTTTCAATTGCGGCGGTTGTTTCACGCACCGCGGTTTCGGCAGCCTGAATGGCGGCATTGTTCTCGTCATTTGCCGCATCCTTTGCAGCAAGCAGAGCAGAATTTGCAGTAGAAAGAATCTTCTCCGCAGCCTTTATGCCCTCTTCCGCATCTGTAATGTGACCATATCCCTTGCCCTCGTCATAAGGTGCGGTATCGTTGGCGGCACTAAGTGCCATATTCGCGCACTTAACCGCAGCAGCGGCATCGGCATATGACTTCTTTGCCGTTTCAAGTCTTTCACCGTCCGTACCTGTTGCGGCAACGGAATTGGCGGCGGCATTCACCACGCCTCTGGATGATTTAACCTGTATATCAACTATGGATGCGGATATAGCTCTGTTGGCAAATCTTATTGCCATTACAGCAAAGGCAACGGAATTTTTAACCGCACCTGCAGCAGCTCTCAAAGCGGCTGCACCTGCAATCTTAGCAGCTGTGAAGGAATCGGCAGCAGCAATTCCTGCGAATTTTACATCGCCGGTATCGCTTATCTGCTTTATCGATGCGGTTGCAACGGAAACAGCCGTGTGCGCCTTTTCAAGATACTTCTCGGAAATAGATGCCTTTCTTGCGGCTTCTATTGCGGAATTTGCCGACTGAATTACTGCGTTTGCATCGTTCACAGCAACATCTATATCGCTGTAAATATTCGATTTTGCGGAATAATCTATATTTTCCGCAGCCTTGAAAGCCTCATTGGCATTTCTGATGGAATCAAGCGCCTGTTTAAAGCATTTTTGTGCCTTAGAGATAGCGTAAGCCGTATCGATTGACGGATTTCCGCCGTTGGCATATCTTGCAGCGGCAAGAGCGTCCTTCGCAGCATTAACGGCACACTTAGCGGACTCGATCGGCTCGTTGGCACAGCGAATTGCATCACTGCCTGCTGCAACGGCTTCGTCTACCTTTTCTCCGCCCAATCCGTTCACTATACTGTCGGCAGCGGCATCAGCCTTAGCCGAAACGTCAACAAATTTATCCCCGATTGAGTTAACTGCATTGTAAACAGCCTCAATTGCATCATTAGCCGCTCTGACAGCCGCCTCACAGGCATATGCGTCAATGGCAACCGTTACTATTCTGTCGGACGCGTCAACCGCACCGGCACACAGCTTAACCATTGAATCATAGCTTGCATTTACGTTTTCGTCAAGATTATCGGCAGTCTTATCTGCAAGAGCGCATACCTCTTCAAGAGGAACGTTAGCGTTCTGTGACGCAGTGGACACCGCAAGCTTAGCGGCACTGACCGCAGCAGCGGCAGCAGCGGCAGCTGTATCGGCAGTTTCTTTTCCGCCGTCGGCAACAGCCAGCCCCATAATCTCAATTGCGGAATCCGCAGCGGCAACTGCAGCCTTTGCACAGTTTGCAGCCTCACCGAAGTAATCGGAATAAACCGCAGCGTTTTCAGCCTTATGGGCAAGCTCGGAAACTCTGTCTGCCATAGCGGCGGTATCGGCTGCTTTTTCGGCAAAAGCGCCGTCATCACAGGCAGCAGCAGCATTTGCAGCCGCATCAACCTCATCGGCAATGCTTTCTGCCGTCACATCAAGGGTAATCTGCGACATAACAGCGGCAGCGGCAGCTCTGGAAGCGTTTACGGCAGTTGTAGCTGATTTTATATCATCAACACTGTTAATTGCGTCTACAGCAGCCTTTACCTCGTCAGTTCCGTCAATATACGCACTTGCAATTTTAATTCTGCTGTAAGCATCGTTTACGGTTCTGTTTGCTTCGGATGCATCAACTTCTTCTCCGTCTATTATCTTATTGGAAATTGACACAGCGTTCTTTACGCTGTTGTTTGCATCCTTTATCGTTTGGTCAACAAGCTCCGTTTCACAGAAGCAATCTATAATATCCGACTCATGGGCGCCGTCAAATACAGGTGTCATAACCTTGTATCCCAGCTGCTTTGCAGCCATTCCCAGATGAACCTCGAGAACCTGACCGATGTTCATACGTGAAGGAACGCCGAGAGGATTAAGAACAATATCGAGAGGTGTACCGTCAGGGAGGAACGGCATATCCTCCGGCTTCAGAATACGGGAAACAACGCCCTTATTACCGTGACGACCCGCCATCTTATCGCCGACTGCAATCTTTCTCTTCTGGGCAATGTAGCAGCGCACAAGCTTATTTACTCCGGGTGCAAGCTCCTCGCAATTTTCCCTGGTAAATACCTTTACATCAACTATGATACCCTGTTCGCCGTGAGGTACCTTAAGGGAATTATCCCTTACCTCCTTGGCTTTTTCGCCGAATATGGCTCTAAGCAGTCTTTCCTCGGCTGTAAGCTCCGTTTCACCCTTAGGCGTAGTCTTTCCAACCAGTATGTCGCCGGTCTTTACCTCTGCGCCTATACGAATAATACCTCTGTCGTCCAAATCCTTTATGGCATCGTCGCCCACATTGGGTATATCCCTTGTAATGGTTTCGGGACCAAGCTTTGTATCTCTCTCCTCAATCTCATACTTTTCAATATGGATCGAAGTGTACATATCGTCACGAACTACACGTTCGTTAAGCAGTACGGCATCCTCGTAGTTATAGCCCTCCCATGTCATAAAGCCTATAAGGGCATTTTTACCTATGGATACCTCGCCGCCTGATGTTGCGGGACCGTCTGCAAGAACCTGTCCCATCTTAACCTCATCGCCCTTATTGACAATAGGTCTTTGGTTGATGCAGGTGCCTTGGTTTGAACGCTTAAACTTAATCAGCTTATAGCTGTGAACAGCGCCCGTACCCTCCTTAATGACAATTTCATCGGCGCTTACCTTGTCAACGACACCGTCATATTCGGATATAACGCAAACACCCGAATCAACGCCGGATTTATACTCCATACCCGTACCGACAATAGGCGCTTCGGTTTTAAGGAGCGGCACAGCCTGACGCTGCATGTTTGCACCCATAAGGGCACGGTTAGCATCGTCGTTTTCAAGGAATGGTATCATCGCGGTAGCAACGGAAACGAGCATCCTTGGAGAAACGTCCATGTAATCGATTCTCGATGCATCGAACGTGGAAATCTGCTCCCTGAAACGTGCGTTTACCTTGGGGTTCTTAAAGTGCTTGTCGGCGGTCAGCGGCTCGTTTGCCTGTGCGATTATGAAGTTATCCTCCATATCCGCCGTCATATATACAACCTCGTCCGTTACAACGCCGGTTTCCTTATCAACACGTCTGTAGGGGGCCTCTATAAATCCGTACTGGTTAAGCTTTGCAAAGGATGCAAGATAGGATATAAGTCCGATATTCGGTCCTTCAGGAGTTTCAATGGGACACATTCTGCCATAGTGGGAATAGTGAACGTCACGAACCTCAAATCCGGCACGCTCTCTGGAAAGACCGCCGGGACCCAGTGCGGAAAGACGTCTTTTGTGGGTAAGCTCTGCAAGAGGATTGCTCTGATCCATAAACTGTGAAAGCTGTGACGACCCGAAAAATTCCTTAATAACCGCCTGAATAGGCTTTACGTTGATAAGATTTTGAGGAGTTACATTTTCAAGCCCCTTGGACTGGCTTATTCTCTCTCTTATGCTTTTTTCCATTCTGGCAAGACCGACTCTGAACTGATTTTGAAGCAGCTCGCCAACGGCTCTTATACGTCTGTTGCCTAAGTGGTCTATATCGTCAACCGTACCGATATCATCGCAAAGATTAAGGTAGTAGCTGATGCTTGCAAAAATATCGTTTACGGTTATATGCTTGGGAACAAGCCTGTCTACATTCTGCTTGATTTTTCCCTCAAGCTCATCCTCATCCGCAGCCTCGTCAAGTATTTCTTTCAGAACGCTGTAGGAAACAAGCTCGTTGATACCGTACTTCTCAACGTCAATCCCGGTAACATAGCCGTGAATGTCGACCATACCGTTTCCGATAATCTTAACATCCTTAGCCTCCATATGGGTAGTGGTCTTGGATTCGGGATCGTCGGGATTATCCTTGACAACAATCTTCTGCTGTATGGTAACCCACGCCTCGGTAATACCTGCCTGCTCAATTTCCTTAGCCTTATCGTAGCTTATGAAATCTCCGCCTACAGCTATAACCTCGCCGGTGGTGTAGTTAATCAGCGTCTGTTCCACAGGCGCTCCGTTTTCGTCGGGAACTGTCTTGGCAAGATAGTGTCCCGCAAGTCTTGTTGCTATGCCAAGCTTCTTGTTGAACTTATATCTTCCAAAACGTGACAAATCATACTTCTTCGGATCAAAGAAAAGATTGGTCAGATGGGCCTGCGCATTATCTATAAGTGAAGGCTCATCGGGACGCAGTCTTCTGTAAACCTCAAGAAGAGCCGCCTCGTAATTCTTTGTGGTGTCCTTGCCCTGAATTGTGAAAGCAAGCCTTTCATCAGAGCCGAACATCTTATCAATTTCCTCATCGGTTCCGCAGCCAAGGGCACGGATAAATGTAGTAAGGGGTATCTTCCTGTTTTTATCTATTCTTACGTAAACATATCTGCTGGCGTCCATTTCGTATTCCAGCCAAGCGCCTCTGTTAGGGATAATCTGCGAATTAAAGAGCTTGGCGCCCGTTTTAGCTTCCTTCTCAAAGGAAAAATACGCACCCGGGGAACGTACCAGCTGTGAAACGATAACACGCTCCGAACCGTTAATTACAAAGGTACCGCTGTCGGTCATGAGCGGGAAATCGCCCATGTAAACCTCATTTTCCTTTACATCGCCAGTTTCCTTATCCCACAATGTAGCCCTTACTCTCAGAGAGGTAGCGTAGGTAACATCTCTTTCTTTGCACTCCGCAACAGAATATTTGGGCTGTTCATCAAAACGATAGTCAACGAAATTAAGCGCCAAATTACCGTTGTAATCGGTAATTGAGCCAATATCTCTGAATACCTCTTTAAGTCCCTCTTCAATAAACCACTTGTAAGAGTTTTTCTGAACCTCGATGAGGTTAGGCATTTCAAGAACCTCGTCGATCTTTCCAAAGCTCATTCGTGTGGTTTTTCCAAGCTGTACCGGCTTTACATTCACCATAGGCGGACTCCTCCTCAAGTTATTTTGGACACAGGACACACCGCTTAAATCGGCATTTTCCACTCTCGTCTTATGTCATATCATGCTTTCTGTAACAAGCGACAGCAAAGCAAGCCTCTTTTGCAAGTATTAACAGCAATGGCGTTTAAAATACAGTAAACTGCCAAAAATACAGCCATAAAAACCGCAAAACAGGTATAATTACACATTATGATACAGTGTATTATTATATAATAACTTTCTCTTAAAGTCAAGTTTTTTAGAGAATATTTTTGATTTTTTCCTTTTTGCACAATTTTTCATTCCGCAAAGCTTGAATTTTCTAACAGTTATTTTTCACAAACATTTTAGGACAAATTATCGCTTTTGCACAAAAGCCCTTTTAAACAGCCGATTTCAGCTTATGTTATTTACGCAAAAAGTCCTCCTCGGTTTGTACCGAAGAGGATTTATTACTTATTTATCTTCCTGCTTACTGCTGCGAATTTGCGCCGTCGCGTTCTCTAAGCTCTACACGGCAAATTTTTCCGCTTATGGTTTTGGGCAGCTCGTCCACAAATTCAACCACTCTGGGATATTTGTAAGGCGCTGTGTGGGATTTTACATAATCCTGAACCTCTTTTTTAAGCGCATCTGTCCCTACCGTTCCCTTTGTAAGGACTATGGTTGCCTTAACAAGCTGTCCTCTCACAGGGTCGGGAACGCCTGTTATTGCACATTCAAGCACATAGGGCAGCTCCATTATAACGCTCTCTATCTCAAAAGGCCCTATACGATAGCCGGAGGATTTTATTACATCATCGATACGTCCCACATACCAAAGATAACCGTCCTCATCTCTCGTTGCCTGGTCGCCTGTGTGATAGTAGCCGTCATGCCATGCTTCGGCTGTATGCTCCTCATCCATGTAGTATCCTATAAACAGACCGCACGGACCGACACCTTCGGGTGTGCGTATGCATATCTCGCCCGTTTCGCCGTCCTTGGTAACATTACCCTCCGTATCCAGCAAAACTACATCGTAAAGTGGAGTAGGTCTTCCCATCGAACCTATTCTCGGGGTTGTACCTACAAGATTTCCTATGCAAAGCGTGGTTTCGGTCTGACCGAAGCCCTCCATGATGGTAAGTCCCGTAGCCTTTTTGAATTGGTGGAATACCTCCGGATTAAGCGCCTCTCCCGCTGTTGTAGCGTACTTTATGGAGGAAAGATCATATTTGGAAAGATCCTCCTTGATAAAGAACCTGTACATTGTCGGCGGCGCACAGAAAGTAGTTATATTGTATTTAGCAAACATCGGAAGAATGTCCTCCGACTTGAACCTGTCGAAATCATATGTGAATATAGGCGCTTCGCAGAGCCACTGACCGTAAAGCTTGCCCCACAAAGCCTTTCCCCAGCCTGTGTCGGAAATAGTGAAGTGCAGCCCGTTGGGATCTACATTATGCCAATATCTTGCGGTTATATAGTGTCCCAGGGCGTATTTGTAGGAATGCGCCGCAATTTTCGGATATCCGGTTGTACCGGAGGTAAACAGCATAAGCATCGGGTCATTGCCGCAGGGTGTATCGGCGGTGCGGTCGTAAACATCGGAGCAAAGAGCCATTTCACCGTTAAAATCATGCCAGCCGTGTTTTTTGCCGCCCACAAGGATCTTGATCATACCGGGAAATTCTGCTGACGCAAGCTCCGCCTGATCGGAAACGCCGCCGTCAGCCGTACAAATAATTGCTTTCACTCCCGCCGCCTTATACCTATAGGTAAAGTCATGCTCCACAAGCTGATTTGTTGCGGGAATAGCAATTGCGCCCATCTTATGGAGTGCCAGCATTGCAAACCAGAACTGATAGTGGCGCTTAAGTACGACCATTACCCTGTCGCCCTTTTCTATTCCTAAGGAAGCGAAATAGTTTGCGGTCATATTTGAATATTTCCGCATATCCGCAAAGGTGAAATTATGCTCCTGCTTATCCCCCGAAACCCACAGCATAGCCGTCTTATTGGGGTCTTTCTCGGCAATTTTATCAACGCAGTCATAAGCAAAGTTGAATTTATCATCATTTTTAAAGCTGATAGCCTGTAAAACGCCGTTTTCATCAACCCTTGTTTCAACAAATTCATCGGCAACGCTTGAATGTGTGTCGTGAATAACAGCCTTAACCTTTTCGGCTACCTCGATGGGAACGCTGTCCTCACTGTCGCCGCGCATAACAACAGCATATATTTCCAAATCCTCGCCGCCCAACGCTTTTATCGCATGAGGATTGGCGCTGTCATAGTAAATAGAATCACCCTTTTCAAGGATTTCCTGCCTGTCCCTAATTCTGATAAGCATTCTTCCCTTGAGTACCACGTCAAATTCCTGACCCTTATGAGTTGAAAATGACAGGGTATCATCATCTGTATACGGTATTTTAACCCAAAAAGGCTCTGCAAGCTTGTTCTTAAAGGACGGCGCAAGGTCATGGTGAATAAATCCGCTTTTTCTTGCAATCGGAAGTCCCTCGCCGCTCTTTGTAAGTGTGTAAAGTGAAAGACTGGGACTTGATCCTTCAAGAATGTCCTTAATCTCCACGCCGAAAACGTTTGCACACTTGTAAATGAAGTTGAAGGTGAAGTCTGTATCACCCTGCTCCAGCAGACGATACATATCCTCGCTGACCTCGGTCTTTTTAGCCATTTCTCCCTCTGTAAGACCGGCAATTATGCGCAGCTCTCTGATTCTTTCAGCTATTTCCCTAAGCCGATTTTCCATTTGCAATCCCTCTTTTCAAAAATCGTGGGTTTGTGTTCAATTAGCGCTCAAAATCCAAATGGTGAAAATAAAAGCGTCCCAAGCACACTCTGCCCAAGACGAACATAACAATCCTCTGCACCCGCCCAAATTACATAAGCAATCACGTTCGGAGCGGGAACATCTAATTGCGCCACAACACAGGCAGCTCTTATCGAAACCGAAAATAAACCGCATTAGCCGCAGTTATCAATCACTGCTTTATTTTCACCCTGCACAGAAATGCACACAACCTTATTATAGCATTATTTGCGCTATTATCAAGCAGTCAAAATAAAATATTACAATCATTTCATATTTGTGCAATATTTCCCTGCTGTGGTGTCATGCTGTCTTAATAGTCCACTAACTATAGTAATCCTTTCCTCAATCTGAAATAACAGAATATGGTCTAAGGCGGCACCCCATAACCCACATCAAAACAATAATAATTTTATACGGTTTCTAAA
>MSHL01000012.1:18959-21092 GCA_001941135.1 Ruminococcus sp. Zagget11
ATTCCAAACCGGGATAAACAAAATCTGTCCAACGGCAATACAGTCTTGCCATGATTAGCCTTTAGATACCTGCGAATCCCATGTGCGGGAATTCCAGACCGTTATCTGAGCAATTGGAATAGCAGATTCATCCCATTCCGCTGTATAATTATAAATAATATCATCATATATAACATCATTAGATAATTTAAACTCCACGCCCTTTATATTCGCTAATTCATAAGTAGGGCAGTGAATATTCATTCCGTCAATATATTTGCCCAAATGTATTTCAACATCCTTTAGCGTTGACCCTATTCCTATCGTGTTATTAATCTTACCTTTAAAATTCCGAAAGACAGATATTGCAAATATTAATTTTTCCTTATCAAAGGAAATTCTCATATCTCCGGTATTTAAGGATATTCCCGACCTAATGTTCTTTTCAATATTAAATTCTATATTGTTATTGATAAGGTACGCATAAACCTTTTCAAACGGATCAAGTATTTTAAATTCGCCAACTCCTTCATCGGGGAATATATCCCATTCATTCATACTTTTTCTAAACGCTTCCGTATTCAAATCGTTCTCGGATAAATACTGTTCAAGGGCACTGTTCATTTTACTTTCACATATTTCTTTCCATCGATAAATTAATTTATTGCGGCTTTCGTCATCACAACTAAAATCCATATCACCTCCAAAGCCAATCCAACTTGAAACAATCCCGTTTTCATCGGCATATGCTATCTCATTGGGACAGGGGGTAAGAAGAATGTTTTTGCATTTTTTAACAATACAATTGTGATTAACTCCTTCCGGAAACAAGTCACATTCTCCTTTATCTTTCTTGCAATAAAGTTCAATCATTATATGCTTATAATGCATTTATACACCTCCTATAATACCCCTGTTATCGAGGAAGATCCGACAGGTTATTCGTTAACGCTGCAGCTTTGACAGTAAAAAGAAAAAATATTATTTTCATCATCACTAACCCAATAATTTATATTTTCCAGCTTCCTTTCAGAAACATCAATTATTGATATACGTATTGGCATTAATAAACTTAAATCATGGATTTCCATGTCTTTAACATTATAAAATTTCAATATACATTCGTCGTCATCATAAATACAATTGTTACATAACGTTAGTTCCAATGTATCAATCACATTCTCCTCGTAATTTTGCGATTTAGTATAATTAAATTTCTTAATCAAGTTATACCGTTTAAAAAAATCTACCATGTAATATACCTCCCAAGGTTGAGCTCTGCTGTTACTTTAGCTGAAAACACAAAAAATACTTCATTGAAATATCCCATAAGAATCCGTATATTATACACTAAAAATCCATTAAGCTTAAATTCATTAAACATGGCAATTAATATTTATATTTGCTGCATTTCGGCGATCATGACCTACAAGTCTGCAGTTAAAAAACGAAATTCATCAAAAAAATCATCATTAAATTTTCTTTTGAAAGGCAAAATATAATATTCCCAAAAACTCTTTTTTGATTTCAAACTGCTTATATTAATATCCGGAAATACGTGCAATACATCTATTACACAATACGCTTTTTCGTATTGCGCCTGTTGAATTAAGAGCCTTAAATAATTCAATGAACATCTAATAAATTTATTTCTAATATCATCATTTATAAATGAAGGACTATTCGTTTTCAAATTATCCCACCATTCAACATTTAGTTTTTTGACTAATAATATCATCTCCTCTGCTGTTATGTCACCGGAAACCCAACTTAACATATAATCTATTATGTCAATGTTATACGATTTCTTAATATCACTCCTTAAGTATACTGAAATTATAACAATATTAATGTAATCATTATCCATATGCTTAATACTCCCCACTGAAGCGTCAACCGTTTGATTATTCTCAATAGCATATTGAAGTCTATGATGCCCATCTAAAGCATATCCATATACCGTTCTTGTTAAAAAATCCTATCCTCTTAGAAAATAGAAAATTGAGAATAGAAGATGGGAATATTACCATTCCGTCGCATTGAAATCACTTTAAGGATAAAGTAACGGTTATTCTTCTATTTTCTTGCTTCTATTATCTATTCTCGAATAGGGCAAGAACATTGTATTCTCTCCTCACATCACACGCCTCATCG
>MSHL01000013.1 GCA_001941135.1 Ruminococcus sp. Zagget11
TTCCGTGTCGGACAGCTTTATTATTCTATCACTTTATTTCCGGATTGTCAAGCACCTTTTTGCAAAATTGGCAATTTGTACAAGTATCGTTTGAACATTTGCGCAATATAGCCATGTGTCGGCCATATATAAGCTGCTTTATTCTTAATTATACGACTATTATATCACAAAATCATGCAAATTATCCTTTTCTTCTAATGAAACACCGCCGAGGGTTGGAATGTTGCCTGCGGCATCATTCAGTACTTCCTTAATGCCTTATTCAACGTCAAATTCGCAAGCGACATATATTGTATCGTCCTGTTTCATCTCGTTAAAGAAGTATTCCTTAACTACTCTGTAATGACCGTTCGGCAGTTCTCCGTAACTGTTGTCCCACTGCATTTCTATGCTTCTTGTTTCGCCGCTCTCAAGAAACTCCAAGCTATTTGTCCATACTCTTTTTATATTAGCGGATTCAAGATCATCTAAATTTGGAAGCAGCACCTCGAACCATTCGTTGTTTTCCTCTTTTTCAAGGACATACCAAGATCCCCGGTATAACGTTCTCTCGGAATTGTTTGAAACCTTAATTTCAACGCCGAGCGGAGAAACATTCTCCGCAGTCATCGTAAAGTCGTCTGTATCCGATATTTCCAAAGTGCTTTTATCTCCAAGCTCCAAGGTGACACATCCGCTCATCAAAAGCTCAACCGCCGTGCCTGTATATTCGGAAAGCTTCTTTTCAAATGCATTCTTGGCATCGTCCGTTAAAGGCAAAGCGGAATACAGCTCCACCCTTGATAAAATATCCTGTGAAGATATTCCTGCCGCTTTATAATCGGAAATGCTGTGGGTGTATACCCAATACGGGTTGTAGATATGTTCTCCCACAACTATCGAATAGTCTGATGCAAAGGTAATTGTTATCTGTTCAATATCATTGGAAAAAATTATATCAAGCTGTTCTTCCGTTATCCTTATCTGCTCGTCATCGCTTTCCAAATAATAAGCTAATGCCGATTTTGCCGCGTCCTTTGAAATATCAAACTCCTTAATAAATGAATAAATATTTGCGTAACCACATATGCTGTCGGGCGCAGTTGTCAATGTAGAAAATGAATCTATGTAGGCAGTCCGCTCGTCACTGTCAACCAAATTCATTAGTTCTACCGGTATATCATCACGAGTTCCGACACATGGCTGATAAAAGGCGAAGTGCTCATCTACTCCGCAGCTTGTATCAAACGGGCTTGGCATTTCCAAATCAATAAATTCTCCCGTACTCTCCAAACTAACGTTTTGGTGGCTATAATCGGATTGTTCGGTGAGTCCAGCTTCGGATTTTACCGAAAGCAGAATGTCGCTGTCCTCGGAAATTTCATACGTACTTTCCTCATCGGCAGCTGCTTCATTCTCCAGCTGATATACTTTTTCTCCCTCAAACCATATGCTTCCGTCCTCCGAAACAAAAACCCATGAAAAGGGTTCGCTGTCGCCAAATACCTCATGCAGCTCATAAAACCTTGGGCTATCAATATCAATCAGATATGTAAAATTACTGCCGTTTTCACTGTCTGAACAGTTAATGCAAATATATTCTCCCACCGCGCAGCAGCCGTACAGAGTTCCGTCTGTTTCGTCATTATCAATGGTGTAGGTGTTCTTTTCATAAATATCGTAAATATAGACGGTTTGTTCGGTATAATTATCGGCAGCAGGTGTTTCAACCCATACTATATATCTTTCATTGTTGGACCAATAAGCGCATTTCTCGCCCGATGTCGGTGCTGTGACGACAACATCATCTATTTCAAAGCCGCTCTCTGTAAGTACGCACTTACTTTCACCAACAGAAATATATCTTGTATAAGGATTATTACATATAACATTTTCATACGCAGCATTTACGGTTTTATTCTTCGGATTATAGCACATTACAGAATAAACGCCGTCCTGTGCCGCATACCAATAAACAAAATCGGAATCGCAGGAAAGCACGGGAATTATCTCTGAGCTGTCGGCAGTGCTTTCGGAAATCACCGAAAACTCATTTGAATTTAGGTCGGCGGCGCATATTCTCCATGAAACGGGAATGGATTCTTCATCAATGCCCTCGTCAATTTCATAAAAATCGTAAATATACTCGCTCCAATAAAGGGTTTCGCCGATTATTACACCGGAAACAATATCCCTTGACAAATCCATATACCCTGATTCATATACGCACACATCTGTGTCGGTTTCCTTGTTGTAGGCATATATTTTGAAAATATTCGTTCCTAACTGGGTCATAATATCAGAGCATACAAAGCTGCAAATATAATCCTCCGAATTGACCGTCAAGGAGATTGTAGGACTTGATACGTCCGATATTACGTCCTGAGGAGTTCCGATTTCTTTAAGATATTCCTCATCAAGAGGGTAATCTTCGATTTCCCATGAATCCGCTTTAATATCCCCGGGCAAACCGTCGGTTTTTGAAAAATCGGATAATTTAAGCTGTGTCACATCGTCCGATTTATCCGATTCGCAGGCGGACATACCGACCGCAAAAATCATAAGCGCCGTGGGTATCGAAATAATTCTCTTTGCTGTTTTCATAATCTACATCCCTTTCATTCTGTGCTATGCTGCATTAAAACCTTATTCAACGTCAAATTTGCAGGCGACATATATTATCTCGCCGAAGCGTTCGCCCTGACGCACATCCGTAAAAAATTCTTTGACTATTCTGTAATGCCCCTCGGAAAGTCTGCCGTAATAATCTATCCAATTTTCATTTTCCTCGGTTGTGCCTTCACCCTCCAGTTTATAGAGAATATCCTCCCATGCAAAAAACTCATCCTCTTCTAACTCTATTTCTTTAAGCCGATACCACGAGCCGCCTTGACTTTGTTCAATAACATACCGTTGTCCCCAATATATAGGCTCTGAGGAATTATTGTAAATTCCCAGCACAAGGCTGTCATCGGATGCGGATTTTACCGAAAGCAGAATGTCGCTGTCCTCAGAAATTTCAAATGTACTTTCTTCATCGACTGCTGTTTCATTTTGTTCTGTATTCGTTTCACTGCACCCGCCGCAAAAAAACGCTGTCAATATCAATACCATCAATATTCTAAGTGCTTTCATTTATCTGCACTCCTTCATATCCGGGAAAACACTGCACAATCACTTTTCGCAGTGCTTTCAAGGATTGGAATGTTGCCTGCGGCATTTTTCGTTGCCCTCAAGAAACGCTACGTTACCTGTCCATACTCTTTTTATACCAAAAGTGGCAATTTAAAATCCCGCTGATTTCTGTACTTTATTTTATTATACCATAAAGCTACAGCCCGTCAATCGTAATTTTAGTTACAAATTATTACAAAGCATTGACAGGTGAAAAGCCATATACCGTATTATCACATGCCGCAAACAGAAGGCTCTGTTCCATACAAATCCTCATGCCCCTATCCTTTGCAGCACACACAAATCCGCCAATATCCCGAAAATCACATAAATATCCTTATTATCCTAAGCAGAAGTATATGCAGCGGATAGTATATGTAAAAAAACGCCCTTGATTTCTTCCGCAGCTTCCCTTTTCACCGTTGTAAGCAAGAATTACAGGAAGCGCAAATATCATCATCCATTGATAATTTACGTTGAAAAGCGACTGCGTAAAATCTGCGGCAGCACTCCAACGCAATGTGGGAATATGAAACAGCCCAAAGGGAACCGACATTATCTGTATCACGATGTTCGGCACTCCCCGCACCTCCAGATAACCGAATAGCCTGATTGGCAGCTGCGGCACGGTCAGCAGGAAAAATGCCGCACAATACAGAGCATATCTCACTGCAATTTTTCTTTTATCACCTCTGCAGAAATAAAACAGCGGTATCAGCAGGGCTGCCTGAAATCCGCCGTCAGCAGCTCCGATACAACACAGCAGGGATAACAGTATGCTCTGCCAATCCTCTAAAATCGGCACATTGTACACATTTCCCACACCGCTTAACAAAACATCTGCGATAATCAGTGCAAGCTGATACGCTATATAAAGCATAATGTGCCTGTTTCTGCATTTCCCCTCGGTTTCCTCCGCAAGGTACACCAACAGCGCGCCGTTGAAAATGGTGTTGAATATATTCGTAGAGGTTGATTTCACCGATAATCCAAAATAAACCTCCAAAAAAGCGGGTACAATCTGAAACGCCGCCACAGTTACGGCATTTGCCGTTATCAGCCTTTTTAAATAGTTTTTTCTGTCGTGGGTGTGTACCATTGATTCAGCCGCACAAAACATAAAAACAGGTGACGCAAGTCTGCCGATATACCGCAGCCACAGGGGAAAACCCGTCAGTTCTTCCCCCATGTGATCCGCAGTCATTAAAATTACCGCCAGTATTTTCAGTGCAAAATGTGTCATGGTATGCGCCTGCACTCCCCTCAATGCTCTTTAATATACGCAAAGCTTGCCATAGTTCCGTTTAATTAGTATCGGCATTTCCGTCGGTGTAGTGTACCTTGCTTCCATCGGGAAATAACGCTGTTCCCGAATATTTTCCCGTACACACTCCATTGAAATTGAACAAATACGCACTATTGTCTATTATGCCTACGCCGGAACAGGCAGCCGCACCGCTTTCTGCCATAAAATAATAGGTGTGATCGTCCACAGTTACCCAGCCCTTTAGTTTATTTCCGTCTGAATTTATACAGTAAAGCTCTCCATCATCTTCAACAAGTCTGCCGTCACGATAAAGCCTTGTGATTGGACTTGCACTAAGTGAGATATTTTCCGAAAGTGCAAAGCGCTGATTTTTGTATGAAAAATAGTTCAGTCTTTCTCCCAAGCTCTCACTGTCTGTTTCAAATCCGTTGGAATAGCTATATACGGTTATATCGTTTACGACAGTGTATTTCCCATGTTCGACCTTTTCCTCAAGCTCTTTCGTTTCATCAAGTCTAAATTGGTGATAAATCTTATATTCCTCGCCGTCAATCACGTAGGTTACCTTAATCCAATTAGGAGTAATGTATATCTGCGTGATACAGTCGGTATAATCAACAAGGGACGTCGGTACAGATATGTAGTCATAGCCTTTCAGATACGTTGATGCTCTCTCCGCTTTTGGCGCATACTCCGCATAGTCGTCAAACGAGTCAAAAATAACCGCCGCCATACTGCTTTCAACGGAATAGCCCTCATAATTTGTCAAATTATAACCGCCTATAATATCCTCATCATCTGCAAATGCTTTGCTCTCCGCTGACAATGTTACAACAGCTATTGCCAAAATCAATGCCAAAAATCCCTTAAATCCTACTATTCTCATACTATTTCCCTACTTTGCATTTTTATTTTATCTTAAATATGTAAAATACTTACCGCTATTTCCCTTAGGTTGTCTCTCTCACTATTTTCCCGTCTGAAATTTCGATTATACGGCTGCATTGCTCCGCCACGGAATTATCATGGGTGACTATTATAACAGTCTTTCCCATATTATTCAGCGTGCGGAAAACCGACATTATTTCTGCGGATGTTTTTGTGTCCAAAGCGCCCGTTGGTTCATCCGCAAGAATTATCGCAGGATCGTTTACTATCGCCCTCGCAATAGCAACTCTCTGCTTCTGACCTCCGGACAGCTTGTTCGCCTGCTTTTTAGCCATGCTGTCCATCCCCACGGAACGAAGTGCATTAAGCGCAATTTCTCCTCTGTTTTTCCGTTTCTTTAATGCAAAATCCAACGGCAGCATAACATTTTCAATGCATGAAAAGTCCTCCACCAACGCAAAATCCTGCATAACAAGCCCTATTTTCCTGTTGCGTATTTCCGCTGCCTGCCTTTCGGAAAGATTTTTAACCAATGCTTCATCGATATAATATTCGCCCTCCTCATAGCTGTCAATGCAGGCGAGGATGTGCATGAGGGTTGATTTCCCCGCGCCGGACTTGCCGATTACCGCAATCATCTCACCGTCGCTGATTTTCAGGTTTATCCCCTTTAGCGCCGTAAATTCGTTTGCCCTGCCCTTATTGTAGGTCTTTCCTACATTTCTCAATTCTATCATTGCAAAAATCTCCTTAATTGTCCTTTAATATCTTATTCGGTGTGTTTTTACTGATTATTCCGAGGGGAAGAAGCACCGAAAGCAGGCTGAAGAACAAAACCAACACCATACATACGAGCATCTCCCAATGAGTAAATTCTATAACGGAATCAGCGAAAATCGCCATACCTTTCAGCAGGGGCAGACAAGCCACACAAAATATCAGCGATGTAACGGAAATTATTCCGTGTGATATAAAGTTTATAGCCGCACACTGCTTCCATTTCAATCCGCATATAAAATATATCGCATAGTTTTTCAGCTGCCTTTTTGTTGTAAGCGCGCTTACGCTCAGCGTGCTTATAGTTGTCAAAATCAAAACGCATATCAATATGGGCAAAAGGGTATTAAGCTGCTCAAAAATGTATTCTAAGCTGTTTTCCTTAATTACATCTCCCCTATAGGCGGCAAGGGTTATATTAGTTTTTATAAGGTCGTCATTGGCGGCAATAACCGCCTCATCGGTATTATCGGGATAGGTTACAATAAAACCTCCGTTAAGCTGCGTACAGGTTTGGCTTTCATAAAAGTATTTTACCGGCATAATAAAAAGCGTCTTTTCATCTATCTCCGTGTAATAATTTGCGTACATATTTGAACAATTGAAGCTTTCACCCGCCGATGGAGCCGTAAGCTCGAAAACGGCGGCACCCTCCTTTAGAACGCCTATTACCAGCACCGATTTTTCTTCAAAGCTTTCCACACCGTCTGTTCCCACTGTTTCTATAATATCTCCCACATTGTATTCACCCTTGGAAACCACAACGGGAATATATTCACCGTAATCAAGGCTTGTATCGAACCACTCCCCCTCGTCCATATCCGGCGTATATATTTCAAGGAACTTATCGTCATAACCCACATTTTTACCGTCAATAAGCTGTCCGTTTTTTGAAATATACGAAATCCAGACGTTATACGTTGCATATACATCCTCCTCCGAATCCAAAATCGTTTTCATGGTTTCGGTATCCATATAAACCGCTCCGCTAACGGGATTCAGACCGTATCCTATGTAATAGTAACAGCTATTCTCGTTCAACAGCTCCTTTATGGGAGTGTAGTATCTGAAACGGGAAACAACTACCGATGTCATGCTTATGGCAATAATAAAAATAATTGCGATCTGCACAAAAACAAGCACACTCATAACGGGATTTCGTTTGATATTTTTCAATCCTAATTTAAACATAGCTTCAACCCCCGTTCACGGCACTCTGATAAAGTGTTTTCCCGAAAAATGCTCGCGCAAGCATTATGCAAAGAACAAGCACCGTAGACACCGCCCATATCAGAAAAATGACAGCATAAGCCCTCTCACTGTAAACCTCGTTGATATAATCAAGGTATTCCCCCACCCTTGGCAAAATCAGCTTATCATAGCAGATGGCTGAAATTATATAGATCGGCAGGGACATTATGACACATTCCGAAAGAAAAATTGTAAAGGCCTTCATTTTTCTGCATCCGCATATAGCGAAAATCGCAATGCTTTTCTGCCTTTTTTCGAGAATATATTTATACAAGACCGCAAAATTAACGGCAGACAACACAGCTATCAAAACCGCAATAATTATTATAGTATTGTAAAGATAAATATCCCCCGCATCGGTTATATCCGGTTCGGGAACAATAATAGCATCCCCGAAAGCGCTCTCAAAGACCTCCCTGACCTCGTTATACTCGCTTCGGGTAAAGGAGCTTTCAAAGCCCAAGTATATTTCCCCGTCAAACTGTGTATCATCGTCAAGGGATTCAAACGGTACAAAGGGTGTATTTCCCATTTTGTGCAAAGCGATTACCTCATATTCCTTCCCTTGAATTTCAAAGTAAACTGTCCCGTTTTCAGTACGTGAGGTTATTGCTTCGGAGCAGCTGTCAATGTCCCCAAAATCATCGCCTGCAATCGCGACAAACGCCCCCTGCGTTTCCTGAATATGTGTAAAATATTCCCCTTTATATATAGTTCCGTTCTTCTCCAGGTTGTTTTTAAACAAATCGCAAACGGTAATCTGACCGCCCTTTACCGAAAAGCACACCGCCATAGTACCCCACCCTATTTCCCTGCCGCTGTAAAAAGGCTCGATAATCGGGGTAAGATAGTACATCTCTATGTCATTGTTTGTCCCATCCGACAGTGAAAGCGCACATTCCTTTAATTTGTCCTTTGTAACGGCAGTGCTGTCAACAATCTCCATTTCAATTGTCTTTGCAGCGCTTTCCGACTCGATTTTTTCTCTTTGGTAATTCCCGTAAAGTCCGTATGAAAAGTTAATCACCACAGATGAAGATATTACGCAAAGCAGCATCAGCACAAAAATTATTTTCTCCGTCCGTATCAGTGAAATAAGGTTTTTTATTGTATATTTCATTCTGAAATTCCCCCGCCCCAAATAAATGCGCATAGCATAAACGACATGATATGCGCATTTATCTTAATTTTACAAAATTGCTGCGAATCCATCCTGTTTCCGAATTAGGCTGAACGTGTCCAACTGGATAGCGGTGTGCCGGTGGCAGATGTAGATGAGTATAGATAGCCGTGAAAAACCATAGAAGATGCGCCGGCAATTTGTCCTGATTTTGAAAGTTTTCCATTGTCCGCCAGGTTGTTTTGTTGACTGGTGATATGCGCAACGTAATTTCCGCTTGTATCATATCCGTATGCATTCACAACACCACACCGTGCTGCGCCGGACGTATTGGTTATGGACACAGTTGCCGTTGCTCCGCTGCGATTCCATGTGAACACAGAATAACTGTCAGATGTCGTGCTATTAACATCGTATACATCAATTACGTCAGAATCCAGATTAGAGCCTCCTGTTTCTTCCGTTTCCATATCAGCGCTTGCAGTCATCCCAAGCATACTCACCGAAAGTACAACCGATGCCAAAGCAATTAGCGATTTTTTTAAAATTTTCATACAAACATCCTTTCCGGCCGTGATATCGATCTATAAATTTAAAGCTGAAAGCCATTACTCAAATATATCCCCACATCACCCCAACACTTCTAATATTTGTAATATATGTTGTACACCATACATTACGCAATTACCATCAATTTTCCAGCACTAGACTATCATCGCTTCGGATTTTATCGAAAGCAGAATGTCGTTGTCCTTGGAAATGTCAAATGTACTTTCTTCCTCGACTGGTGCTTCATTTTCGGATTTTCATCCGAATGAGTATGTATTTCAAAGTTTATACTTTGAATACATATCGGTTACTCAAATTTCATTATTGAACTTATTCATCCCATTCGGCACTTTAGGCTGATTAAATGCAAGGAAGCATGCCTGTGACATTGATGAAATACCTACAAGCAACGCAAGTGATGCAAATAATTTCATAAGTTCTTCTGCTGATATTCCTTTTACAAGTTTCATAAATAAACCCTCCATATAAATTTTTTGTATATTATCAGATCTAATTCTGACCTGTAATATCTGAATCGGTTTCTTCTTTTTTTATGCAATACTTAATTACCTGACAAAGCATAGCAATTGAAGCAGTAAACATACCTAAAGTTATATACATACCACATCGCTTTGTAATTTCAGACATAGACAAAACTATAATCAATATAGCAATAACTATAACAGCAATAATCCCCCTTTTACGCAGATTATTCTTCTCTTTTTTACTTAAAGGCTTATTGGGATGCTCCACCGGTGCAAACATTATTGTAAAAGCAACAGATATGGCAGTTAATATCATTGAAATTAATATTACAGCCTCTGACGGAACAAAACGTATAAATTGCGAAAACACTATCAGTAAAACACCAAGGATTGACATACAGCCTATATGCGTTTCTGCATGATATCCGCCTATGTATTGTCGTATAACAACAAATGATAGCATAAACAGAAATGTCGGATAAAACGTATTTGTAATGATTGATATAATAATAGCAAGAAGGATATTTAGTACTGCTGAATACAGTAATTCCGTACCGTATGCGTACACTTCTTCATCTTCGCTTTCAATTATATTTCTTTTCACAAAAAAATGCACCGTACTTTTTGCGAATCTTGATAACATTGCTGTTCACCTCGAATAAAGTATAGCACATTTTGTGTAGAATTTTCAATATTTTTGCCTAAGATGTAGCCGAAACGGCGCAAGATGCAAATTAATATCATTTTATTTCATTTAATAAAACCATTTTTAACGAAAATACTCCTTTATTACAATTATAACTTAAACATCCATTCATTTTTTCCACCGACATTGCTGTGCTTTTCATTCCTATACCATGAGCAGCCTTGTTAATTTTACTTGTTCGCATATCACTTAAATCCACCTCATCCGAGCTGTTTGAAATTTCAACAGCAATTTTGTCATTAATCTGCTGCATACTTATATATATATATATGCGGATTATCGGATTTGCTCCGCTGACAACCCTCAATTGCATTATCAAGCGCATTTCCGAGCACACGGCACAACTCAATTTTATCAAGATTGAATTCAGATACATTTATTCTTTTGGACACGTCAATTTGCAAATCGCAGGCTTCCTGAAGCTTTATGTTAAGTATAGAATCTATTATCGGCTCCGATGTATAGCATAATGCGCCTAAATGAGTTGTTTCACGTGAAAATCTGTTCAGCATTTCTTTCGCCGATTCGCTGTCGCCCTTTTTTATCAGATTATTTATTACATCAATTTGATTTGACATATCATGCTTAAGTTTTCTCATATCCGAATATGATTTCTCAATAAGCCTGTAATTTGTGTTTTCAACTTCAATAACCTGTTCGAGAACAGATAATTTTAATTGTTTTTGATAGGTTTCAAAAAAATCAAATACAGCAAAGTTTATATAAATCAATCCCAACACTGCTATACAATATATAATCATGCCGCTTATTACTGTTGATTCCAGCATAGAATAAAAAATTATATACAAAATAACTGTACTAAGCACAGGCATCATAAAAATAAGTACCCATTGCTTAAACGGTATATCCTTGAATTTTTGATTAAATATCCGACAGCCTATAACAATAATCCAGAAATAGATTATCTTCGTTCCAACCATACCTATTATTCGTTTTATACCTTGTTGAACTATCTCTTGAGGAAGTCCTACATTTAATACCGACATCGTACCCAAAAACAATATTTCTGAAATGAATACAATAACAATAAAGATTACAGACAAAAAAACTTTCTTTACTGTATTTCCCTTATAAAGCAAACAGGATATTACAATGAGCAGCATAAATGTTATTGAAATAAGTATGGTTGAATTTGATGTAAGTCTTCCGCAAACAAATAATATCACGGCAGATAAGATATACGTAACTGCATAATACATTTTGCAGTCATATTTTGAATTAAGCGTTTTGGTAAAGTATAATAATACAATTACCATTTCCATTGCTGTATTTACAGCTTCAATTATATTCCACATTTCATTACCTTTCAGTCATATACGATACATAGTTGTCTATTATTTGTTTTTTATAATTTCTGCTTAACGGAACTTTCTGACCATTTGCCATTATAATATCTGTTACACAAATTGCAGTTATATGTGATATATTTATCAAAAAGCTTTTGTGCAGCTTGACAAACAGTCTATCATTTTTTAGCTGCTTTTCAATATCCGAAAGCTTTCCGAAGAAATCCAATGTATCTGTCAGAGTATGCACACTAATCCTTTTGTTTAATATTTCAAAAGAACATATATCCTTAAGATAAATATATGATTTAGTATTTTTGCCTGAAATTTCAAATAATTTATATTTTTGAAAATATTCTTCAATTATTGACTTGAACTGCTTCTCGAAAACATATTCGGGCTGATTTTTTACCAAATATCTGTAAGCGTCAACTTCATATCCCTCGACAGCAAATTCAGGATAATTTGTCAAAAAAACTATAATAACTTTTGAATCAAATTTTCGTATTTCTCTTGCTGTTTCCATACCGCTCATTCCATTCATTTCTATATCAAGGAAAACGATATCATATTTTTCTGTACAGTGTTTTCTTAGTAGTTCTTCTCCACTGGAAAAAGATGTTATACTGCACATATTTGAATCTGCTAATAAGGATTTTATCATTGCTGCCGTATTTCTTATAATTATTTCTTCATCATCACATATTGCTATTTTCAACTATTTCACCCATGTTTTTAATATTAATACATAGCATATCACAAATTGCACAAAAAGTCAAGTTTTGACAACACCATGATAGTGTCAATTAAGAATAGTCATGTTTCGGATGACCACCCTGCCGTTATGACAGAGCAGTTTTGCTTTTAGAAAATGTTTCACCAAAATATCTCTTTCCTTCCTCACACCTAAATCCAAACACTTTTTCACAAACGGCATAACGAAGGTTTTGTTCCCATCCGGTTAAAAGATGTGGTTCGATGTACCCTATCCTGTACCGTTTAATCGATAAGGGATATATTGCGGATGAACAGGTGCTGGTTGGACGGCGCCGCACCCGTGTGTACTATCATCTTACCGATTCCGGCAAGGATTACCTTGAACACATCGAGGCGGAGTATTTTTCCGTAACCGACGGCATCAACAGTATTTTCTCATCCTTAGTCGATTCTCCCTCGGAACAGTCCGATCAGCCCGATGAGGCTGTAATAGGCTCAAATGAATAAAATACCGGGGAAAGTAAACATCACCGCTTTCCCTGTTAAGGCTGTGCCAATTTACCTTTTGCGGACTGCTCGAATGATAAAATATGAGTATATTTACCCAAAACGCATTGTATTGCCATCAAGGCAGGTACACAATGCGTTTTTATTTGACATTATCCTCATAATCAATTTGCAGCCGCTCCCAAAAAATCAATTGACATAATTACGCCAATGTGCTATAATAAATTACGATTTACAGTGCGTTTTTTTGCGGCTGTTTGGTACACTATACACAATAACTACTTTATATATTACGGAGTTGATGTAATTGTCCATTATCAGAAAACAAACCTCTGTGGGAAAGGGTATCACCTTTACGGAGCTTATTGACAATTCAAAAAAGACAAGCACTATCGCTGTTTCCTTTTTGACGGAGCTTACTGCCGAAAATGCGGCGGTAAATGCCCTTGTTCCCATGATTCTTACCCATTCCAGCAAGGCTTACCCCACTATGACCGCACTCAATTGCAGGCTTTCAACGCTTTACGGCGCATCTCTCAGCTATGCGGCAGGCGCTGTCGCAGATAACCATGACCTGATGGTACGAATTTCAACCATTGCCGACAAATATGCTCTTGAGGGCGAAAATCTTACCCTAAGCGCTGCACAGCTTCTTTGCGGCTGTATCTTTGAGCCGAATTTTTCCGAGGATGATTTTGACCTTTTAAAAGGTGAGCTTATCGATAATATCGATTCAACGCTGAATGATAAGCACCTGTTCGCCTCGGTCAGTGCCGCAAAAACCATATTCAAGGGCGAATCAAGCGCAGTCTACCCCTACGGCGACAGAGAAAGCGCCTCCGCCGTTACCCCGGACAGCGCTTATTCCGCTTATAAAAGGCTTCTTTCAGGTGCAGCCATCGAGGTGTGCTGCTACGGACGGGAAATTTCCCCTCAGGCAAAGCAGTGCCTTATTTCCGCATTTTCAGCCTTGGGCAATCGTGAGGGTGTTTATGTCCCCACCGCCGAGCCTTCTCCCCTTAAATCCTCCCCAGCCTTTTCGGAGGATAAATTAGATGTGGTACAAAGCAAGCTTTTGCTGGCGTACAAGAGCCATGAGCCTGACAGCGCCGCAATGCGCTTATTTTCGGGAATTTTCGGAGGTACGCCCTTTTCACTGCTTTTCACCAACGTAAGGGAAAAAATGAGCCTTTGCTACTACTGCTCCGCAAGATACCGCCCTCTTAAACAGACGCTTATCGTCAACAGCGGCGTTGAGCATACTAATATTTCCGCCGCGCGGGAGGCTATCGGACAGCAGCTTGAACGAATTTGCAGCGGTGATTTCACCAATGAGCTTGTTGAGCAGACTAAGCTGTATTACTGTGATGCCTACCGTCAGATAGGCGATTCCCCCAACAACCTGTTTTCATGGTACCATTCAATGGCTGTATCGGGTAAAATCGTTTCCCCGGAGGAAATGATAGAACGTACTGCCGCCGTCACCCGTGAGGATATAATAAGATGTGCAAAATCCTTTGCCCTCGACACGGTTTATGTTCTCACCGCAAGCTCTTCGGAGGAGGAATAACAGCATGACAAGAGAAATTATAGAAAATCCACGTATCGGAGAGAAATACACCAAGATAATGCACGACAGCGGGCTTATGATCCTTATTTGGCAGACCCCCGGCTCTGTGGCAAAGCACGCACTGTTCGGAACACGATACGGCAGCGTAAACACCACCTTCAAAACCAAGGACGATGCGGATTTTGTCACCGTACCAAACGGAATTGCCCACTATTTGGAGCATAAGCTCTTTGAGAACGAGGATTGCGACGTTTTCAGCCTTTACGCAAAAACAGGCGCATCGGGAAACGCCTATACCTCCTTTGACCGTACCTGCTACCTTTTCTCCTGCACCAACAACTTCGCCGATTCGCTGAAAATTCTCCTTGATTTCGTACAAAAGCCCTATTTCACCGAGGAAACCGTCCGTAAGGAGCAGGGTATTATCGGACAGGAAATACGGATGTATCAGGATGATCCCAACTGGCGGGTTTTCTTTAATATGCTGGGAGGAATATATCACGAAAATCCCGTAAAAATCGACATTGCGGGTACTGTGGAAAGCATAGCGCAGATAGATGCACCCCTGCTTTACCGCTGCTATAATACCTTCTACAGTCTGCCAAATATGTGCCTTGCAATTGCGGGCGATGTGGATATAGACGAAATACTTTCCATCTGTGACGAATACCTTAAAAAGGGCGAGGACAAGGAGCTTATATCCATCGTTCCGGAGGAACCGGATCGAGTTGCGGAAAAATTTGTTTCACAGGAATTTGAGGTTGCCGTACCTCTCTTTGCATTGGGATATAAATCTGCGCCCTTAACTGACAGTGAAAGACTTCGTGCCGAGGTTTTATCCGACATTGTTCTTGCGCTGATCTCCGATGAATCCTCCCCTCTTTACAAATCCCTTTATGACGCAGGACTTATCAACTCGGAATTTTCCTCGGAAACCTTTGTGGGCAACGGTTATTTCGTTCCAAATTTCTGCGGTGAATCGAGAAATCCCGAAAAAACGGCGGAGCTTATCAACGATGAAATCCGCAGATGCATAAGGGACGGTCTTGACAAATCGCGCTTTGACATGGTTAAAAAGGCTTATTACGGCTCAATGATAAGACAGCTAAGCTCTCCGGAATCTCTTGCAGGTTTGCTTATTAACACAGGTATTGTCAATTGCGGCATTGCTTTTTCACAGATAGATATTGCCGCCGATATAACCCTTGAGGAGTGCCAACAGTTCCTGACAGAAAGGTTTAATCCCGACAACTGCACTCTTTCCGTGGTTGTTCCGCCCTCACAAAAGCAATAATATACCCGGAGGTATTTATGGAAACTGAGCTTATCGGAAGATATTCAAATGATGTTATAGCCTTTCCCTATTTGGGAATAAAGCTTAGTATTGATAACGAGGCTTTCAGCATCTTTGGATTTTCTATAAAATGGTACGGTGTAATGATAGCCGCAGGCGTTCTGCTGGCAATGATTTACTGCTTCAAACGTGCAAAAAGAATGGGTATTGACGAAAACCGCCTGATTGATGCGGTTATAGCGGGCTTTATCGGCGCTATAATCGGCGCAAGGCTCTACTATTGCGCAATGAATCCCTCACAGTACAAGGATATTATCTCCATATTATCCATAAGGGACGGCGGTCTTGCCATATACGGCGGAATTATCGGCGCACTGCTTTTCGGCTTGCCTATGGCTAAAATACGCAAGCTGAAAATTGCCCCTGTTCTCGACCTTACCGCTATGGGACTGCTTATAGGTCAGTGTCTGGGACGCTGGGGCAATTTCTTTAACCAGGAATGCTTCGGCACAAACACCACTCTCCCTTGGGGTATGTCGGGCGGCAGAATACAGAATTATATTCTCGCCTACGGTGACAGCATTGCAGCGAAAACAGGAGTTGAAATGAACGCATATCTCCCCGTACACCCCTGCTTTCTGTATGAATCCCTTTGGTGTCTTGCAGGCTTTCTGATTCTGCATTTTTACATGAAGCACAGAAAATTTGACGGTGAGATGTTCCTGATGTATGTCGTATGGTACGGCATGGGAAGATTTTTCATTGAGGGCTTGCGCACAGACAGCCTTTATATAGGTTCAATCCGTGTTTCACAGGCACTGGCTCTTGTAAGTGCGGTAATTGCCCTTGTTTTGATAATCGTTATGAGGATAAGGGGAAAGAAAAATCCCCCTGTGCTTTACTGCGACACAGAGGAATCCAAGGCACTTCTGGCAAGCGCACAGCAGGAGGAAAGCGATTACATCGAAAAGAAGAAAAACAAAAAGCGCAAGGAGCTTACCGATGAACAGAAGATCCTTGCGGATGAGGACGCTGAAGAAAACGGTGATACCGAAATAACCGAAAGTACCAAGGCTGAAGCTGCCGTTGACGAAAGCACCGAAAACGACAGGGATAAAACGGCTGAAAGCAAAGAAACGCAGGATACGGACGGTGAAAGTGCCGATGAGGATAAAACCGCCGAAAATAACGAGGAGGAATAATTTATGGCAAACATTATCGATGGCAAGGCTGTTGCCGCAAAGGTAAGGCAGCGTGTAGCCGAAGAGGTAAAGCAGCTTGCGGAAAAGAATATCACAGTGGGGCTTGCCGTTGTGATTGTCGGGGATAATCAGGCATCACGGGTCTATGTAAACAACAAGAAAAAGGCCTGTGCGGAGGTGGGAATAACCTCCTACGAGTACGCTCTCCCCGAAAGCACAACGGAGGAGGAGCTTCTTACCTTAGTGGACAAGCTGAACAATGACGACAGCGTAAACGGCATACTGGTACAGCTTCCCCTGCCGAAACAGATTAACGAAAACAAGATTATCAATGCCATCTCCCCGAAAAAGGACGTTGATGCATTTCACCCGGAAAATGTGGGACATATAATGATAGGCGATTATCATTTTCTCCCCTGCACGCCTGCGGGAGTTATGGAGCTTATTGCCGAAACGGGAACAGATGTATGCGGCAAAAGCTGCGTTGTGATAGGCCGCAGTAATATTGTGGGCAAGCCTATGGCTATGCTGCTGCTGCATAAAAACGGAACTGTTACCATGACCCACTCAAAGACGCAGAACCTCAAGGAAATATGCGCAAATGCGGATATACTTGTAGCGGCTGTGGGAAAAGCGGGATTTGTCACTGCCGACATGGTAAAGCCCGGCGCGGTTGTTATTGATGTGGGCATGAACAGAAACGCTCAGGGCAAGCTCTGCGGCGATGTGGACTTTGAGGGCTGCAAGGAAAAGGCAGGCTGGATAACCCCCGTTCCCGGAGGAGTGGGACCCATGACCATTGCTATGCTTATGCAGAACACCGTTACTGCTGCAAAAAAATAAACCCCCTGCCTGTGATAAACAGAAATATTAGGTTTTTCAAGGACATTTCCGATGCTTAAATCGGAAATGTCTTTGTTTTTTGCGTCTTTGACCTTGAATTATCGTTATTCTGCAGCTAATCTATGACTATTTTCCACAGTACAAGCCCTATTATCAACACCCAAATCAGCACAATGGGAACAGCAAAATACCATTTCTTTGGTCTTCCGTTTTCCCACATTCCCCGTGATTTTTCACGGCTGCGCTGCCATATCTCCTTTGGAATACATTTCACCGTCAAGGCCACCAATGCGGGAAGAATAATCAAATCGTCCAAATAACCCAAAACGGGTATAAAGTCAGGTATCAAATCTATCGGCGACAAGGCATATGCAACGGTAATTGCTGCGAGTATTTTTGCAGGTAATGGTGTGTCCTTATCCTTAAGTGCAATAAAAACTGCGGGGATATCCTCCTTAATCCTCTTGGCACGTTCCTTAAAATTCATAGGCAATCCTTTCAAAAAAAGCGTGGTTACGGTTTGTCCCATTATACCATACTGTGAATGTATATTCAATACTATATAAAGAAAACAAACCGCACGTTACAAATAACCTGCGGTTTGTACCTTTTTTCCTTTTAATCACTTTCATTCAAAAACAGCTCGCCGTCTACGATTCTGACTATTCTCTTTGCGCTCTTTGCAACGTTCAGGTCATGGGTAATCATTACGATAGTGTGACCCTTTTCGTTAAGCTGTCCAAAGAGCTTAAGAACCTCTTTACCGGTGTTGCTGTCCAGTGCGCCCGTAGGCTCGTCTGCAAGGAGCAGCTTGGGATTTCCCACAAGTGCTCTTGCAATAGCCGCTCTCTGCTGCTGACCGCCCGAAAGCTCATTTGGCTTGTGGTGCATTCTTTCACCCATTCCAAGCTGAATAAGACGTTCCCTCGCAACCTCCTCCGCCTCCGATGAGGTTGCACCTCTAAGCAGCAGCGGCATCATAACATTCCTGAGCATATCATACTTTGCTATAAGGTGATATTTCTGGAATATAAACCCTATATACTCGTTGCGGACGTTGGTAAGCTTGGCATCATTCATTTTATGTATCGCCTGACCCGAAAGAAAATATTCCCCCGAATCGAAGTTATCCATACAGCCTATTACATTCATAAGGGTTGATTTACCCGAACCGGACGGACCTAAAATCGCTATAAATTCTCCCTCGCCCACCGTAAAGTTTATGTCCTTAAGTACATGAAGGGAGCTGCCTCCCATAGAGTAGGATTTGTTTATATCATGCATTTCAATTACGTTTTCCATGTCAATCGACCTCCGCTGCGCACACTATTCCCTCTGAATTTATTGTAAGAGTAAGTATATCTCCTTCCAAAATATTTGAGTAATCACCGCTGCCTATGGGCATACCGACAGGCAGAATATATGTAGCCTCCTCGCCGCTCTTTTCTATGGTAGCGGAGCTGCTTTTACCACGTCCCCCGCCGCCGTTTCCACCGCCGAAGCTTGACATGCCCATATCACCCTTATCGGGCATTTCACCGCCTGACATATCGGGCATATCGCCGCCGCGTGGCATTTCACCGCTGAAATCCGCTGCTTCATCCCCTGCATCGGCAGCACCTGTGTTTTCCGACTCGCTGATTTCTCCCAGCGCAAGGGTAACGGAATTGCCTACAATGGCCGTAACCTCGCCGCTTACTACGGTGTCGCTGCTCTGGGCAACGTAATTATTTTCCTCAACGGTCTGCTGTGTAAACTCCATCGTGCCTTCATCATCGGAGGAGCAGGCAGTCAGCGACAGTACCGCAAATAAGAGAGTCGCTGTTCCAATTGATGCTATTCTTTTCTTTGTAATCATTGTAAACATCCTTTCGGTTGATTTTTATTGAGAGTTTTTGAAATAAAGCTGTTTTTTTCTCACTCTTATTTCAGAAAGTAGGGTACTTTTTGAAATAAGAACCGCATTTTTCTTCCCTTATTTCAGAAACTGCCGTGGTTTTTGAAATAAGAAAAGATTTTTTCAGGGGTAATTTCAATTTATCGTTGACTTTTTGAAATAAGAGGGGTATAATAACATTAGTTATTTCAAAAAGTACGGAGGAACTATTATGAACAGAGCCGGTGAATTTGTTACAAACCTTAGTGGCAATTCAGCCTATTCAAGCTATAAACCAAATCCCCTGCCACCAAATCCTGCCCTCGAAATCGGGAACTATATGCTTTCGGCGCTTGTTGATGCCAACACCGCGCTGGCTAAGCTGGACACATCGGCAAAGCTTATTCCCAACACCGATCTTTTTATTTCGATGTATGTCAGGAAAGAGGCTCTCATTTCCTCGCAAATAGAGGGAACGCAATGCACGCTTGACGATGTGCTTGATCCCGAGGCAGACGTAAACAGTAACCTTGATGTGGCTGACGTTATAAATTACGTTCAGGCAACCAATTACGCATTGGAACGTCTTAAAACACTCCCTTTATGCTGTCGGCTGCTGCGTGAAATTCACTATGAGCTTATGAAAGGCGTAAGAGGACAGGAGAAAAATCCCGGAGAGTTTCGCACATCGCAGAACTGGATTGGTTCTGCAAACTGTTCACTGAAGGATGCAAGATACATCCCGCCAAATAAGGACGACATGATTATTGCCATGTCTGACTTGGAAAAATTTATGAATTACAGTGAGGATTACGATTCGTTAATACGAATTGCACTTATCCACTATCAATTTGAAACCATTCATCCCTTTTTAGATGGAAACGGCAGGATAGGCAGGCTAATGATACTCCTTTATCTTATGGAGCAGAAGATACTTTTCTCCCCCGCTATATACGTTTCCTATTATCTGAAAAAGAATCAAATAGAATACTATGACAGAATGTCTGAGGTGCGCCGAACGGGCAACTACGAGCAGTGGGTTCTGTTCTTTCTTGAGGCTGTTTCAGCCGCCGCAAAGGACTCCCTTTCAACGATAACGCTGCTGTCGGATCTTCACGAAAGAAACGTTTCCATATTACCCGAAACCAATCGTAAATCAAACAACATAAGGTTACTTTTTGACTATGTGGAAAAATACCCGATCATTGACATCAGCCACACTGTCAAGGATCTAAACCTTAGCTACAATACCATAGCGGCGGCTATCCGAAAATTGCAGGAGCTTAATATTCTAACCGAAACCACCAACTCCGCAAGAAATAAGGTATTTGCTTATTCGGAGTATTTAAATATTCTGAAAACAGATACCGATTAGCCGCTAAAATTCTCAAAGCTGTTTTCTCATTTTCTCAGCTCCCACCTGTCATGTGCTGCATCACACACAGCACATGACATTTTTATTTATCGCTGCTTATTCATTGTTAAGCGCCTCAATAGGCGTAAGCTTTGACGCTTTCAGTGCGGGGTAAAATCCGAACAGCGTACCTGTTACCACCGCAAATATCAACGCAAGCACTCCGGCTATTGCCACGGATTCCGTTCTTGTGCCGGTAAGCTCTACTACCGGAACGAGGGCATATCCCGCCGCAACTCCGATTATTCCTCCGAACAGGGCTATCATACCTGCCTCCAAGAGAAATTCCAGCAGAATTACATACTTTTGACTGCCGAGCGCCTTTAAAAGCCCTATCTCACCTGTACGCTCCTTTACCGTAACAAAGAGAACATTCATAATTCCGATACCGCCCACTATAAATACTATGCAGGCTACCGCAACAAGAAGTGTTTGCAGGGTGTCGGCGGAGCTTTGAGCAGCTTCCATTTCACTGCCTGCGTCCGTGATTGTGAAAAGAGCGTCGGGGTAATTCTGTGTAAGAACCGTTTCAATGTTCGCCATGACGTTTTCAACCTCGGAAATGTCCGATGCAATAGCGGTTATTGTAGGGGAAATATCGTTGCCGAATATATACTTTTCGGCTGTGGAATAAGGAACAAATATTGATTCATCGGGGCTTATTCCCGAGGAAACCGTACCCATCTGTGCAAGAACGCCTATAACCTCGTAGTTTTTGCCCTCAATGGATATGTAATCGCCTTGAGCGAGATAAGCCGATCCGAATATATTCTGCGCCGCAGTGTAGCCTAAAACGCACACCTTGGTTTTATCCTCCTGATCCTCATCGGTTATAAAGCTGCCGTACTGAACGGTCAGATTGGATATTTCGGTGTATTCGGGCATAACTCCCGCAACGGTGAAATCGGTTTCGTCCTCAAGGTCGCCGCCCTCAACTGCTGCGGTATCGCTTGCTGAAATGGCTATGGCATCTATATTGGGAACAACGGCTGCAATGTCCTCAACGTCCTCCTCGGTAAGGGTAACAGCACCGGTAAGAGCCGCACCGCCGCCTCTGGACGAACCTCCGCCGCCCATGCCGCCGCCACCGCCGCTTGGCATTCCTCCGCCTCCGCCGCTAAAGCTTGGCATTGAACCGCCTCCGCCGCTAAAGCTTGGCATTGAACCGCCTCCGCCGCCCATAATGAAACTAAAATCAAAGCTACCGAAGCTGCCCATGTCGGGCATACCGCCGCCGCCCATCATTCCGCCGCCCATGCCGCCGCCGCCTGCCATGGCATTTTCCATCATGGTATCGGCACTCTGACCTGCGGTTACTTCAATAGCACCGGCATTAAGGTTTTTGAACTGCTCGGCAACGTCCAGCTTACCGCCCTGACCGATTCCTATTACCAGTACAATTGTTGCGGAGCCAACAACGATACCCAGAGAGGTCAAGGCACATTTGGACTTATTTGAGAAAATATTTATCATTACCGACTTTATTAGTTCTGTTACTCTCATTTATGTTATCTCCTTTTTTGGACTTAGCCGTAATAGGTATAACACCTCATAATGTCGCAAACGGCTATGGACTGTGAATATAATTAAAATTCTGTAAAAGTGTAATCATCTGCTTGCATTTGATTACAAAATGCTGTATAATATTATTGAGTAAACATTTATAATTATTCAAGGAGGTTTTTTATATGGCAAGCTCTTTAGTTCAATTCCGCTGTGAAGAGGAAAGCAGGATAAAAGCATCTATTATCTGCGAACAGCTTGGTATTGATTTACCAACGTATATGCGTATGTCCCTCAACAGACTTATTCGGGAAAACGGAATACCGTTCAGCATGAAGCTGAATGAATCCTCGGAAAATAAGGGAATCAGTGCGCTGGAAAAGGCAAACCTCATCGCCGAAGAACAAGGTATCTCGGACATGACACTCGATGAAATCAATGCCGAAATTGAAAATTCCCGAAAGTGAGCTTCCTATGCAATATTATGCTGTTATCGACACCAATGTATTGGTATCCGCAATGCTCAAACGCGACTCTGTGCCAAACAATATAATTCGTCTTGCTTTCAGCGGATTTCTTACTCCCGTTTTTAACTCGGAAATATTGGAAGAATATCGGACTGTCTTGAAACGTCCCAAATTTCATCTTACAGACGAAATAGTTGATGACATCATGGCAGCAATGATTTTAAACGGTGTTTACATTGATCCTCTAAAAACAGACATTGTACTTACCGATCCAAAGGATCAGGTATTTTATGAGGTTGCTTTGGCAAAAAGATGTGAACATGAATCTTACCTTATCACCGGAAATATCAAGCATTTTCCGAATGAGCCTTTTATTCTCACTCCAAGGCAAATGCTTGATACTATCCTAAGAGAAGGATAATGTGATTGAAAATACAAGATATATGTTATTCTTTAATTCTCCAATCTCAATTATCCAATCTCCAACTCTCTATCAGGAAAGCTGTACCTCCGCCAGAACTTTATCGCCGGCAGAAACACCGGAAACTATTTCAACCGTTCTGCCATCGGTAAAGCCTGTGGTAACCTCTTTCTGAACAATATTTCCGCTTTCATCATATACAGTTACATAGGAAACACCGTCCTTAAAGGTAATAGCGTTGACATTTACACTAAGTACATTCTCTACCTGATGCTCAAAAATTGTTACATCGGCGGTCATGCCCTCGTATACGTTTATACCGCTTTCATCGTCTATCTTAACGGTTACAGTGTATGTTACCGAACCGGAGGAACGTGCAGGCTCTACGCCTATGGTATAGATTGATGCGTCATAGGTCTGACCCTCATATGCGGATATTTCAACGGAGCAAGCCTGACCTACATACATTGAGGTTATATCCTCCTCGGAAATGGAAACATCAATGTACACGCCTCTTGTATCCATAATGCTTGCAAGTGTGCCGTTGGCTGTGATGGTGTCGCCCTCCTCGGCATAGACACCTACTATCGAGCCTGCGCAGGTAGCGTAAACATTGCCCTCTTCGTCAACAGGCTCCATGAACTCCTCGTATTCTTCAAGCAGCTCATCGTATTCGTCCTGTGCGTCCTCTATTGCATCATCGTACTCGGCAACGGTATTGTCGTATATCTCCTGTGCCGTGCTTGCCTCTGAAAGTGCAGATTCCTTTTCCTGCTCTGCATTTAGTATATCCGTGCTGCTGGAAACCTCATTGCTTGTTATGGTAAGCTCTGCGGAGGCTATGCTCTTTGTAAGGCTTGCTATATTATCGTTAATGGAATCCTCATCGTTATTTCCGTATGTATCGGTGAAATCATCGTTGTAATCCTCATATTCCTCGCGATAATCGGAAATTTCATCGTTAAAGTCCTCCATTTCCTCAGCATAATCCTCGGTTATGGTAAGGTGAGCCTCGTAAATATCCTGCAGCTCCTCAAGCTGATCCTCATAGTCCTCGATTATATTGGCAATTTCATCATCAAGATTGGTATAGTAGCCGTTATAAGCGATTTTAGCTGCATTGTACTCCTCCAAAGCTTCCTCGTAAGCTTCCTTGGTTTGAGTAACCTTTCTTTCGACGGTGCTTACGGTTGCAGATGTTACTGAAGAAGTATATGTAACGCTTGTGGAAGAAGATGATGATGTTGTTGTTGAACTGCTGTCATCGGAATCGGATGACGATCCTGTGGATGCCGTATACTCGGCTAAAGTATCCTCATAATCCTCCTGTGCTTCTTCGTATGCCGACAAAGCTGATTCATAGGCTTCCTTAGCGGTTTCATATCTTTCCTTACGCTCTGCAAGGTCATCGGTAATATCCTCATTGTTCTTTACATAAGCGTCATATTCCGCTTGGAGGTTATCCACAGCCTTTTTATTGGCTGTATCTATTTTCTGATAGGAGCGGTATATTTTTTCCATAGCGCTGTATTCCGCTTCAAGCTCCTCTAGCTTATCCTCATATTCGCAAAGCTTAGCGTAATCCTCCGCATAGGTTTCCTGCATTGCAAGGTACTCCTCCAGCTCCTCCTGAAGCTCGGTGAGATTATCCTTTGCGTCCTGCGCGGTTTCCTCTAGCTTGGAAATGGTTACATCATATTCGTCTTGAGCGCTTGAACCCTTTGCAAGAGATGCTTCAAGAGTTTGCTGTGCCGAAACAAGACCTGTTGTTTTGGCAAGCTGTGCGCTTTTTATGTTGCTTTGAGCCGTTTTAAGCTGCTTTTCATAGGACGCAATGGCATCGGCAACATCGTCGGCGCTGACCTTCATAATAATGTCGCCCTCTTCAACCTTTGTACCTATATTTACATAAATTTCCTCAATCTCTGCGCTTACGGGGAATGTAATATACTCTCTGTCTATGGTAAGAGTACCGCTTTCCTCTGTACCCACTGTTATATTTCCCGTGGAAACGGTGTATTCTCTGTAGCTTGTTTCGCTTTCAGCTTCAACGGTGAGGGTATTTGTGACAAAATATGCGCCCACTCCTCCGACTATAAGCAGAGCAAGCACAGCCGCAATTATCTTCTTAACAGGACTCTTCTTTTTCTTTTTTGAAGTATCCTTTTCGTCTTTTTTCATAAAATTCTCCATCCTTTCGGTGATACTCAACACGCAGCCAATGGTTTGCTGCAGCCTTTTTTATATTTATACCATACTCAATTAATCTTAAATCAAGCTTAAACTTATCTTAACAAGCAAAAATTTCACCGTACTATCACTAAATACTTCCATAGCTTTCACTGTAATATCTGTTCTTATATTTTTGGTAAAAGCATATTATTTAGTGAAGGGTCGTGTAATTAAAATGAATAATAACGAAAAAAATAATGCAAATTCAGCGGAGCTTGAGGAGTTAAGCTCTATCAGCAGGATATATCATGTTCCCGATGAGGCTGTACCGAAAAGGAAAAAAACAAAGGCTTATCCCATTTTGGGGTCTTGACGGTGTCAATAGGTGTAATTGCTTTGATTACCGTTTCTTTTCGGACGAATATAATTTTCTCATCTGATTTTTTTGAAAATATAAATATGGTCACCGAAATATCCCTGTTAAGTGTCAGAACAAATTCCTTTGATGTAAAAAATGCGCTTGACAGACTTTCGGAAATTTTACCTCAAAAAAAGAATATAACCTCCCCGCAGGGATATAATAATAGCACCCTATCAGCTGACGGTACAGCCTTGGGCGATGATCTCGCAATGCTTTCATACGGAAGCAAACGAATGCCCTCCTCGGACAATGAGGAATTTATCCTATCCGATGAAATGCTGACCTCTCCCGCCGATACCGCAGAACATGACAGCCAAACCGCTTCGGCTGATCTGATAACAAAAGTGACCTATGGCTATTACACGGGCGAAAAATATATCACACTGGAAACAGCGGGGCAGCTGCGAAATTTAACAAGCTATTCAAACAGCGAAATATACGAGGAAACACTTCTTCCCCTTGATTTTGAGATAGAAGTCAATGCAGACGAAAATGAGCCGCAGATATTGATTATGCATACCCACACAACGGAATGCTACGAGGGGGATCAAACCGATGAAAATTACCGAGAGCTTGACAGCAGCGTAAATATGGTTTCAATCGGAGATAAAATGACAGAGGTTTTTGAGTCACGGGGAATAAGAGTTTATCACGATGACACGGTACATGATTATCCATCCTACACAGGCTCATATGATTTAAGCCGTGAAACCGTACAAGGCATACTGGAGGAATATCCCTCAATTAAAGTAGTTCTCGATGTACACAGAGATGCCATAGAAAGGGACAACGGTGAAAAAATCGCCCCCTATGCGGAAATAAACGGGCAGGAATGCGCACAGGTTATGATAATCTGCGGCTGTGACGACGGCACTATGAATATGCCGAATTGCATGGAAAATTTACATACGGCATCCGCCTTTCAGCAAAGTATGGAAAGCAAATATCCGGGACTTACCCACCCCATACTTTACGATTATCGCAAATATAATCAGGATTTATCCTCCGGTTCACTGCTTATTGAAATAGGCGGTCACGCCAACACCCATGAGGAAGCGATAAATGCAGCTGCACTGGCAGCTGACGGAATAGCGGATGCACTTCTGAAATAAGGACTGAATAAAATGAAGCTGTCAGGATTAAAAATTGCCTTTCACAATGCTTTTATCTACTACATGAAAATTGCGTTAATATTTTTGGGTTTCGCTGCGGCAATCGTCATAGGCGCAGCCAATGTGGAAGTAAAATGCCATAATATCATAAACAACGACCACATCTCTTTCCTTGAAATTGATACCGACGACGGACTGACAATAACCTTTGCGGGAAATACCTACAGACTTTCCTAATAAAAATAAGCACACGGCGGTTGTGAAGTGCTCCCCTTTTGTTAGACAATGTGGTATAATATAAATATACCAATTAAAAGTCTAATGAAAGGGGATATTTTTATGCCTAAAGGAAAGCCAAACAAAAGGTATACACCAGAATTTAAAATCATGGTTGTAGAAACAATGCAAAAGGAAAAACTGAGCTACAAAGAAATAGAGAGAAGATTTGAATTGCCGCACAGACGAGCCGCCGATTGGGAACGAATCTACCTTGAAGAAGGAAAAGAAGGACTCTATGTTGAAAGAAGAGGACGAAAGT
>MSHL01000014.1:0-21201 GCA_001941135.1 Ruminococcus sp. Zagget11
TAACAAAAGGGGAGCACTTCATAACCTCGGTATGCGTTTTGTCATATTTGTTAAATTCGGGTTAAATATTATTTTAAGGAAAATGTGTATAATAAGGAGTGTAGGGTAATAATCACCGATTGAAGGAAGGGATTATATATGTCAAACATACAATACTCATTCAAACGCTATGAAAAGAAATATCTTCTTACCGAGGAGCAGCTTTCACGGCTTATGCCTGTGCTTGAGAAATATATGCAGCCGGAGGAATACGGACTTCATACCATTAACAATATTTATTTTGATACGGAGGATTACCAGCTCATAAGAAATTCTCTGTCAAAGCCCCCGTATAAGGAAAAATTCCGCTTGCGCTGCTATGGAGTTCCCGAAGAAACGGATACCGTGTTTGCCGAAATAAAGAAGAAGTTTGACGGCATTGTCTACAAACGTCGTATTGCCGCATCTCCCAAGGAAATAGAGAAATTTTTGAACGGCGAAACCCTCCCGAATGCGGATCATCAGACACAAAGGGAGCTGCGCTGGTTTCTCTTTTCCCACGAAATTCGCCCGCAGGTGTTTATTGCCTATGAGAGAATGGCGTATTTCGGAGCAGAGGATTCGACCCTGCGGATAACCTTTGACCGCAATATACGCTATCGAACCGATAATCTTATATTAAGCAGAAGTGACGATGCAAGCCCTATACTTGATGATGACAGAATAGTCATGGAGGTAAAAATATCCGATGCCGTTCCCTTGTGGCTTGCAAAAGAGCTTAGCAGATTGGAGATATATCCCGTCAGCTTTTCCAAATACGGAACGTGCTATGAAAAACATCTTGTTAAACAATTTTTGATTGAAAGAAAGGCGGCAATATCATGCTGAATACAATTTTTACAAACGGAATTACGGCAGTAAGTCTTATAATTTGCATAATCGTGGCAATCGTTTTGGGATTGCTCACAGCGTTGGTGTTTCTCTATCGCAGCAGGCACAGTGCAAGCTTTGCCCTAACCCTGTCGCTCCTGCCCATGACGGTTGCGATTATAATAATGCTTGTCAACGGAAATATAGGTGCGGGAGTTGCGGTAGCGGGAGCGTTTGCGCTTGTTCGTTTCCGCAGCGTTCCCGGCACTGCAAGGGAAATAGCCGCTATTTTTACCGCAATGGCACTGGGTCTTGCTTTGGGCATGGGCTATGTGGGGATAGCTGTGATATTCTTTGCATTTACGGCAGTGCTAACGCTTATCCTTACAAGGGTGAATTTCGGTGCTGCGTCCAGATACGAAAAGCACTTGAAAATAACCATCCCCGAAAGCTTTGACTACAACGGTCTTTTCGATGATGTTTTCGATAAATATACAACCCGTGTCCACCTTGAGCAGGTGAAAACGACCAATATGGGAACGCTTTTCGAGCTTACATACAGTGTTACCATGAATGACACGAGTGTGCCTAAGGATTTTTTGGATGAGCTGCGTACAAGAAACGGCAATCTGAATATTTCCATAGGTGATTTGTCGGATAAGGATATGATGTGATTATTCGTGCGGTTTAGTGTGATTTATGTTTGAATTTATGCGTATTTTTCACACGAATAATTTGGACAAAATCGTTGATTTTTGCATGAATATATGCTATACTATAATCAGAATCGTTATGAAAATACCACAGATGCTCCGTTGTATTTTCTTAACAATTGCTGTTGGTGATCTATTGTAAGGAGAACGCTGTATGTATAGAAAAATCATGCAATACCTGAAAGAATGGAAGAAAAGCCCTCACCGCAAGCCCTTGATTTTACAAGGTGCAAGACAGGTAGGAAAGACTTATTCCGTTCTGGAATTTGGACGCACCGAATATGAAAATGTAGCCTATTTTAATTTTGAAACCAATCCCACACTTAATAAGACCTTTGATGAAAGCATCAGCCCAAACTATCTGATACCGATTTTATCCCATATTTCGGGGCAGACCATAGTTAAGGAAAAAACGCTGATTGTATTTGACGAGGTGCAGCTTTGCGAAAGGGCATTAACCAGTCTGAAATACTTTTGTGAGGACGAGCCGAATTACCATATTATAGTGGCGGGAAGTCTGCTGGGTGTCGCAGTGAACAGAGCGAGGTTTTCTTTCCCCGTGGGTAAGGTGGATATAAAAACTCTTTATCCCATGGATATGGAGGAATTTATGTTGGCTTGCGGCGAAAAATCTCTTGTGGAGCTTATCAAAAGATCCTTTGAAAGCGATACCCCTCTGCCCTCTGCACTTCACGACTGCGCAATGCGGCTTTATCGTGAATATCTGGTTGTGGGAGGTATGCCCGAATGTGTTATGCAATTTGTGAACACTAAGGACTATATCCTTGTTCGTCATATACAGGAAACTATTCTTGCAAGCTACCTTAACGATATGAGCAAGTATAATAATCTCAATGAGATTAAAAAAACAAGACTTGCTTATGATAATATCACGGTACAGCTTTCAAAGAAAAATACTCGGTTCCAATATAAGCTGATTAAAAAGGGCGGCAGAGCGTCAGAATTTGAAAATGCTATAGAATGGCTTTGCTTGCCGGGCATTGTATCACAGGTGTATAAGGTGGAGCAGGTTAAAAAGCCCCTTGAAAATTATCGTGATATTGATGCATTTAAAATTTACGTATCGGATTTAGGTCTGCTTTGTGCCAAAAAGGATCTGACGGCAAGCGATATTTTGTACATGATCGAGGAGTTGAACGACTTTAAGGGAGGAATGACGGAGAATTATGTCCATGTGCAATTGACCGCAAACGGTTACAATACTTATTACTGGGAGTCTGAACGTGGTGCGGAAATTGACTTTGTTATTCAGCGTGAGGGACGTATTATCCCAATAGAAGTAAAGTTGGCTGACAATACCAAGGCAAAGAGCCTGAAAATATATATGGATACCTTCAAACCCGCTTATGCCATTAAACTATCTTCCAAAAACTTTGGCTTTGAGAGCGGTAAAAAGACTGTCCCGCTCTATGCCGCTTTTTGCATTTGAAAAAGGTGAGTGAAACACTATGACCACAAAACGTAAAAACATAATCATAGCGGCGGCCTCCGCTGCTGCCGTGCTGATACTGGGGGCGGCTCTGCTTTATACCGTGAGTTTCGGCGGTGAGGCGGCTGTTTCCGATGGGCAAAGCAATATTTCCCTGTCTTCACAGGGAAACACAGTCAATGTAACGTCAACTCAAATTTCCTATCGGATTGATGAGGATAATCCCACCGTTATAATGCTCAATAATAACGCATCAACCGTTTCGGGCACAGGTGCGGCTGTGGAGGGCAATACAGTTACCATAAGCAAGGGCGGCACATATACTGTCAGCGGTTCTCTTGACGAGGGACAGATTTATGTGAATGCAGGCAGTGACGATACCGTGGTACTTGTGCTTGCGGGAGTGAGCATAACCAACAGCACAGATGCCGCTGTCTATGCGGAAAATGCCGATGCCTTGTGTATTGTTTTGCAGGAAAATACCGATAATGTTCTGCAAAGCGGAGCGGCTGTGGAAATAACCTCAGATGTTGCCGTTTCCGAGGACGCAAGCGGTGCGGCGCTTTATTCGAGAGATGATCTTGTTATTTCGGGTGCGGGATCGTTGACGGTTCTGGGGTATATCAACAACGGTATACACACTACAAACGACCTTGTTATCGAGAGCGGAAATATTTCCGTAACAGCCGTAAACAACGGCATTAAGGGTAAGGACTCCGTAACAATCAGCGGTGGAACATTTGATATATTATCCGCAAATGACGGCATAAAGTCCGATGATACGGACGATACAAGTCATGGGTGGATAACAATAACAGACGGCAGCTTTACCATAAAAAGCCTGCGTGACGGAATACAAGCGGAAACCACCCTCAACATCAGCGGCGGTGAATTTAATATTGAATCGGGCGATGAAAGCACCACTGCCGAGGCTGTTTTCGGTTCGGGCTGGGTAGGCGGTTCGGGCTGGGATATGTCAAATACAAGTGCGGAAAGCACCAAGGGAATTAAGTGCGGCGGCGATATGACTGTTACGGGAGGATCATTTACCGTAAATTCCTACGATGACAGCATACACTCTAACGGCACTATAACCATTACAGACGGTACATTTACCCTTTCCTCGGGAGATGATGGCATACACGCTGATGTGAGCCTTGATATATCGGGCGGCAGCATTACGATTACCAAGTCCTATGAGGGTTTGGAGGCAAATCAAATTACAATCAGCGGCGGCGATATAAGCATAACGGCCTCCGATGACGGAATAAATGCCAACGGCGGACCGTCAGGCTTTGGCGGCATGATGAGGGGTGATCAGTCCGATAGTACCGATTCCGATACGGAAATGCCCAATCTTTATATAACAGGCGGCAGCATCTACATGGATGCGGACGGCGACGGACTGGATTCCAATGGGAATATCTATATAGAGGGCGGAACGGTTATAGTTGACGGCCCTACCACCTCCGCCAACGGTGCAATAGACTCCGGTTCGGAAAACGGCGGAGAATGTATAGTAAACGGCGGCACGGTAATTGCGGTGGGTGCATCGGGAATGGCGGAAGCCTTTAGTTCCGATTCGGGACAATGCTCCTTTATGTATAACACAAGCACCTTTGAAGCGGGGACGGTCATTACAATCTCCGACAGCAGCGGTAATGTGCTGTTTGAACACACCACGGCGAAATCGGGATCATCCATAGTTTTCAGCTGTCCCGACCTCACTGTGGGAGAAACCTATACCATAGCAGTAGGGGAGGATACGGGCGAAATTACCCTTGAAAGTGTGTCCACAACCTACGGTTCAGGCGGCGGCATGATGGACAGCGGAAATATGCACGGCGGCGGTCATGGTGGCGGAATGGGCGGCAACGGAGGAATGGGCGGTTTTCCGGGCGGCGGACAGCGACAGTAAAAAATAATCCGAATATCAAACCTACATGGCTCATATTCGGATTATTTTTATATTACTTGTATCATCTCTTTTTTCCCGAAACCACAAAATAAGCTCCAACCGCACATATTTCTGCTGGAACAACCTTAACCGCGACAGCCAACAGCTTAACCGTAAGAGTCGGCATTATCATAAGGCGGCGCTTTTTCAGCATTTTCAGGGCATATTCGGCACATTCCTCGGCGCTTATACTGTGTATGGTAAATCTATCAACCCCCGCATTGTTATTGAAGTTGGTATTGACAGGACCGGGACAAAGAACGCTTACGCACACTTTGCTTTTCTTTCGCCTAAGCTCCTCACGTACAGCCTGTGTCTGACGTATCACATAGCTTTTTGAGGAATAATAGGTACTCATCAGCGGTCCCGGAAGCATACCGGCGGAGGAAGCTACGTTCAGTATATATCCGCTGTCACGCTTTACAAAATCCTTTAAGAAAAGCTTGAAAAGTATATGCATGGCCTTTATATTTACGTCTATCATTTCCAGCTCCTTGCTTAGAGAGGTTTGCGTAAACTCACCGAACAAACCAAAGCCCGCATTATTAATAAGCATATCGATATTATACGGCTTTACCCGTGCATAAAGGTCTATGCAGCCCTTTTCGGTGCTTAAATCCGCAGGTATAACCGCACAGCAGTCCTTTCCCAGTTCCTTTTGCAGATTATTCAGCGCGTCCATACGTCTGCCGCTGATTATTACGAAAAATCCGTCCTTTGCCAATTTCTTGGCGAACGCTTTTCCTATTCCGGAGCTTGCGCCCGTTACAAGGGCGCTTCTTTTTTTGTTGTACATAAGTCTCACCTTTTCCTTTTAAGCTGCTTTATTCTTTCACGCAGTGAATTATAGGTATCTACCGCAAATTGCTTGTCGTTTTGGTCTGCATTCCTGTCACCGTAAAAAATATCCTCCGCAGTGAATACAAATTCCCCCATATCATAGCCTGTCCTTTCCAAATTCAGCAGGGACAGTTCATACGGAGTAAGGGCATTCGCATTTTTATTATACCTCTTTGAAATATCAACTATGCGGTTATAAACAAGTGTAACAGCTTTCTCATTGTCACTTCGGTTTACACGGTGCAGGAAAATTTTTTCATAGATTATTGGTGAAAGGTAAATCAATATCAAAGCCGCAATAAGCATTGCCGCCGCAATTATACAGATGGCTGTCACTAAGGAATAATCAACGGTAAACTCGAAAGTGGTGTCATTGGAGGATATATTTGAGTTATAGACAGACGCTATTGTAGGCTCGTAAACAAACCAACCCATGCCTTGAATATATACCTCGGGGTAGGCGTGTGAACCGCTGTCCCTAATATAGTAGGTTCCATCGGTCATGGAGGAGTCGGGGGAGTAGCCCTCACAATAGCGTACATTCAGTCCCAGCGAACGGGCAAGCAGTGAAAAGGCGGTTGCAAATTCAGAGCAGCTTCCTGTTTTGCTTTCAAATAAGAAGTATTCGATACTATCATCGGGCGGTATATAATCTATATTATATATATATCCGTTGTCTGTGTCACGAAAATAAAGAACGATAGCATTGGCTTTTTCCCAGTCATAGGTGCAGTCGGCTGTAATTTCGGCGGCAAAAGCGGTGATTTCCGCGGGAATATTATCATAATCACTGTCTATCCACATTTCCTTATAGTCCAGCGCATTATCGTGCTGTATAATAAACGCTTCAACCGTTTCGATAAGTGTACTGTCGGCATTCTCATCAATCAGCACAGCATGAACATCCTCAAGCATTTGAGAGGCTTCTTCATCGGTAAGGTTTGCCGCACCAAGCTCTGTCCAATAACCGAGAATATCTATTTCGCTGCGATAGGTCATATGGTACACCATATTGCTTTTTGTCATTCCATCGTTAAGCATACGGAATATTCCGCTGTTTGTTACACCTGCCGAGCCTATATGCTCAAGTCCCGAATTAACGATAGCGTAAGCTCCGCTTTCATCGCGAACAAGGCTTGAATTGCTTGAATAAACGGAAACGGCTCGCGATGTTACGGGGATATATCTGGCGCTGAAATTTTGCGCGGTTATAACAGCGGTTTTTTCCGTGTCGGAAATTTCCCTGAATTCAGTAAGAGATGTCAGACCGTATTTTTCCGCAAGGGGGGGGTCGGCATCACAGGCAGCGGTATAGGCGGCCTGCAGGGTGGTAAAATTCAGCTTCCGTGCATAATCCTCATACTCGTCAAGCTCATAGGCAGGCTCAAGTGAAGAGGATTCGTCATATGTCCAGTAATTATTATCAAAATCGTAAAAATCAAAGGTCTGTCTTTTAAAGTACAGCGGGTCTTCCGACTCTACTGTGTACATCAGTCGGTTTTGGAAGTTTCGGTACATATCCGCATTTCCCGAAACATCGGCAAAGCCTGAAAAATCACTCCCTAAGGATATGGTGCTGTCCATAAAAAGCATTTCAAATACGCTGTAATAAATCGTATTGCTGTCCTTTGGTATAAGTGCGGAGATAATCAGCAGAAGAAATACAAAAACCGCGCCCGAAAATGTCACTGCTTTTACGCTGCTTGTTCTGACACCGGTATTACCGCTGTACTGCAATTGGTAAATGAGTATTGAAACGTTTAATATGGCTATTATTGCCACAATAAATGTATCGATACCGGCAATAGCCTTTACGGATATGACACAGGGTACAAGGCTGACAAGGGTCAGAAATGACATTCGGTAAAGAATTTGTGTGAAGTAGTAAACCACAACGGCAAAGAAAAAGGGGAATGATACAAGGATGGCAAGAAGATATTCTGTCTGAACCTCTTGTCGTTCTCCCGCTGTTAAAAACCATGAGGAAAAGCCGCTGCCTAAATCTCGCCCAATTGCCAAACGCAAAAATGCTATAAGCAATATAAAAATAAGGACGGTTATGAGTACGCCGCCTATAACTCTGTGTCGGTTGATAAAACCGCAAAAAGCGAACATTGCGATATTTATGCCCACAACGGCAAGGGTATATACCGAAAAAAGGGATATGTCATATATGGAAAATACCGCACAGTCTAAGACAACCGAGAGAATAAAGGGAAGAATTACGCCCTTGTTTTTTTGGATAAATTCCGTAATATCACCTCATTGCGCAAATTATCAACGGGAACAGTCATAAATTGTGAAGAACAGATCGCCCTTTGATCCTCCCTGAGAATTGTCGGAGTTAAGCAGTGAGGATATTCCGTCATCACAGCAGGGTGTGCAGAATATAACGGATGCACCGCCCTTGTTTTCCCGTATTTCTTCAATGGGTATGCGCTGTTCATCGGGAACATCACTTTTGCGGGAAAAGGAAAATGATGCCAGTGCCAAAGTGAGGGAAATAATATCCCCCTCGTTGTCAACGGAATAGCCAATCCATCCGTTTTCCTCGTCAAAGAGGTAATAGGTAAGAGTGCGGTTCATGCCCAAAAGCTGCTGTGCTATGCCCAAGGAGTCCTCGACCGTTTTTTGTGCAACCAAACAGAGCAGCTCCTCGCGGGAAACGTTTATCTCCGAAAAGAGGGCGGCGGCTTTTGAAAAATCCACATCATCAGCGGAAAAGACACAATCCAGCACAATGGAAATATGGGGTGAGGGGACTTCATCGTCAAGGCGTACAAGAAGCTGCTGCTTTTTGGCGGAGAGCTTCCAGTTTACACGTTTAAGCGGATCTCCTGGTACATATTCCCTGTGTTCATAGCCGGGCATACCCCATACGCTCTGTCCCTTGCTTTCGGCAGTCTCATCGGTATCATCGGAAAATGCGGACACGGTAAACGCATTGTTTACCACAGGCGAATCGGCGCTGATTTCCGCAATATCGGGGATAATTTCTATAACGGCGGTTTTATTATCCGTCCGAATAGGCTTTGAAGAGAAAATGCCGAAATAGTCCACTGCAATGATACGCTCTGTTCCAATTTCGGATTTTCCCCAGATTTTCGCTGAAAATGTGAGTTCAATGCTTTCCTCGGATTTCGGCATGACGCAGATACCTTGAATTTTGGAATTTATGCATGGGACACCGCAGGTATCGGCAATAAAAATCTTTATTGGGGGTGACGGCAGAACAGCCGAATTTTTTACGGTAACGGTGACAGATACGCTTTCACCCTTGTTCACACAGCTTGACAGAACGCTCATTTCAGCGCTTAAAAATCGTTTCATGATAACTGTATAAACCACGGAAAGGATAGGCGCCAATAAGAAAACTATTGTAAAAAACCAACCTGTGGACGCATCGAAAACAAGCGCGAAAACTACGGCAAGAGCCACAGCGGCAATATAGTTAAAAACAAAATTTATAACCTTTGAAGCTTTCATAGGATTACCCCACGGGAACGGTTATTTCGGACAGCAGCTTCGTCACCATTTCGTCCGATGTGCCAACAGCGGATCTGCCCTTTGGAGTGAGTATAATTCTGTGGGAAAGGACAACAGGTGCAAGTGCCTTTATATCATCGGGTATAACGTAGCCTCTGCCCATAACGTACGCGTATGCCTTTGCGGTACGGTAAAGTGCAATGCTTCCTCTCGGACTTACCCCAAGCTTAATATAATCATTTTCCCGTGTAGCGTTTACGATGGAAACAATATACTGCTGTATCTTTTCGTCACAGCGGATAAGCTTGACCTTTTGCTGCATATCGGTAATATCATCACAGGTAACTACAGGCTCCAATGACTTCGGGGAAATGTCGTTTTCATTGCGGGACAATATCGTAATTTCATCATCGGCGGAGGGATAACCCACGCTTATTTTCATGGTAAATCGGTCCATTTGTGCTTCGGGAAGGTGATATGTGCCATAGGTTTCAACGGGATTTTGAGTTGCCATAACCATGAAGGGTGAGGGGAGAGGGTGCGTTACGCCGTCAACGCTGATTTGGTGCTCCTCCATTATTTCCAGCAGAGCGGATTGGGATTTTGGCGAGGCTCTGTTTATTTCATCAGCTAAAAGGAAGTTGCAGAATGCCGCACCCTTTTTGTACTCAAATTCACCTGTGCTGCTGTTCACCATGTTAAAGCCCGTTATATCCGAGGGCATTACATCGGGAGTAAGCTGAAGTCTGCCGAATTCTCCCGCGCAGGAGCGGGAAAGAGCGGCGGCAAGCTGAGTTTTTCCAACACCGGGTACGTCCTCAATCAGTATATGACCGCCGGTAAGCATTGCCGTGATAACATATTCTATCACATCGCGCTTTCCCACAATGACCTTTTCAATGTTATTGACCAAAGAGTTAATTTTTTCGTTTCTGTTGATTTGTCTTTCCATATAAGCGTCCTCCGATTATTTCCTTTTGTTTACCACAAGAAGCGTTACGGCAACTGCCAATGCGGCAGCAAGTACAACAATTATTACAACAGAAAGGGCACTGAATGTTGTGGAAGACGTATCGGCGGATTCTTGTACCGCAGTCTGGGTTTCATCCGCTGTGGTCACGTATTCTTCAACGGCTGATGAATCCGTTTCGGCTGTGCCTTCCTCCGCGGAGGTAACATCCTCGTTGTCAGTGTCCTCCTCAACGGCTGTTTCGACTGTATCAGCGCTGTCCGCAGGGGGTATATATTCGCTTGATGTATCCATATCGTATGCTACGGTTACAAAATTGCTGTTCAAAGATTCAAAGCCCTCACAGTCCTCATATATATGCAGGGTAAGCTTGGCATTTTGAAAGCAGCCCTCATTCATATCTAAAGGGGTTTTGCCGTAGTAGTATATATCCGTGAGGTTATAGCAATCGGAAAAAGCCCCATCACCGATTTTGGTTACTTGGGGTCCTAAGTGCAGTTCACTTATTCCGCATTTTTGAAAACAGTATGCGGGTACTTCCGTAATAGCTTCGGGGAGGGACAAGGACGTTATTGCCTTACAGTCCTTAAATGCTCCCTCGCCGATTGATTCAAGGGATGCGGGGAGGGAAATGCTTTCCAACAGCTCACAGCTTTCAAAAGCATATTCATCTATTATCCTAAGTGTTGTGGGAGCAGATATCTTCACCAGCTTTTTGTTATTGGAAAATGCTCTTGCACCGATTTCAACGGTGTTCTGCGGCAGGCTTATATATGACAGCTGATTTCTCGAGGAAAGAGCATTTTTGGGGATTATTCCATCCTTTACGGTACAGCCCGCAAGCTCGATATACTCCACATTGGGATATCCGCAGAGAGCCTGAAAGTCGGTGCCGTCAAGCTCACCGCTCAGCACGGCAATGCTCGTTATTTGATTAAGGTCTGTGCCGTCCTTGGCTGTTTCAATCGCAGAGGCAAGGCTTCCTGTTTCAAAGGAGCTTACCACTACATCTGTTTCCGCGGCGTAGGTGTTTATCGACAGAGGAAGAATGATAAATCCCAGAATCAGTACAACAACCATAATCAGCAAGATAACTCGTGTTATCGTCTTTTTCTTTTTTTGGCTAAGCTTTCTCATAATCACAGCACTTCCTTTTTAAAATTCCCGGCAATCTCCACACCGGCGGAGCTGAAAAGCAGTACATCTGCGGAAAGAGGTCTTGCCGCCCATGAGTATTCCTTTGAAACGGCTTTGCCAAGACTGCCCAGCACACTTCTGTTTACAGCGCCGAGAAGTATCATATTATCCCTTGTGGGCGCGGCTGCAAGAAATTTTTGCGAAAGCATTGGAGCTATGTAGTCCCAAAAGTCGGAGCAGCTCATAAGGGCAGCCAGAAGATCACTGCCCTTAGATTTGAATTCAAGGCAGGAAACCGTTGTTCTTCCCGCAGGCAGCTCGGTCTTTGTGTATTCGGTTTTCTGCAGCATACGGCACATATTTCTGTCGGCGACCGAGAACACCACCTCTCTTGGCACGTCCCACTTTTCGAGGTAGCTTATGTCAAGGTGTCTTGCGGTGATATTATCGGAGGAATAGCAAATTACCCTTTTCATATCGCCGATAAAGTCATCGTATATCATGCTGTCGTTTATTTCCGTGGAATTAATCAAGGAAAAGCGCAGAAATTCCTGACCGTTGGTAAATGACACCATTCTTTCCAATATTTCAAAATCCAAAATAACCTTATCCACAAATTCGCCGATAACGTCCTGCGACAGGGTCTTTGCATAGCTGTATTTAAAGCTTGAGGTATCAAAGCTGAGTGCGTGTTCACCGTCGGTAATGCTGCAATAATCCGCGGACAGGCGGCGATCTATATTAAGCCTCTGCTTTTTTAAGGCAGTGCATAAAAGTCTGTTGAAGCGCTCTTCGGTTCTGTCGTCCAAGAGCAGCTTACTGTAATCATTCAAATTATTCATTCCTTTCAATGGGATTGGTTGGCAGGGTAGACCGTGCATACGACAGCGTAATGTAAGGATAACAAAAAATGCAGCCTCACACTCAATATGAAGCTGCTATGCATTGTCAGGATTGTACAACTCAATCCCGGATTTAGGCACCTGCAGGTCAGAAACGGATAACCTCCGGTTCGCTGAAAAAAGAAGATATGGTTGCAACAGCATTTGTTAAATACAGAACCTGTGTGTTATCGTCGTCCTCACTGTAGCTTGCTTTAAGATCAGGGCATTTTTCCAGCATATGCCTTTTTGCGTCAACGCTGTCGTCGTTGACCAATGCGGCGGCAATACGAATCCAACTCCCTGTGGAATTATCGAAAGCGCTTATTTCCACCTTTGGGTTTACCGAAAGCTGCTTTGAAACGGCTTTCGACTTGCCTGTCTGGATGTACAGCTTTCCGTTATACATATCGATAGTTCCGAAAGGACGTACTCTCGGCTGATCTCCGTCCTCTGTGGCAAGGTAGTATGTGCCGCACTTATCGAGAAAATCGTATACTCTTTTCATAGATGATGCTTCCTTTCCACCGATTGCCCTTAGGTAACCGACTGTTCTTTTGTTCTTTTTCTCTCTTTAAGGTAATTATACCACCGCAATCACGTAAATGCAATAGTTGTTACCGAATTGTTACCATAAAATATTGTAGAATTTTTAAGGGCGGTTTTATACATTTTGGCAAGAAAAAGACGAAAGAGAAAGGAAAAAAGGGGGAGGATTGTTATTCCTCACGGCTAAACTGCCTAAAGCATTCTCTGTACAGCTGCTTGAATACGGGATTATTTGAGGCGAACCAGTATTTATCATCGCCCTTTACAAGAACAAGCATATATGTGGCGCGCATGGCTCTGCCGTTGGAACGTTTATATAGATACAGCTTTTCAAAGTCCGTCAGGGGAATGTCATTAACGGTGAATTGCCCCTGCTCTTTTTTAGGCATTGCGCTGCAGCACATATCGATATTTCCCCAATGCTTTGAAAGGCGGATATAATTATCCAAATAAGCCTGCGCGTATTCCTCATTTACGGAAATTGTATGCTTTCCCTCAAGAAAGCTGAACTGTGAATCTGCAATAAGCCTTTCGATTATTGCCCTATATTCCTCATTTGTTGCGATACCTGTCTGCTTTATAACCGATTGCTCTAAGAGAATATTTTCATCGGGCTTGGGATTGCTGTTAAAGCTTTTCAGAAGCAGAAACAGATTTTCCGCATCTGTCATGGCATTGTGTATGTTGGGATTTATTTCAATCCCCCATGCTTTCATAACCTCGACTTGTCCCAGTCCGCCCGAATTGGGAAAGAGGAAGCGTATATCCTTTGTCCTTTCGGACAATCCCATAAAAAGCTGTGACTCCTTTCTGTCCTTATAATGCAGTGCCGATTTAAAGAGGGCGTTTTTGTCGTTGTCCCCGTAAACATACAGCTTACGTACATTGTATTTATCAAGAAGCGCGGTAACGCAGGAAACAACGCTTACACCGGATGGCGCGGCGTCAACCTCCTCCTGTGTAATTCCGCAAAGCTCCTTGCAGAAATCCGACAGTGCGGTGTTGTGCTTGGGCTTTGCAAGACTGTAATATTTTTTCACAACGGTATAATCGGAGGTATAAACTATTATTCCGGCGCTTAAAAGCTCCACCATGCCGAAGTACCCATCGGTATATTTATTTTCCTCACAGGTAAATTCAAAATCTCCAACTGCAAAATATTGCTTACCCATAGGCTAATCCTCCCACTATATGTTGGTCAATATGACAGAAATTAAGTCTGTCATATGGTTAAAAAATTAAAAGTGATGCAACTCTCTTGACTAAAGTACAAAAATAAGGTAAAATCAAAGTGTATGACCGAAAGAAAATTATCGGAGATCCGTATCGAGGCTCACACCACATATTATTATATGATTTTTTTGCTCCGAATAATAGCATTTTTTGTGAAAGGAATAAGTACATTATGAAGATAAAATTTCATCTGCCGGATTTTTACGGGAATATAAGGATGAATCTCGCCTTTGCGGATCTCCTTAAATCAAATCCGGAATATTTTTACGACAACGTGGAAATAGCGTCGTCATACGGCTGCTTTCCTCCTGCTGCATGGAACGGCGGAAGAACCGTGGTGGGCGCTGTGAGGAGAGAGGGAATTGACCGCACAATAGAGGAATACAACAAAAGGGGCATACCAATCAGGTATACCTTTACAAATCCCTTGGTTACAGAAAAGCACCTCAAGGATTCCTTCTGCAACATGATTACTCGTATTGCGGAAAACGGACTTAACGAGATAATCGTGAATGTACCCTGCCTTGAAGAGTATATACGAAAGAATTATCCGTCATATCCCCTTATTTCCTCCACGGTAAAGCAGCTTGAGGATAAGGACGAATTGCTGGCGGAGCTTGAAAAGGACTACAAGCTTGTAGTGCTTGATTACAACTGGAACAATCGTTTTGAGGAGCTAAATGAGCTTCCCCACAAGGACAAAATAGAGCTGCTTATTAATCCCTATTGCACACCCCACTGCCGCAGACGCAAGCTGCATTATGAGTATTTGGGCGAACGCCAATTTGAGCATAATATGCAGGTTTTCGGAAACGACCAGCTAAAGCCTATCGATCGCAAGGAATTTCCATGTCCGAATATGAGCATGAGCTTTTATGAAATAACGAAATTCGATACGTTTATATCCGTTGATGATATTTATCAAAAATATGTTCCCATGGGTTATTCCAACTTCAAGATTGAGGGCAGAATGATGCACCCTGTGGATATACTTGAAAGCTATATCTACTATCTGATCAAACCGGAGCAAAGGGATTATTTACGCGTTATTATGCTAAAGCAGCTTATGCGGCAGGTTAAGTAATTATATTATATACCGCAGATTGGTGGTGATGTTTTGCCGTGAAGCCCAAATTTTCCAGACAGTCTACCATTAGAAGCAAAATGATGTGGATGTTTTTGGTCGTGCTGCTGCCGTTGTTTGCAGCCAATGTCATTCTGCTGTTCAGCCTGAATAACATTATTACCGAAACAACCTTAAGCAACATTTCCGGAACGGCAAACTCCCTTAAGATGCATATAAACGACATTGTTTCATCGGTTGAAGCGTCCGGAGATGCCCTTTGTGAAAATACCCAAATAATACAGTTTTTGGATAACAGCTTTGCCGATCCCAATGCATATTACAGCTTTTATTCACAAAACAATGCTGTGGAAACCTATCTGTCCTTTTCGCCACAGGTAAAAAAGGTATACATATACACCGAAAGGGAGGATTTTGTCGGTAATTCCGTATTCAGATACGCCGACTCGGATATAACCTCCAGGGGCTGGTATATTTTCGCGGTTCAATATGAGCGCGATTACGGTAAGTGGCAGGCTGTTGTAGATTCCGATGACGGTGAAATGTATTTAAGCTATGTAAGGGCAATTCGCCGGACTGACGGTGAGGTCGTGGGAGTATGCGTTTTATCCGTTTCTAACGACTGGATAAGCAATTTGATTTCCGATGAAAGCTACAACGCGGTTTTTTCCGTTCAAAACGGTTTTGTATATTACAGCACATCCCCAAGTATACTTTGCGGCTATTACGATTTCAACGGCACGGCAGATTATGATATTCTGACGGCGGGAATAAGCACTGTAGAAGAAGGCGTGCTTGCACCGGAAAACGGTTATACGGCGATAAATACATTTGTAAACGTTTCTACAGGGGATAATTTTCAGATTTATCTCATTGTCCCCGAAAGCATGATTACAGATGATACGGATCGTTTTTCTGTGGCTTACGGCGGCTACTGCGGTCTGCTGTTGATACTGTCGCTGCTTATGATTGTCCTTTTTGCCAGTGTGTTTTCAAGGCGAATAAAGCGGCTCAGCGATACAATGCACTCGGTTGCAGGGGGAGATCTGAACGTAGATTACACCATATCGGGCAATGATGAGATTGCGGGACTTTTTGCCGATTTGGAACAGATGGTCAAAAGTATGCACTCCCTTATGGATGAGGTTTACCGTGCGGAGATAGAAAACGAGTCGATTAAGTATAATCAGATCGAGGCTGAATTTAAAGCACTTGCAAGTCAGATAAATCCCCATTTTCTGTACAATACCCTTGAAACCATACGTATGAAAGCGTATTGCAATAATGATAAGGAAACAGCTACCCTTGTCAAAAAGCTGGGGAAATTTATGCGGCGCTGCCTTGAATTTAAGGACGGCGAGGTAACTCTCCGCTCCGAGCTTGAATTTACGAGGGATTATCTTGAGCTGCAGACCGCACGGTTCGGCGACAGAGTTTCCTTTAGTATTTATTCCGAGGTGGATAAGGACTATATGATTCTTCCCCTTATAATACAGCCCCTTGTGGAAAATGCTTTCGTCCACGGCATAGAGGGCGCAAAGGGAAACGGAAGAATAGATCTCAGCGTATACTATCACGGAGAATATGTGATTATCGATGTTGCCGACAACGGTCAGGGTATGTCCGAGGAAAAGATTGAGGAGCTGCGTAAAAAGTGGCTGGAGAACGATACTTCATCGGGAAAAAGCATAGGTCTTACAAATGTCAACAAGAGGATAAAGATGTATCACGGTGAGCAATATGGTCTTAATATAAAAAGCAGGCTTGGAGAGGGGACTACCATTTCCGTAAAGCTGCCCAGAAATCCCTTGGGAAAATCCAAGCCGGAGCTGCTGCTTGAAAAATACAACGCCGAGAAAAACTCGGTAAACAGGTGAGGGGAGGAAAAAATATGTTTAAGGTGCTGCTGGTTGACGATGAGCCTAATGTTCGTCAGGGTATAAAAATGATGATTCCATGGCGGGATATCGATTGTCAGGTTATCGGTGAGGCTGACGACGGTGACGATGGCTTATGTAAGATTATGGAGCTAAATCCCGATATTGTCATTGCGGATATTAAAATGCCGGGAAAATCGGGTATAGAAATGACCGAAATGGCAAAGAAAATGGGATTCAAAGGCAAGGTGCTTATACTTTCGGGATATTCCGATTTTACCTATGCCAAGGAGGCAATCTCCCTTGGCGTTGAGAATTTTATTTTAAAGCCGGTGGATGAGGACGAGCTTATCGATTCAATTAAAAGTTGCGGCGAAAAAATTAAGCGGGAGCAGGAAATAATATATAGGCAGGAGAAAGGCTCCGAGTATATAAACGAGCAGATTATAAAGGGACTTTTTGCGGGCAATGAGGAATTGACGGCAAATGCCGATTTTGACTACAGCAGCTATACGGCGGCAATTATCAGCGCAGAGTATGGCGACAATCCGTCGGAGGCTTATGCCGAGGTGCGCCGTCAGCTTTCCCTTGCTCATAATACCGATACGGTAACTCTTGATTTGAGCGGCGTACTGGGAATATTGTTCAAGGGTCTGACAAAGATTGAAGTTAGGAGCGTGCTGGATAAACTGTATTCGGAAATGAAGCCCAATATTTTCATAGCTGTCGGCGACACCGTCACCTCGCTGCACGATATTGAAAAATCCTATACAGAGGCAAATGATATCTATATTGCCAGATTTTTGTATAAGCATCTTGGTGTTGTTACTGCTGAAATGATTGGCAGCAGCACGAATAATGAAATTGAAACCGATTATGCGTCCACAATATATGCATATATTGAGATAAATGATACAGCAAAGCTTGACAGAACCCTTGACGGTTTTATGGCAAGTCTTATGGAAAGCTGCATATCTCCGGAAAATGCAAAGGTAAGCTGTATATCGCTTATGATGGATGTCCGCTTCAGAATAGAGAGGAGCGCTTCGGACAGAAAGCCGGAAAATCTTATCAGTGACAAATTCATATCGGAGCTTAGCGACTGTGACAGCATTTATGAAATAATATCCCGTATGAAGTCCTGTCTTACGGAGCTGTCCAATACCTATTACGGACGCACGACCAAAAGCACCATGGAAAGGGTTGTGCAATATATCAAGGCAAATTACAATCGGGAGCTTAAGCTGGAAATACTGGCAGGAATATTCGGTTATAACAGTGCATATCTTGGAAAGGTATTTCACCAATATACGGGTGAGAATTTCAACAATTATCTTGATAAAATACGAATTACCGAGGCAAAAAGGCTTCTGCTTGACGAGGAGTATAAGGTTTATGAGGTTGCCGAAATGGTCGGGTATTCCAATATAAATTATTTTCACAATAAATTCAAGAAGTATGTGGGAGTAAGTCCCCTAAGCTATAAGAAATGCAAGGGACAGTGTGACAAAATAGATCCCTCCGCCGATGATACGGACGATGAGGAATAGGCGGTATGAAAATATGGGACGGGAGAAGGATCCCGTCCCATTGTTATTATCAGCTGACCAAGGAGTAAACTCTCGAAAAGCCATATAATTTTGCCAAGCGGTCATTGCATTTCTGCGCAGCGGCATTATCACGGAAAATTCCGTAAACCGCCGAACCGCTGCCACTCATGCAGGCGCAAGAAGCGCCATGCTCCTCCATGACGGATTTAATATGAAATACGTCATCAATACCGCAAATCTCTTCAAATATATTTCTGCAATAGGGCTTAAGCTCCGAAATATCGGGCTTTGAGTCGAAAAAGTCATAAACGCTTTTCAGGTTAATTCCTTGGAGAGCGTCTATTTTTTCGTAAGCGGCTTTAGTTGAAACTCCGTCCTTGCCCTTTGCAATAACCACATAACCCGTAAGGGTCGGGAGAGCGGTTATTATTTCACCTATTCCGGTGCAGTAGGCACAGCCTTCCATTATACAAAATGGAACATCAGCGCCGATTTTTGCGCCGAGTGCGAGCATTTCTCCGTTGGAAAGCCGTGTGTCCAGCAGACTGTTCAGTCCCAGTATAACGGCTGCCGCATCGGCGCTCCCGCCGCCCAGTCCCGCTTGAGTGGGTATGTGCTTCTCAATGTCTATTTGCAGACCGATATTACTCTTTCCCACAGCAAACAGGAAAGCTTCCGCCGCTTTAAAGGCGGTGTTGCTTTTATCACAGGGGACAAGGCTGTCCGAGCAGTTTACGGCTATACCCGCGCCTTTAAGTTCCAGCGTAACGCTGTCGCACAGGGAAACACTGTGCATAACGGTTTCCAACTCGTGATAACCGTCGCTGCGTTTTCCTGTAACGTCCAGATAAAGGTTTATTTTTGCGTTGGCGGCAACGACAGCTTTTGAATTGTTATATCTGTCAATCCGCATTATGCGTTCTCCGATTTAACCTTGTCCAAAAATGCTTTTATGCGGTCAATCGCAGTCATCAGGTGCTTTATGGAATATGCATAGGATATTCTTATATGCCCCTCACCGCAGCTGCCGAAGGCATTTCCCGGAACAACCGCAACCTTATACTCGTTTACCAAGCGATCACAGAAAACCTCGCTTGAAAGCCCGGTAGACTTTATGGAGGGGAATACATAGAATGCGCCCATAGGCTCAAAGTATTCAAGATCTATGTCATTGAGAGCCTTTACCAGCCATTTTCTGCGCATATCATACTCGCTGCGCATCTTTTCAACATCCTTTTCACAGGATTTAAGCGCCTCAAGTGCGGCGTACTGGGATATAGTAGGGGAACACATAATAGCATATTGGTGAATTTTCAGCATTTGGGTCATAAGAGGCTGAGGTGCAAGCACATATCCCATTCTCCAGCCTGTCATGGCATAAGCCTTTGAAAAGCCGTCTACAACGATTGTACGTTCTCTCATTCCCTCAATGGCAGCAAAGGAAAAATGCTTTCCACTGTATGTAAGCTCGCTGTATATTTCGTCTGTGAGAACCATTATATCGGTATCCTTTATTGCCTCGGCAATAGGGAGATAGTCCTCCTTAGTCATAATACCGCCCGTAGGATTGTTGGGAAAGGGCAGAATAAGCAGCTTGGTCTTAGGTGTAATCTTTTCCTTAATTTCCTCCGCCGTTACCTTAAAACCGTTTTCCTCCTTGGTTTCAATGGAAACAGGAATACCGCCGGTAAGAGTGACAATGGGGGCATAGCATACAAAGCAAGGCTCTACAACCAATATTTCATCGCCGGGGTTAATCAGGGAGCGCAGGCAAATATCAATTCCCTCGGAGCCGCCAACGGTTATCAGCACCTCCTTTTCGGGGTCATATTTGACACCGATTTTCTTCATGGTATATTCGCTGACAGCAGCTTTAAGCTCGCTAAGTCCCGAATTTGCCGTGTATTTGGTTTTTCCCTTTTCAAGCTCGTTTATAGCCTCCTGCCTGATAGTCCACGGTGTCTGGAAATCAGGCTCGCCTACGCCAAGGGAAATAACTCCCTCAACGGAAGCGGCAAGGTCAAAAAACTTTCTTATGCCGGACGGCTTAATTGTTTTGCATTTTTCCGACAAAACTTTATCATAATCTATCACGGAGATACGAACCCTCTTTCATAGGCAGCTTCGCCCTCAACGGTGAAGCCCTGTTCCTTATAGCGTTTTAAAACAAAGTGAGTTGAAGTGGAAATAACGCCCTCCTTTGTCATAATCTATCACGGAGATACGAATCCTCTTTCATCGGCAGCTTCGCCCTCAATGGTGAAGCCCTGTTCCTTATAGCGTTTTAAAACAAAGTGAGTTGAAGTGGAGATAACGCCCTCTATAGTTGAAAGTCTTTGTGCTACAAACAGTGCTATTTCCTTGTAATTGGTTCCGCTGAGTGTAACTGCGAGGTCGAATGACCCGGACATAAGGGTTACGGAATCCACTTCATCATAGGACATAATCATTCTGGCAAGCTCATCGAATCCAAATTCCGCCTTCGGTGTGATTTTTACTTCAATAAAGGCAGTAACGGCATCCTTATCAGCAAGCTTCTCGTCAACGATTAAGCTATATCCCTTTATAATGCCCTTTTCCTCATAATCGGCTATACGGGCGGCTATATCTTCGGCTGATGTACCC
>MSHL01000014.1:21211-24330 GCA_001941135.1 Ruminococcus sp. Zagget11
CCAGCATGGCGGCGAGCTCCTCATTGCTGAGTCGTGAATTTTTCTTTAAAAGCGCAAGCAGTGAATCCATAGGTCTACTCATCCTTTCAGTGGTATACATATTCTGTCGGCAATCCGCCAACATGAACATTATACCACTATTAATCCTGTTTGTCTATATTTTTTTTAAATTTTCCAAAAAAGAAAGCATTGCACCGCGGCTTTAGCGCTGCCGCAATGCAATACCGTTCTTGTCATAAACCCGAATTCGGCTGAATAAAATATTTAGCAAGCGAATTACTTCTTGAGCTGTTCAAGACACTCGGAGCAGATTGCCCTCTCCTTGAACTCAAGGAGGTTTTCTTCACTGCCGCAGAAAGCGCAGGTCTGATTATATTTCTTGAGTATTATCTTGTCGTCCTCAACGAAAATTTCAAGTGCATCTCTGCTGCTGATCTTGAGGCTTCTGCGAAGCTCGATAGGGAGAACAATTCTTCCCAGCTCGTCAATTTGTCTTGTGATAGCGGTAGCTTTCATAAAAACATCTCCATTTCTTAACTAACATTTCCATACGTTACGGTGCTGTAAATTATTTCGGTAATTTACGCATAAACACCACTGTACAAAGTATACAATATTTTACAAAACACATAAAGATTTATAGGTGAATAAATGGAAAAATTAGTTTGAAGTAAATTTGTCGTTTATTCGTCATAAATATTAAGTAAGTGTAAATGTCAAAGTGCTAACGACCAATGTCAAGAGGTGGACAATTTTGCTGAAATATCTTATTGGTTTTATGATAATAATTTCGATACCTTGTGCAGTTATCACAGGAAATACAGCCGCTCTTACCGAAGCCGTGCTTAATGAACCGGTAAATGCCGTTGAGCTGCTTATATATCTTTGCGGTGGAATGTGCTTTTGGGGCGGAGTAATGAGAATTGCCGAAAAAGCGGGGGTTACGTCTGCGCTGGCAAAGGCTTTTTCGCCGCTGCTTTCAAGGCTTTTCAAGGGACTTGATACCAACGGAAAGGCATTTCACGCTATCTGCATGAATATTTCCGCGAATATGTTAGGTCTTGGCAATGCCGCCACTCCTTTGGGAATAGAGGCTGTAACGGCTATGAAAGAGGAGGAGGGCTGTACCGATACGGCAAGCCGAAACATGATAATATTCACGGTGATGAATACCGCGTCCATTACACTTATTCCCTCTACCGCGGCGTCATTAAGGTTAAAATTCGGCTCGTCATCACCGCTGGATATTCTCCCTGCCGTCTGGATAACCTCTGCGGCGGCGCTGATTGCAAGCCTTACGGCAGCCTCAATTCCATATTTGGGGGATAAGGAAAAATGAGTCTGTTTACAAATAGCATTATCCCGCTGATTATCGCAGTTATAGTCGCAGTGGGTCTTGTCAAAAGGGTGGATATAGTCGGCAGCTTTACGGAGGGCGCAAGGGATAATCTTGCAATGTGCGGAGATTTGTTGCCAACGCTGATTTTGCTGATAACTGCCATAGGTATGCTGCGGGCTTCGGGAGCAATTGACCTTTTGACGGCGGCAGTATCGTCATTCGCGGATTATTTGGGATTTCCCGAGGAGTGTCTGCCCCTTGCGCTGATACGTCCCATATCGGGCAGCGGTGCGCTGGCTGTTTATGAGGATACCCTTGAAAGCTATCATCCCGACAGCTTTGTGGGGAGGGTGGCAAGCGTTATGCTGGGTTCAACGGAAACCACATTTTACACTATTGCGGTATATTACGGCGCGGCACGGATAAAGAACACTCGGCACACTCTTTCCGCGGCGCTTACAGGGGATTTAACGGGATTTATTTTCAGTGTCCTTACGGTAAGATTGCTTTTTGGAGAATAAAACGCACCTTAATGTTGAACGGCTGTGTAGGCAAACACCGAACAATAAATGAGAAGCTAACATTTAAGTATAGGCAAAAGGAGATTACATTCAGCACAATAATATGAATCTGTTTCTTCCGCCGGCATAATAATCTTTTCTTTGGTTTTACTGTTGAAAAATCCTTTATTACTTTCGGATTTTGGCGTGAATATTAACATCATTTGTCCCATACCCTGCATGGACATAAACAAACCTTTCCCATTTTCCATTTCTTTATTACACCTTGGACATCTCATCTTAAATCTCTCCTTTAAATTAACAATAAATTGCGAATTTTCTTCTATTCCTTCTTTTTCAGTTTAGGCTGAGCAAACAGCCCCATATATTCAACATCTGCGGCGTATTGCAGTTTATAAGAGTATTCTCCCTCTGCGATAGCTTCGTTAATTGCCGCAACCTCTTTTTGTATATCTTCTGCATTTACATAAAATCCCAGTATCGTAGAATGTTCTCCCCAAAAAGTAATTTTATCTATTCCGATTAAAATATATGAGGGTTCATTCTTTGCCGATGCTAAAATTTTTGAACCCTTGACCGAGATACAGTTTATAACATTGCTTTTATCAAAGCTCATAATAGCAATTTTACCGTTATAAGACCTTGCAACGCTTTGTGGATTTGATTCTTTCTTTTCTGCTAAATACTCATCATCCAATAGCAGATAATCCAATGAAACATTAAACATTTTGGAAAGCTCCAGCATTTTTTCGGTTTCGGGATATCCTGTACCGGACTCCCATTTTGAAACTGCCTGTCTTGAAACAGATAATTTTTCAGCTAATCCCTCCTGAGTCAGATGATTTTCATTTCTTAATAATTTTAATTTTTCTCTGAATATCATTTTGTCAAAGCTCCTTTCGCAACTGTGACTTGATTATATACTAAAACCTGCGATTACTCAACTAAGTTTCAGTTGCATTTGCGCAAATTGGAGTTGCATTTAAAGATTTTTAACATTTTAGAGCCTCAAATAGCTTGAATGTTATGCTTTATTATACCACTTATTTTATCTCTTGTCTATATTTTGTGCGGTGTTGCCCTAAACATAAGGATGCCACAGAAAACAAAAACACCCTTGACATAAAAGTCAAAAGTGTCTTTGCAATACCTCTGTATGCCACCCAACATGGGATACGACCTTTTAGTGATCCATTGGGGATTTGAACCCCAGACCCTTTGATTAAAAGTCAAATGCTCTGCCAACTGAGCTAATGGAT
>MSHL01000015.1 GCA_001941135.1 Ruminococcus sp. Zagget11
GTGCAGGGAGTAGAGGAGCTTCTGCGCCAGAACGGAGTCACGCCGCTCTATCTGCCGCCATATAGCCCCGATTTAAATCCCATTGAAAAAATGTGGTCGAAGATGAAGTCCTGCCTTCGCAAAGGAAAGGTTCGTACAAAAGAGGCGTTGCACGCCGCTGTGGAAGCCGCTCTGCTTCAGGTTACCTGCGATGATATTAAGGGATGGTTCCATGCGTCAAACTACTGACAGCATTTTTGATGATTGCTATAGGGTACTTGTAGCCCTTGTAAATCAGCGGCTTGTACACATGACCTTCCACACCTTCATTAGACGCTGTAAACGCCGCGATATTTTCTTTGAGCAAGCTGTGGGAAATAGACGACTGTGATATGTAAAAATCAATACCCTTTTCAGCGGTTTCATCATCATCGTACATCATATGCACTATCTGCCACTGCTCCGTTGTGCCGTCCGTAATGGATATACCCCTTGCAAAAGCCAAAAACGGCATACCGTCAAAAATTATAGCCAGTCCGTTTTCGTCATGCGTTACCGTCATAAGCGTGTCCGCTGTAGGGGTAATCTTGTAATCGCTTACACTGGGCGCATAGCAATAAATAGAGCTTGTATTGGCATATAACCGTACATATTCGTCCGTTCTGTTTACACACTGCAAGCCAACGTAGTAGCTGCTGCCAGCAGCGGCGGCGCACCCGTAATCATACCCATCGGGCGGCGTGGTAGCGGTGTAGCCTGACGATGCACCTACAATCTTTCCATCCCCTATGGACTGTAAAGCTGCTGCTAAGGCACTTTGGCTTATTGTTCCGCCCGAAAACGGGTAAACATTATAAATCATTTTAATCAACCTCCGTTAAATCTGTAATAATAGTCGGATTTTCCTCTGCCGACAAAATTGCAAGGTCAACCGCCCCGCCTGTGTCGGTTACGTCCGTGTCGCCATCACCTCCCTCCGACCCACGATTAAAAGGATTATTTGTATCATTCGCCGCTACAACCACAACAGCACCCGTACCTGTCAGGTACAGCCTGTCAAGGTTTCTCATATGCTTGTAGGTGAATGCCTTACCCTGCGCTACCGTAATAGCACCGTCATCGCCCTCAGCCGCTCCCGACTGCAAGGACATCAGCACATCGCCGTCCGACTGATTGCTGATTTCAAATACATTAAATCCACGGGAAAGAATAACCTCGCACTCGTCCCCCTCAAGGGTAACGGTGGTAATTCTTTCTCCGCTTGATACTGTTTTTACCATTAAAAATCATTCCTTTCTGTTATTCACTGTCAGATATTGTTATCATCACCGTATATGTAACGCTTTGAGACAAATATTGATATACATTGATACTTCCATTCATGCTATAGCTGTTTTCCCCATGAGTAAAATACACGGTTGTTTCGCTCGCCGTTACAGCTATTCCCGTGCAAAACCATGGTGAGCTTGTGGAATAGTTTACTCCGTATATGCTTGTTTCAGTGCCGGTAGAGGATATTAAATAAGCTCCACAGCCTGCACGCCCCTCGGTTGCATACACGCCATTTTTAATCACAATATAATAACCATTGCCCAAACTTAGTGTGATATGTATGGTTTTCCCGCTTTTTGCGCCTGCTTCCCCCGCCGCATTCACAACAGCAAGGGCATTGTCGAAGCTGTCGGAGGTGTATTCGCCGCTTGCCGCACCGTCAGCATAACCGCTGTTGTAGCACTCATTGTATTTGGCGGTTTCGCCCTCGGTGTAGCCTGCATCCTCGCCCGCCGTTTCGCCCTCGGTATAACCCACATCATACCCCACCGAATAGCCCTCATCGTAACGGTCGTCAACATTAACCTTAACACTTCCGAACCCGTCATAGCCGTCATCGGGGGAATATGTACCGTTTTCGGTTATGGTTTTTGACTGCAGCTTATATTCGCCGCTGTCGCCCCCAAGCATAATAAGGGCGGCGGTGGTTATTAAATCCATCATACCTATGCCCCCACCAGTCCCGCCGCATAGCCTGAAAGGTATGCGCCGTCACAGTCAGCCGCTTCAACGCCGTTGTTGTAGCCCGTCCAGTACCCGTCATCATAGCCTTTTGCATATCCGTCATCATAGCCTGCTTGGTAGCCCTCATCGTAGCGGTCGGAAATTTCTGCCGTAAAGCTAAGATAAGCGTTATATTGCCCCTCATCCTCCTTGTAAGCGTAATAAGTGCCGTTTTCGGTAACGCTCCTGCTAAGCCCGTTCAGCTCGCTTGTCCCGCTCCCGCTCAACATAATAGCCACTGCATCGGCAATGATATCACTCATTATATATCGCCTCTATAGTGGGATTGGTTCTTGTATCGCCCTCGCCGTCCGCAGTAACCCTTATACTGTAATTTTCATAATTGTAAATCACCTCATTGTCCGAAACCCTCTGCACCGACTCGGGTGCGGTACTCACCATAACGCCCTCATAGGAGGTGATACCGCCGCTTTGAGTAGTAAAGGAATAGTGCGCGGCTGTGCAGGGAAGCTGTGAATCACTGTAGTCATCGGGACTTACAAAGGCTATACCCTTTTGCGACATCACACAGCAGCCGTACAGCTTGCCCTCCTCAACCTGTTTTCTGAAATTATAATCCAGCTCGCTGTAATCGCTTTCGCCCTCGGAAATATCCGCCGCAGAAGCGGATGCATATATGGTACAGCCGCCAAAATAAACTGTGGTCTTGCAAGAAATAAGCCCATCGGGATAATCGTCAAATACAAAAGCGGTAAGCCCCTCGGTCGCAGCTGTAAGACCAATATGCGCGCATGCATAGGCCTGATAGCTTTTATTCGCTACATTAGATAAGATTTCCACTGCTCTTTCACTGCACATTCGACTGCCCTTTACCTTAAGCACCTTGGAGAAATTCCCGGTGCTGCCTGTGGTGAATACCTCTGAGCTTTCACTGTTGACGGCGCACAGTCCCTCAAAGGGTCCCTTTACGGAGTGAAGATACAGAGCGGATGTATTATTCATATTTGCCGCATTTGCTGTGATAACTGTGCAAAAGGGCTGAAACCTAAGGTTATTGTCATTGGTGCAGTACCACACACCCACTTCATTTTCGGAAATAAGGTCAAGAATTTCGCGGCAGGTTTTATTGTGAATCTCGTCATAATATAAGGTAGTAACGGCTGACATACTTCCCAATACTCCGTCAAGCCCCGCTTGATTTGCAAGATTGGCGATAACAAGAGATGTATTAAAGGGTTCATCAGAACGATTGTAGGTACTGTCGTCAAAATCGCAGTCAAGACGCTTCATGCGATCGAGAGCCTTAATGGTTAGCCTGTTGCCCTTACGGGAAATTTTGCTGATATAGTGAGTGGCGAAGTTCATACTGTAAGCGCCCGAAACGGATATTTTCACAGCCGAATTTGGATCGAAAACGGTACTTGTATTAAGTACAAGGGTAAGCTCCGATTTAACTATTCCCTTTATGGGAAGAGGATCTGCGCTGCGCACAAGCTGCATGGAAATAATATCATCCCCCGTAAAGGAATAAGCCCTTATAGAGATATTATATTTGGCTCTGCTAAAGACCGCTGTATGCAATTTCCGCATACAGCTCAATTTCAACCGTCCAATACTTAACCTCATCTATCACACATTCCAGTGAAAGGGAAATACCGCGGGGTTCAAAGCTGCTCTCATTGAGATCGGGTGAAGAATACTGCACGGAAACCGACTCCTGCTGCATAAGAGAAGACAGTGCGCAGGCGGTATCGTTATCCACCTCGTAAAGCTTTGCATTTAAAGTGACATTAAATCCGGTCAGATCGTGAACGGTAATGCCGTAGATATTCACAAAGGAATTTTCCTCGTCATAAGTTGGAACGATTTTGGCGGAATAATCATTTTCGGTAAGAAATCCGCTTAAATCGATACCTCCGATTGAAAGATAAATACTCATAATTAATTACCTCATATGCTCATGTATTCTTGAATTGCTACGGTTGTTTGCCGATGATTGACTGTTGGTCAACAAACCACTGCATTTCGTAGCAATAAAGGTCGGCGGAAGACGGTGGGTGCAGGGCCGCGATCCTGCCGAGGTCCTTAGGGCGAGTAGCCCTAAGCGGGTGTGGGCAGAGCCCACTTGTGCCGTAGGCACAAATAAACATAGGAACGTAAATAAACGCTTTTGTGAAGTGCCGCACAACGGAAAAACAAGTTACAAATGTGTTTGCGAACGTAAAACAGTTGTGAACATCCTATAGTGCGGCACTGTGAACGCGAGCTGCTGCGAATGCAGCGACAATGCGTTCACGCAAACCGTAGGTTTGCCGAAAGCCTACTTGTCACCATATAAAGGATGTATGTCATATCGTTAAAAGCGGTCAACAAAACACCGCATTGCACAGATAACAAAAGGTCGGCGGGTGCAGACTGAAGTGCTCCCCTTTTGTTAGACAATGTGGTATAATATAAATATACCAATTAAAAGTCTAATGAAAGGGGATATTTTTATGCCTAAAGGAAAGCCAAACAAAAGGTATACACCAGAATTTAAAATCATGGTTGTAGAAACAATGCAAAAGGAAAAACTGAGCTACAAAGAAATAGAGAGAAGATTTAAATTGCCGCACAGACGAGCCGCCGATTGGGAACGAATCTACC
>MSHL01000016.1 GCA_001941135.1 Ruminococcus sp. Zagget11
GCTTTTCAAGGGGAGTGTTGGAAATTCTCCATACGCTGTCTGTGTCCCGTATTGAGGCTTTCCTTTTCGGTAATCCCGAATTTTTCCACCGCCATTTTCCTCCGATTTCACGGCTTTCGGAGCAAAACACTCCGACAGGGGCTTTTATACGCTTGACAAGTCATAGCGGCGGCAATTGCTTTGCTTCAATATAACGCCTATTCACGTAAAAATATGCACTGACTGCATAGGGAACAAATACATCAAAAGGATAAAGGTATGTCATTTCTTTATCATCGTTTGCAGGCGGCTGATATGAATAATTACCCAAGAACTTCATTTTCTTTTTCTGATTTTCGCCATATATCATCAATTCAGCTCTATATACCATCTCATCGTTCAAACCAATTCTCCTGCAATACTGTATATATGGAAATTCCGATATATCCATTCCGGCATACACATCATTTACAGGAGCAAACAAAGTATAAAATATCGGATTTTCACCTTTCATTCTATCAAATATCAGCAGAATATAACCGCCTGTATATATTTGAGAGGCTTGCCCCTCACACTCTGTTAATTTACATCTGCCTTTATACCTTACTGCCAGAACATCTCCCTTTACCCAATGATTTTCAAAGGGTTTCATTCTCTTTATATTTTTCGGCGCAGGCTGTTCCGAATTAAGACTGCTCAAATACTTGTCCAATTGCTTTTTCCGCTTCTTATACGAAGCCGGATCACCGTATTCCCAATTTTTTAAATCATTTTCCACAGCCATAAAAGCCATTTGTTTTACTTCTTTCGTCAATCTGCCGTTTTGCCACATTTGTTTCGCCAGTATCATTACAGCAATAGGTCCGTCGTCACTATCTGATGATATTTTTTCATTGCGATGCATGAATCGCTGTAAAGCATCTTCATCATCATAACTGTATCGCAGACAGATCGAATAATCTTCCTTTATGTCCATCGCCGTATCCGAATCCCACAAGCCTGTTCCCCAACTGCCCATGTATCACACCTCAATCATATTAAGCCCTTTATTGTATTATCAAATTGACTAATATACCTCATTACATTAATTGCATTATGTATATAAACTGACACCATTCATTCTATTTCCTATACCTTTACTTTGTAAATTTTTATTCTTATCATAAACTAATTCTGTTCTGTACAAGACATGGAAAATCATCTCGTCATAAGATCGGGCGCGGGCTGCCAAACCTCTCCGATGCGGCGAAAAATACGCTGATTTTCCGAGCCTCTGAATCTAAGGGAAATATTTTTCTGTGCCAGAATAAATTCTCCGTCCACTATCACATCTATGCAGGGCAGCAGCTCATCTGTAACATCGCACCTTGCTCTGCTGCTGCCCAGCAGATCCCTTTCCAGTGTATAGCCCGTGTAGCACCAAACGGTTTTATTGGGATAAATGCTTTTCACTCTCTTGATAAACGGCAGCAGCGCCCGTTGGTTTACGGCTTCCATAGGCTCGCCCCCAAGCAGGGTAAGACCGCTTATATAATCCGGCTTCAGCATATCTATAACAGCATTTTCGGCAATCTCATCAAAGGGCTTGCCAAAATTAAAATCCCATGTCATTTCATTAAAGCAGCCTTTACACCTGTGTGTGCAGCCCGAAACGAACAGTGTTACGCGCACTCCCTCACCGTTGGCTATATCGCAGTTTTTTATCTCGGAATAATACATACATTACCGCCTTTCGGTGACATGGTCAGCTGCATCCATTACAGATGTAGCACTCTGTTCCTTATCTCTTGGGTTCTCCCCTGATTCCAAAACTGAGTTCCGATATACCCACAGGTGCGTCTTGCAACGTTCAGCTTGCTTTCATCACGGTTGCCGCACTTGGGACACTCCCAAACCAGCTTGCCGTCGTCCTCAACAATCTGTATCTCACCGTCATATCCGCAAACTTGGCAATAATCGCTCTTTGTGTTAAGCTCCGCATACATGATATTGTCGTAAATATGATGCATAACCGCAAGCACCGCATCGATATTATCCTGCATATTGGGCACCTCGACATAGCTTATTGCCCCTCCGGGGGAAAGCTGCTGGAACTGCGCCTCAAAGCTGAGCTTGGAGAATGCATCTATATTTTCCTTTACATTTACATGATAGCTGTTGGTGATATAATTGGCGTCGGTAACGCCCTCGATTATTCCGAAGCGCTCCTGCAGACAGCGGGCAAATTTATAGGTAGTGGATTCGAGGGGCGTACCGTAAAGGCTGAAATCTATATGCTCCTTAGCTTTCCACTCTGCGCACTTGTCGTTCATATGCTGCATTACCTGAAGCGCAAAGGGTGTGGATTCGGGGTTGGTATGAGGGTGACCGGTCATATATTTTGTACACTCGCAAAGCCCCGCATATCCCAAGGATATGGTTGAATAGCCGTTAAACAGCAGCTTATCGATGGTTTCGCCCTTTTTAAGGCGGGCAAGGGCACCGTGCTGCCAGAGGATAGGCGCAACGTCCGAGGTTGTACCCAAAAGTCTTTTGTGACGTATCATAAGGGCACGGTAGCAAAGCTCCAGACGTTCATCGAAAATCTTCCAGAATTTATCCATATCTCTGCCCGATGAGCAGGCAACATCCACAAGGTTAATGGTAACAACGCCCTGATTAAATCTGCCGTAAAACTTAGGCTTGCCCTCCTCATCATGATACACCGTAAGGAAAGAACGGCAACCCATACAGGGATAGCAATTTCCGTCCTTAAGCTTAAGCATTATTTTCTCGGAAATATAGTCGGGAACAAGTCTTTTTGCGGTACACTGAGCCGCAAGCTTGGTTAAATAGTAATACTTTGAGCCCTCCTCAATATTATTGTCGGAAAGCACATATATAAGCTTGGGGAAAGCAGGGGTAATATAAACGCCCTTTTCGTTCTTGACACCTTGGATACGCTGTTTCAGCATTTCCTCGATAATAGCCGCAAGGTCGTCCCTGGTCTGTCCCTCGGGAACCTCATTAAGATACATGAAAACGGTGACAAAGGGAGCTTGTCCGTTGGTGGTCATAAGGGTAATGACCTGATACTGTATCATCTGTACGCCCTGTTTAATCTCGGATTTAACGCGCATTTCCGCAATCTTGTTGATAAGCTCCTCATCGCCCTCAAGATTTTCCTTCAGAAACTCATTCCTTACCTCACGGCGGAATTTTTCACGGGAAATCTGCACAAAGGGCGCCAAGTGGGAAAGTGTGATACTCTGCCCTCCGTACTGTGACGATGCTATCTGTGCGATAGACTGGGTTGCGATGTTGCAGGCAGTAGAAAAGCTGTGGGGCTTTTCAATCATAACCTCACTTATAACAGTGCCGTTCTGGAGCATATCCTCGAGATTTACAAGGCAGCAGTTGTGCATATGCTGTGCAAAATAGTCGGAATCATGGAAATGGATAATCCCCTTTTCATGAGCCTCCACAATATCATCGGGAAGAAGGAAGCGGCGGGTAATATCCTTGCTTACCTCACCTGCCATGTAATCTCTCTGCACGGAATTTACGGTAGGATTTTTATTTGAATTTTCCTGCTTTACCTCCTCGTTTTCAAAGTTAAGCAGGGAAAGGATTTGCTTGTCTGTGGTATTTGCCTGACGAACAATCGAACGCTCGTAACGATAGGTAATATAATGCTTGGCAACAAGATACTTGCCATGGCGCATTATCTCCATTTCGACCCAGTCCTGAATTGTTTCCACATCAACCGTGCGATTTACGGACTTGCAGTGCTCCTCAATATCATTGGCAATGCGGTTAATTTCATCTTCGCTAAGACGCAGATTTTCTTCAACGGTAATATTAGCCTTTTGAATGGCGTGAACAATCTTCATTCCGTCAAAAGTGTTTTCAGCCCCGCTTCTCTTGATTATCTTCATATTTATGGCACTCTCCCTTTGATTAAACGGCCACAATATATAGTGGTTTATCTCAAAATATTATTCAATATATTGTGTTTATATTATAACAGCTGCCGATTAGCTTGTCAAGAGCAAATAGTGTAAAAAAAGTCGGTCAAAAACTGTCAAACATATATAATAAGCCGCTTTGACCGAGATAAAAAATTTTTTTCGGGAAATACCGCTGCACGGGTACCTGCTTGTTCACATAAAATCGTATTTTATTTAACAAATTTATTCTAAAAAAATGCTTGACAAATGGGATTTATCGTGGTATACTATAATAGTTGATTGACCGAGAGTCAATAAATAACAATGCGAGTGTGCTGGAATAGGCAGACAGGCACGTTTGAGGGGCGTGTGTCGTATGACGTATGGGTTCAAGTCCCATTACTCGCACCAATACCTATAAATCCGCAAATGACTTTATTAAGCCGTTTGCGGGTTTTTTTGATTTTATCTTAATCTTTATCACAGCACAAAGCTTGAATTTCTGTTTTACGCACCTGTGGCACTTCTTGATATGTAAATAAATAACAATTTCGGAAAAGGATTGACAACTGCGGAAAATTGTGATATAATTTTACCGTTGGATTTAGTAAGCTCGTTATTGCGGGCAAGCTGCAGGCATAGTATAATGGTTATTATATCAGCTTCCCAAGCTGAGGATGCGGGTTCGATTCCCGTTGCTTGCTTGTACGCCGCTGTGGTGGAATAGGCAGACACAAGGGACTTAAAATCCCTCGGAGTAAAATCCGTACCGGTTCAAGTCCGGTTAGCGGCACTTCTTTACGCTTGGAAATTACCTTTCCAAGCGTATTTTTATATATGAAAGGAGAATTTATCGTGACGCTTCAGCAGCTGAAATATGTTGTTAAAATTGCGGAAAAGGGTACTATCAGCGAGGCGGCAAAGGAGCTGTTTATCTCTCAGCCAAGCCTTACCAACTCGGTTAAGGAACTTGAACAGGAAATGCAGATTACCATTTTTGACCGCACCAATAAGGGCGTTGTTGTTTCCGCGGCGGGAAATGAGTTTTTAGCCTACGCAAGACAGGTATTGGAGCAGACGAATATGCTGGAGGAAAGGTATAAGGGTACGGTCAGGCGCAGTCCGATTTTCTCCGTTTCCGCACAGCACTATTCCTTTGCGGTAAGCGCATTTGTGGAGCTTATTCGGGAAAATGACTGTGACTCCTACGACTTCACTCTTCGGGAAACGCAGACATTTGAAATTATCGACGATGTAAGCAGGCTGGTAAGCGAGATAGGAGTATTGTTTCTGTCGGAGGAAAACAGGGCAGTAATTATGCGTATGCTGAAAAGCAGTCAGCTTTCTTTTAGGGAACTCTTTACCGCAAAGCCCCATGTATTTATCAGCAGTACACACCCCCTGGCGGACAAAAGCGTTATTTCCCTTGAGGACTTGCGGGAATACCCTTATCTGTCCTTTGAGCAGGGCAGTCACAATTCCTTCTACTTTTCCGAGGAAATTCTCAGCACCGTTGAACGGCAAAAGAATATTAAGGTTCGCGACAGAGCAACTCTATTCAACTTAGTTATAGGTCTTAACGGCTACATCGTAAGCTCCGGTATTATCAGCGAGGAGTTTAACGGAAGCAATATTATCGCAAAGCCCTTGTCCGTCCCCCAAAACGCAGCTATGTGCGTGGGGATTGTTACAAGAAAGGATTATCCCTTAAGCCGCTATGGAAAACGCTATATCGAGCTGCTTGAAAAATACACCGTTGATCTGTGACCTGCGACCTGTGACCTGTAATTATTATTTGTTTGATATAGTTTAAAACTATGTCAAACCGTTGATTATAAGTATTATACAAATGCCTACTTTAATGCTATAATTACTTTGTAAGCTGATTACAGCAGGAATTATTTATTTTATTACAGTAGGTGAAATTTATGAAAACATCAATCATTGGCTACCCACGAGTAGGCGCTCTGCGGGAGCTTAAATTTGAAACGGAAAAGTATTTCAGAAAGGAAATAACCGAGGAACAGCTTGAAATTACCGCAAGGGAAATACGCAAAAAGCAATGGCTTACCCTGAAGGACAGCGGTCTTGACTTTATCCCCTCCAACGATTTTTCCTTTTATGACAACCTTTTGGACACGGCGGTACTATTCAATATTATTCCCGAAAGATACGTGAATATGGGACTTACTCCGCTTGAAACCTACTTTGCTATGGCAAGAGGCTATCAGGGGGGAAAAGGCGATGTAAAGGCACTTGCCATGAAAAAATGGTTCAATACCAACTATCATTACATGGTGCCTGAAATTGAAGATTCAACCGAAATACGACTTGCAGGCAGCAAGCCCCTTGAGGAATTTTCCGAGGCAAAGGCACTTGGAGTGAAAACAAAGCCCGTGATTATCGGAATTTTCACGCTGCTGAAGCTGTCCCGCTTTACCGGTGAAAGGAAAGCCGATGACTTTGCCGACAGCCTTATAGCGGCATATTCCTCCCTTATCGAGCAGCTTGGTAAAATCGGTGCCCGGTGGGTTCAGCTTGATGAACCGTACCTGGTGCATGATTTGGACGAAAAGGATATTGCACTGTTTGAATACCTTTACAGCCGTATACTGTCCTCAAAGGGCGATGTAAAAATCCTCCTGCAAACCTATTTCGGAGATGTGAGGGATATTTATTCAAGGCTTATCGGAATGGACTTTGACGGTGTGGGACTTGACTTTATTGAGGGCAGAAAAGCTCTCTCCCTTGTAAAGGAACAGGGATTTCCCTCTGAAAAGCTGCTGTTTGCGGGAGTTGTCAACGGTAAGAATATCTGGAGGAATAACTACGGTAAAACCCTTTCCTTGCTCCGTGAGCTTTCCGAGTACAACGTGGTTATAAGCACATCCTGCTCCCTCCTCCACGTTCCCTATACACTGAAAAACGAAAGCCTGCTGTCGGAAAAGTACACCCGCCATTTCGCCTTTGCGGAGGAAAAGCTTGGAGAGCTGGCGGATTTAAAGCTGCTGGCGGATATTACCTCATATGAAGATGAGGAAACATTTAAGGAAAATAAGTCCCTTTTTGCTGAGGAAAGAGCAGACTCCTCCGACAGCGCCGTACAGAAAAGGGTTTCACAGATCAAGGAGGAGGATTTTATACGCCTGCCTGCATTTGAGGAAAGAGAGGCTGTGCAGAAATCCTCGCTGAATCTCCCCCTTTTCCCCACAACCACAATAGGCTCATTCCCTCAAACAGCCGATGTCAAGGCGAACCGCAGGGCATGGAAAAATGGTGATACTTCCGAAGAGGAGCACAAGCAGTTCAATCGGGAAAAAATCAGGGAATGTGTCGCACTTCAGGAGAAAATCGGACTGGATGTTCTCGTTCACGGCGAATATGAACGAAACGATATGGTTGAATATTTCGGCGAACAGCTGAAAGGCTTTCTCTTTACCGAAAAGGCATGGGTTCAGTCCTACGGCACACGCTGCGTAAAGCCGCCAATTATATGGGGCGATGTTTCAAGGGAAAGGGCAATGACCGTGGAATGGTCGGTTTATACCCAAAGCCTTACGGAAAAGCCTATGAAGGGTATGCTTACAGGACCTGTTACCATTCTCAACTGGTCTTTCCCCCGTGAGGATATATCCATCAGGGAAAGCACCTATCAGATTGCCCTTGCAATTCGGGACGAGGTATTGGATTTGGAATCGAACGGTATCAGGATAATCCAAGTAGACGAGGCGGCACTGCGCGAAAAGCTGCCACTGCGTAAATCCGATTGGTACAGTGAATATCTCGACTGGGCAATTCCCGCATTCCGTTTGGTTCACAGCGGTGTAAAGCCCGAAACACAAATTCACACACATATGTGCTACAGTGAATTTACCGATATTATCCCCGCAATAGACGACATGGATGCGGACATTATCACATTTGAGGCATCACGCTCCGATCTGCTGATTCTGGATTCGCTCAAGGAAAATAACTTCAAAACCAAAGTAGGTCCGGGAGTGTACGATATACATTCTCCAAGAGTACCCTCTGTTGAGGAAATAAAAGCTGCGGTAAGGGAAATGCTGAAAAAAGTAGGCAGGGAAAAGCTTTGGATAAATCCCGACTGCGGACTTAAAACACGAGGAGAAACGGAAACCGTAAAGAGCCTTAACAATCTTGTACAGGCTGCAAGGGAGATAAGAGCCGAAAGTGAAAGAGGTATCGGACAATGAAAATAAGCGACCTGCTTAAGGAAAGAGAAACCACCGTTTCCTTTGAGGTATTCCCTCCAAAGCAGTGGGATAAAATTGACGGGACAAAAGCGGTTGTCAGGGAAATGGCTAAGTCCTCCCCCGACTTTATGAGCGTTACATACGGTGCATCGGGCAGCGGTGCGGGCTTTACAATGGAAATTGCCAAGGAAATCAAGGACAGCGGTATTGTTCCCCTGTCCCACCTTACCTGCCTTACCTCAACCAAGGACAAGATACACAGCGTGCTTGAGGGGTTAAAGGAAAACCACATTGAAAACATTCTTGCACTGCGGGGAGACATACCCAAGGATTTTGATTTTCCCGATGAATTGCATTTCAAGTACGCTTATCAGCTGATTGAGGAAATTAACGATGTGGGTGATTTTTGTATCGGCGGCGCCTGCTATCCCGAAATGCACCCCGAAAGCGGTAACCGTGTGGAGGATATGGAGCACCTTAAAGAAAAAGCAGACTGCGGATTATCCTTCCTGACTACACAGATGTTTTTTGACAACAGCATATTCTTCGACTTCTGTGAACGCTGTCAGATAAAAGGGATAAATATCCCCATAATTGCGGGGATAATGCCTATTACCAATGCAAATCAAATGAAACGGACATTGGAGCTTTCCAACGCCACGGTACCGAAAAAATTCTACAGGATAATGGACCATTTCGGTGATAATCCCGAATCCATGAAGCAGGCGGGAATAGTCTATGCCGCAGAGCAGATTATCGACCTTATGGCAAACGGCTTCAGCCACATTCATATCTACACCATGAATCACCCCGATGTTGCGGCTGAAATTACGAAAATGCTTCCCTGCCGTTAAGGGTTGAAAATGCTATTATTAAACATCTTCCTTGTACTATTCGGCGGATGGGATTATGGGCGATACAAAGCCAATAAATACCACTCAAATTCCCTTGACAGGGCAAAATAAATATGCTATAATATTAATATCAAATACGTTCTCGTTGGCATACGAAGGGGGACACCACCAAGGGTGTCTGCTTTCGTGTGCCTTTTTTTATCGGAGGTGTTAGAATGGCTTATATTAACGGAAAGGACGACTGTGCTGCCGATGGTCTTACCATTGCGCAGTACCTTTCACAAAATGAATACCGCAAGGACAGGGTTGTAATCGAACTGAACGGTGAAATGCTCCCCAAGGGGCTTACGGAAACAACGATTATTTCCCCCTCGGACAAAATTGAAATTCTATCCTTTGTGGGCGGCGGTTAATGAACCGCTGATTAAATCATTTCTCAACCCTCTCAGTAAGTGCTTTTCGAGGGTTGAAAACGATTG
>MSHL01000017.1 GCA_001941135.1 Ruminococcus sp. Zagget11
CTAACAAAAGGGGAGCACTTCACGTACTGCCGAGGCGTTGTTTTTTGCGCAGTGATTAAGCATTATTTCCGCAATTCCCTTTAGTACCGCATCGCCGCAAAGGTGTCCGTATGTATCGTTGATTTTCTTGAGATTATCTATATCGCCCATCATAAGGCAAAAATCCTCCGAACCCGTATTGCACTCGTTCAGCACCTTGATTGCGCTTCTGCGGTTCAACAGACCTGTAAGAGCATCGTTTTCCACAAGCTTTTGCAGAGAGGCGGAGAGCTGTGAGGAGTTTTTGGCAAGCTCGCCTATCTCGTCCGATTTGTTCAGCAGCTTCCGAGGAAGTGAGGCAGAAAAATCGCCTGAGGCTACAACCGCCGTAAATTCGGAAATCCTGTGGAGAGCATCGGTAATATGCTTAGACAGTACACCCGAGGCAAGTGCCGCAAAAAATATTACCGCCGCGGATATCAATACAAAAATTATGGTTGAACGCACCATATTGCTTTTTGCACTGCTGAGAGGCATACCCGTAAAAATCATGCCAATAATGCTATTATCCGTATCATAAATCGGTATATAATAGGCTACATATTGGGCGTCATTGACCGTTAAATTCAAGTCACTGAAGTTCTTATCGCCGCCCAAAACCTTTTCGGCAACAATATCGGGCGCGCTCGTCCCCAAAACATAGCTTCCCTCATCATCGGTGAGGGTTGTAAGCACACGGATATTTCCGCTGAATACCGTAAAATCAAGGGTATCAGTCGATGAAATAAGTCTTGTCTTTTCAATAAAAAGGTCATTGTTTATGGCTGTGCCGCCGCAATATGCCCTGTTATCCTTGAAATAAATTCCACCGTCAACGTCATAGAGATTTTTTAGTGTATATGCGGTATTTTCCAACTCCTCTATGATGTCGTTTTTCGTAATGGAATAGGCGAAAAGGGAGCCTGCTGCCGTCAATACAGCGCCCAGCATAAGCAGCGGTATAACCACAGCGACTCTTATTTTGAATGTAATACTTCGGAATATTCTCAATTTTGTTCCCTCAAGCAGAAAAAGACCTCCGTGCCAAAGAGGGCACAGAGGCACAATATTGCACTGATAGGGGCAAGATATTAGTGTTCGGCGTTAAGCGTTAGGGCTGATATAAGCCTTAGCATTGTCTGCCAATCACTCTATCCTCCTGCTTCTGTTAACGCTCTTTCTGCTTTTATTTCATCTTTGCAAAGCACTCACTGCAGTAAACGGGACGGTCATCTCTGGGTCTGAAAGGAACCCTTGCAACACCGCCGCAGGATGCACAGGTAGCTTCAAACATTTCACGCTCCGGTCTTGAACCGTTCTTTCTTGCGTTACGGCAGCTCTTACATCTCTGAGGCTCGTTCTCAAAGCCCTTTTCAGCATAGAACTCCTGCTCGCCGGCAGTGAAGATGAATTCCTGTCCACAATCTTTGCAGACTAAAGTTTTGTCTTCGTACATTTGATTTTCCCTCGCTTAAATAAAAAAGATTTTAGACCTGAGGACGGATTTACACCGACACCTTTGATAAACAACGCTCTGAGATTAAGCTACTTGGCCATATATTATCTACGACTTATCGGTCGTATCGCTGCCTGTATCGCACGAGTAAATGCTGCGAAGCTTTTTGCGTATACGCTGGATAGCGTTATCCACAGCTTTCACGGATATTCCCAGTCTTGCGGCAATATCCTTGTAGGACATTTCCGCCATAAACAGATAAAGAACATCATATTCCCTGTCGGTGAGGATTTTCCGCAGCTCGGTAAAGGTTTCACGCTCCATGAAGACCTTTTCCGGTACATAGGTATCATCGCTGACACCGTCCTCAAGGGACTGACCGTTTTCCCTGTCGGGAGAACGCATCACACCCGAAAACCTCTGGGCGGCATTGCATATGCGGTTGACAACGCAGGTATAAGCGAAAGACGAAAAAGGCACGCCCTTTTGGGAATCATAGCTTCTGACGGCACTGAAAAAGCCCATAAGCCCTTCCTGAACAAGATCCTCGGTATTAAGGGTACCGCGCCCCAAAACAGCCGCTCTTCCCTTTATCATACCGTAATAGCGGTAAATAAGCTCGCTGATATAGACCTCGTTTCTGTCGGAAGCTTTGAATTTGCGGACAAGCTCTTCATCGCTGTAATCGGACATATTCCCCTCATCGGAAAATACAAGACCTTTCCTGACGCTCAAGCAGGCATACTCCTTCCGGATACAAACAACTTTATAAGATTATTTTACACGTTATTTTGGCATTTGTCAAGGGTTTTTGAATAAATTTAAAGCACAAGTAAAAATTTTGTGATAAAAGTTATGAAACCCCCACTATTTTTGGGCAAAATGCTACTTGGAGGATAGAGGATAGAGGATAGAGTGGTTAGTGGGTAGAGGATAGTGGGTAATTGACAGGCAGTCAATAAAGTAGGGTAATAGTGAACGATAAAGGGCGACGTAAGAAAGCCGGGTGCAGGGCCGCAGTCCTGCCGAGGATTCTTAAGGGCGAGTAGCCCTTAAGTGGGTGTGGGCAACGCCCACTTGTGCCGTAGGCACAAATAAACATAGAAACGTAAATTATCGCTTTTGTGAAAGTGCCGCACTGTGGAAATAATAGCATAAAACGTGTTTGTAACATAGTAACGCAAGCTGAACGACCTATGGTAATGCGGCATGTAAAACCGTTGGTATTGCTTGAAAACGAGCAGTTGCGAATGCAACTGCAATGTTTTCACGCAAAATCGGAGATTTTGCTAAAAACGAAATTGTTACCATATTTTAAGCTTTATCCGACAAGCAACGGAGTTTTTATATAGTCGGGATTGGGAGGAGATGAAAATATTACTTGTCAGTTAAAAGAAAAGCATTTCAAAAGTAAAGTAACATATCTTGTAATTCTTGCTTCTCAATTCTAATCCTCTTGCCTATAATAGAATCGGTTAAATTTCGGTTACAGTTTGGTACAGTTATAGATTTTTAAAAAAATATGTTGTATAATGTGGTTACGGGTAATAAAAGCTTTTCAAAAATAAAGTAACTGTTCATTACTCCTCTATTTTCTTGCTTCTATTTTCTATCCTCTAATAGAGCATTTCAAGTATAAAGTCGCGTTTTATTTTTCTATCCTCAATCTTCAATTATCCATTCTCCAAAAGGGTGTCTTATTATGAGCGTCAAAAAGAAAAAATGCCTGAGAGCAGACAAAAAACAAAAAGAAAGCCTTCGGTGCTGACCAATACAAATACTCTTTTTGCAAGAGCATCCATTGTACCCAGTATTCTAAATTGACCCCAAAAAGTTAGA
>MSHL01000018.1 GCA_001941135.1 Ruminococcus sp. Zagget11
CTCCACCTCTTTCTTCAGTTTTGGAGGGCGTCCCGTTGACTTTCGTCCTCTTCTTTCAACATAGAGTCCTTCTTTTCCTTCTTCAAGGTAGATTCGTTCCCAATCGGCGGCTCGTCTGTGCGGCAATTCAAATCTTCTCTCTATTTCTTTGTAGCTCGGTTTTTCCTTTTGCATTGTTTCTACAACCATGATTTTAAATTCTGGTGTATACCTTTTGTTTGGCTTTCCTTTAGGCATAAAAATATCCCCTTTCATTAGACTTTTAATTGGTATATTTATATTATACCACATTGTCTAACAAAAGGGGAGCACTTCACTTTTTTCTTAATTCTTTTTTGCCGAAAGAAGTGCGGAAATCAAGGGAATAAGGAAAACCAGTACGAAAAGTGTGGCGAAATTCAGTATTCCAAGGCTGTCTGCGGAAAGAGCGTCGGGGAGAAGTGACAAAATCACCGCCGCCGCCGTTACTCCCGCCTCTATGAATTTTGCCTTTGGGAAAATGGTTTTCACAGCCCCGCTCGCTGCCGAGAGAAGAAGTGAAATTACCGCCACGGCTATTATAGTCCAAAGGAGGAAAAATGCTCCGTCACAGCGTATGGTGATATTCCTCATACCATATATTACCGCATCATAAATGGGGTAATCGCTTATACCCCGTCCGCTGCCAAGTATCATACATACCGCCGAAATCAGTATGACAGCGGCGGCGAACATTGCAGCCACAGAGCCGTAAACCGAGGCACACAGCCGCTTTTTCCCACCCTGAATATTCGGGAGAACACAGAGAACCACCGCCCCTGCACTTATGCCCATAATTACAGAGGAATCGGGGTCGGAGGTGAATACCTGTGTGGGTTTGTAGGAAGCTATATCTTTGCAGGAAAATATCGCCAGTAGTACAGTCAGCACAGCGGCATATATGAGCAAAAGCGTTCCTGTGCGGCAAATTGACTTTTCACCCGAATATGCACCGTAAAGGCACACCGCCGCCAAAAGCAGGGTGCAGATATAGGGATTGCCCTCGTTGAAATAGTTTACAAACGCAAAATCGGAAAATCGTGAAAGATATTCTCCCGCCACAGCGGAAAGATATATGGCGTAGAGAAGTGCCGCAATCAAAGCAATGCTTTTTGTATGCCCTTTGATTACACCAATCACGCCGCCCTGTTCACGGCTTACAAATATATTCGGTATAAGGAGCAGGGAAATTGCCAGTGTACCCATTGCAAGATAAATAAGCATATTGCTTAAAGCCGCCCGGGTGTCGGTAAACAGCACACAGTTGAGTACAGAAAACAGCGTTAGGATTATAATTATCTGCGAAACGCTTATTTCCCTTGTTTTGTTATTGTTCATTGACATTCTCCCTTTCGGCGGCATTTTCCATATCCGCACCGTTCAGCTTTTCCACGGTAAAGCTGCGTACAGCCATTTTCCTAAATCCCAGCCTTACGGCAACATCGCCCATCGCCCTTGGGGTAAAGGGTGAAATCGGCGCCATTACAGGTACGCCGTAGCTTTCCGCCGCACATATATTCAGCATAAGAAAAGCGGATAAAAGCCCTATTCCGAAAAGTCCGCACAGTCCCCCTATTATAACAGCCGCAAAGCGGAATATGGTTATTTGCTGATTGAGGGAGGGTATTACGAAAGAAGCGGTAACGGCAATTGCACATACAAGGAGCATTGGGTTGGAAATAACTCCCGCTGAAACAGCCGCATCGCCGATAATCAGTCCACCCACAATGGAAACAGCACCGCCCACTATTTTGGGCAGCCGCACTCCCGCTTCCCGGATTATCTCGTAAAATACCAGCACTATAACCGCCTCCCACATCAGATGTAGAGGCGCGCCCTCCTCGGCAACCGCTAAATTGTACAGTAAACGGTTTTCAAACATTTCGGGGTGATAGAGCGAAGCTGCTACATAGATTGCGGGGAAGAATATGGCGAGAAAAAAGGCTATATAACGAATATATCGGAGAAAGACCGCATAAAAGGGGCGGAAATTATAATCGTCCAGTGTCTGGAAATTCTCCGTGAACAGTGAGGGCATAACCAGTGCAAAGGGAGTTCCCTCAATCAGCACACCCACGCGTCCCTCAAGGAGCTTTGCGCACATGACATCGGGACGTTCGGTGACGGATATTCCCGAAAAAACCGTAGGCTTTTCACCGGTGAGAAAGGGTTCAACATATCCGCTGCCTAAAATTGTTTCCAGGGGCATATTTTTAAGCTTAGCGCAAATATCCTTTATTAGGGACTTGGGCACTCTGTCCGCCATGTAGCATACTATCACGTCCACATTGCTAAGCTGTGTCACGGAAAAGAGCTTGAATTGCAGTACAGGGGACTTCATACGTCGGCGAATAAGTGACATATTGGTGCGAACGGTTTCCACAAAGCCCTCATGAGAGCCACGGATATTCCCCTCGGAGGAGGGCTCGTCAATACCTCTTACACTGTAGCCTTGAATACCGAAGCACATGGCGGTTGAAATCCCGTCAATGAACAGTATTACAAAGCCGCTCATGACACGCTGCATAATATCCCCGTAATTACTTGCTTCAACGGTATCGACCGAGAGGATAAGCTTGTTTTTAATATGCCGCTCCAGGTCAAGGGGTGATGGATTAGGTAAATCGATCTCTATCAGCGACTCTGTGACAAGCTTTAGTGTGTCGTAGCCGGAAACCATTCCCTCAAAGCAGATAACGGCGGTACGAACGCCGCATATTATAGGGGTATTCACCAGCAAATCGGAGGAATTGCCGAGAATATTCCTGACGTTCTGTACATTGCTGTCCAAATCCTTTTCAAGGGGAACATTGATAAAATTAGTAGTATTGGGGAAAGAACTATTATTATTTGGGTTCATATTAAGCTCCTTAACATGTAAACTGACAACCAATGTCGGTCAATAAAGAAAAGCAATAGGGAACGATTAAGGGCGGCGGGAGACGGCGGGTGCAGGGGCGGGGTGTCCCCGCAGCCACCGCCTCCCGTCGCCTTTAGACGAACTTGAATTGCGCAAGTACTTGCCCGACAGCTAACTGTCGGTATAAGAAGTAGGGCAATAACTGACAATATAGGGCGGCGGGAGACGTTGGGTGCAGGGTTCTCAACCCTGCCGAGTTTCCAAAGGCGAGTAGCCTTTGGTGGGTGTGGGCAAAGCCCACTTGTGCCGTAGGCACAAATAAACATAGGAGAATAAATTAACGCTTCTGTAAAAGTGCCGCACTCCGAAATAACAAGTTACAAACGTGTTTGTGAAACAGTAAAGCAAGCTGAACGACTTTTAGTGCGGCACTGTGAAAACGAGCTGCTGCGAATGCAGCGGCAATGTTTTCACGCAAACCGTAGGTTTGCCGAAAACACACTCGTATTTGTATTTCAACCTTTATCTAACGGAAAACGGAGATTTGGACGAAAACAAACAGGTACCCGTATTTCAAGCTTCAGCCGACATAAATCGGAGATTTTGACGGAAATAAACATATTATTCCATGAAGCACATTAGCCAACGAATAACGCAGCTTTAGCCGAAAACAAACATACCATTCCATAAAAAGCGTCAGCAAGCCAACCAACTTCAAATCTTGCTTCTATCCTCTTGCCCTACTAGAGGCAAGAGATTAAGAAGCAAGAAGCAAGAAATTTCACCTGTTTGATGCATTGAAAGCATTTCAAAAATAAAGTAACGGTTTATATATCTTGCCTCTTGCTTCTATCCTCTTGCTTCTAGCAGCGCTTTTCCCGGGTTTACATGCCCATCGGCGGTCGTCAGATTAAGATTATCCGAATCGGCTATCACCATGGGGGTTGTTACCGAGTAGCCTGCACCTTTTATCGCGGTAAGGTCAAAGGTGAGAAGCAAATCTCCCGTTTTTACCGCTTTTCCTACTTCGGTTATTCGCTTGAAATGCTTTCCCTTTAGCTTGACTGTGTCCATTCCCACATGAATAAGCACCTCCATGCCGTTTTCGGCGGTTATTCCTACCGCATGATTGGTTTCGGGTATACTGCTTATCACTCCGTCACAGGGCGCAAATACCTTTCCCTGTTCAGGCTCAATGGCTATTCCTCTGCCCAATATTCCCGTGCTGAATACCTCGTCCTTTACCTCCTCCAAGGGTATTATTTTTCCCTTTATGGGAGAGTATAGCACAAGATTTCTTTTGGAGGTCTTTTCGCCGTCCTCGGGGTAATTGTCGTCCTTATCCGCAAGCTCCGTCACTGCGGGTACGGTATCAATATCGCTTTCCGAAGATTCAAGAAAATCCTCAAGCCTTGATTTTACCACGGATACCTTTGGGCCATAGATAACCTGTATTCCATTGCCCTTTTTCATTACACCCGATGCGCCGCTTGATTTCAGCACATCTTCATTCACCAACGAGGGATCGGCAACGGTTATACGCAGTCGTGTAGCACAGCAATCCAAGTCAAGTATATTGGGCTTGCCTCCCAGTCCTGCTGTAATGCTCGCGCTTATGGGGTCAGCTGAGGGTGTATTATTATCATTGCCATTGACCGCTTTTTTCCTTGCATCCACATCGGAACGTGTATACAGCTTGGTTTCCACATCGTCCGTTTCACGTCCGGGGGTGACATAATTAAATTTCCTTATCATAAATCCGAAGATAAAATAGTAGAGGAAGAAGTAAACTATTCCCACAAGGACTATATAAATCCAGTTTGTTTTCTCATTGCCTTGGAGTATGCTGAAAAGGGTAAGGTCAATAAGACCTCCCGAGAATGTCATTCCCACTCCCACATTGAAAATGTGCATAAGCATAAAGGAAAGTCCCGCAAGAACGCAGTGTACTGCATACATAAGAGGTGCGACAAAGAAAAGGTAAATTCAAGGGGCTCGGTTATACCTGTTATCATAGCGGTGAGGGAAGCGGAAAGGAGAAGTCCTCCCGCCGCCTTTTTCTTTTCGGGGCGCGCACAGCGGTACATAGCCAGAGCCGCTCCCGGAAGTCCGAAAATCATAAAGGGGAATTTTCCTGCCATAAATCTTGTAGCTGAAACGCTGAAGTGTGTTGTGGATTTTGACGCAAGCTCCGCAAAATAGATATTCTGTGCGCCCTCAACCACAACGCCGTCTATAACGGCGCTTCCTCCCAATCCCGTTTGCCAAAAGGGCATATAGAACACATGGTGAAGCCCAAAGGGGATAAGTGCCCGTTCGATAATTCCGTAAATCCATGTTCCCGCATAGCCGGAGGAAAGTACAAGATCCCCCAGTGTATAGATCCAGCCTTGTATAACAGGCCAGATAAAGAACATGAGTACGCCGACCAGCATATAGGTGAGTGAGGATATAATCGGTACAAATCGTGTTCCTCCGAAAAAGGAAAGCACCTGGGGCAGCTCGATTTTATAAAAGCGGTTATGGAGTGCGGCTACGCCCAGTCCGACTATAATTCCGCCGAACACGCCCATTTGCAGGGTGGTTATTCCCAGTACGGATCCGGTGGAATTTTCAAGCATTGCCTCTGCGCCGCCTTTTGCGTTAATTAATGCGCTAATAGTAGTATGCATTACCAGAAAGGCGACCGCACCCGAAAGGGCGGCGACTTCTTTTTCCTTTTTCGCCATTCCGATAGCCACGCCCATAGCGAAAAGCAGAGCTAAGTTGTCAAAAACGGCGCTTCCCGCCCTGCTCATTACGTCCAGTACGGTATACAGGAGCGAGCCTTGGTATATTACTCCCGTAAGACCGTAGGTTTCCAGTGTAGTTTCATTGGTAAAGGAGCTGCCGATTCCCAGCAATAGACCTGCCACAGGCAGAATTGCGATAGGGAGCATAAATGAGCGTCCCACTCTTTGCAGCACCCCGAATACCTTATCCTTTGTTTTCATGTAAATTACTCCTTTTGGAAAATAGAGAATGGAAGTAGGAAAATAGAGCAGGTAAATAGAGCCTCTATTCTCTATTTTCAAAAATCTGTTACATCGGTATTATACCCAATAAAATCAAATTAATACAAAGGAGGGGCAGGATTAGAAGAAATAGTCAAGGCGGGGTGTCCCCGCAGCCACCGGCGGGGTGTCCCCGCTGCCACCGCCTGCGCTGCTGGAAGATAGAGAATAGAGAAAAGAGGATAGATTAGGTCGGTCAACCTGCGAACGCTGTTCACCCACACCATAGGGCGGCGTAAGGAAGCCGGGTGCAGGGCTTTCAGTCCTGCCGAGGTTTCCAAAGGGCGAGTAGCCCTTTGGTGGGTGTGGGCAAAGTCCACTTGTGCCATAGGCACAAAAAGCATAGCGAAACAAGCTAACGCATATTACAAGTGCTACACCGTAAGGAAACCCAAATAGCTAAAGCGATAGCGAAACAAACAAACGCATACTATAAGTGCCGCACATGTAAATAAACTCAATCAGCTAAAGCGATTAGAACACAGGAACGCAAGCGGAACAAGTAACTTAGTGCGGCACTGTGAAAACGAGTGGACGCTGTGCGTCCACAATGTTTTCACGCAAAATCTTTGATTTTGCCGAAAACAAACTCGTCATCGTATTTCAAGCTTTAGCCGACAGAAAACGGAGATTAATCCGAAAATGCACCGGTATACGTATTTCAAGCCATAGCCGACAAATAACGGGAATAGGAATTGAACCATTCTACTTGAGAATAGAAAATGGAAACTTACTCGCTCACGATATTGAAATCACTTCAAAAACAAAGTATAGTATCTTATTTTTTCTATTCTCTTGGAAAATAGAAAATGGAGAATAGAAGATAGAAATTGAACCTGCTCTACTCGAAAATAGAAATTGGAGAAAAGAAGATGAAAACTGAACTCGTTACGGTATTGAAAACTCTTCAAAAGTAAAGTACCGTATCTTGTTATTCTATCCTCTTGCTTCTATTTTCTATCTTCTATTAGCTCCAAAGCCTATCACTTTAGTAGGTCAGTTTTGCACCGGAATTTGCACCAAACAAGATGAATTTTACACCAAGCAAGGCAAAAATTGTAGCATGATAAGGGAATGTATGTCAGGTACACTTTATCGCTTTAAAGTGACCGGGTGCAAAAAATGAGTGCTTGGTGCAAAATTTGGTGCAAAAAATTTTAAAAATGCACCAGCCTCAAATCCGCTTGTAGAAAGGGTTTGAGGGCATTTTGGTGCAAAAAAAGCAAAAAATTCTTACTACGGCACACGGGATATAAAAAAAAAAAACTATTTTTTTTTTTTTTTTTTGAAACATATAGAGAGAAGTCCAAAAAAATGCACCATTTGCACTCCACTGCTTTAAAGCACTAAAGTGGCTTGTTCTATTCTTGCTTCTTAATTTCTCCCTCTATCTTCTATCTTCCGTTTTCTATTCACCAAAAAAGCGGTCAGCATTTCATAATAAATTGACCCCAAAAAGTTTGACAAAGATTTCAAATAGGATTTATGGAAAGCGACTAAGAGTAATCTTGGTCGCTTTTGTTATGCAGCTGAATGTCTGTATTCAACAGGCG
>MSHL01000019.1 GCA_001941135.1 Ruminococcus sp. Zagget11
CGGAGCTTCACGCATATATCGAGTGGTACAATACAAAGCGCATCAAGTTAAAACTGGATGGTATGTCGCCTGTTGAATACAGACATTCAGCTGCATAACAAAAGCGACCAAGATTACTCTTAGTCGCTTTCCATAAATCCTATTTGAAATCTCTGTCTAACTTTTTGGGGTCAATTTATTCTGTGTACGCATTATTTATTATGTTTATTACAAAATCAATATATCTCCGCTTTCCTTGCGCTTTCGGGGCAGTCTATTTCGGTGAGCTTGCCGCAGTGGCGGAACGCGCCATCCTTAACCTCCTTGACGGTCTTCGGCAGAGCAACGCTCACAAGACTTGAACAGCCGCAAAAGGCTTCAACACCTATGGTTTCCACGCCGTTTCCGAAAAGAGTCTCTTTCATCATAATACAATTTCTGAACGCTCTGTCGCAGATATCCTTAACGCTTGAGGGAATATCCACGGCAACCAGCTTTTCACATTCCTCAAAGCAGCTTTTTGATATGCTTTCAAGCTTTGCAGAAAGCTTAACCGTTTTAAGTGCGCGGCAGCCCGCAAATGCCATTGTTTCCATAACCTTAAGGCTGTCGGGAAGCTCAACGTCGGTAAGTCGTGTGCAGCCCTCAAATGCGGATTGCTCTATCACTTCAAGCTTATCGGAAAAGACAGCGGCGGAAAGTGAACGACATCCCTTGAATGCATCAGCGCTTATTATATGTGCGGCTTCCGTCAGCTTAACCGCTGCCAGATTGTTATCGCCCTTAAAGGCCTCTGTGCCTATATCCGCCGTAAAGGGGTCTGCGGGGTCATATTCATGTATTCTTATGGTAAGAAGATTTCCGCAGCTTGCAAATGCCTTTGGTGCAAGCGTTACCTTATCTGAAATTTTCCCCTCTCTCATAAAGGTCACGGAACGCAGCTCACCGCAGCGCATAAACGCACCCTCGCATATTTCCGAAACGGAGCTGGGGATTATTATTGTAGTAATATTGTTGCAGCCTGTAAACGCTTCCTTACCGATCTTTACAACCGTTTCGGGAATAGTAACCGCGCTTATGGTGCAGCCGCTGAAAGCACGGCGTCTGATTTCCGTTATCCCCGTGGGTATAACGGCGTTATCGCTCTTACCTCTGTACGCATAAAGGGCGTTATCCTTGCTGTACATATCGTCCTGAACGGTAAACACGCTTCCGACTCCCGGAACACCTTCAAAGGCGGTGAAGCAGTCTATTTCCGTTTCTGCGGGAACGCTAAGCTCCGTAAGGGAAACACAGCCGAAAAACGTCCTGTCAAGTATCCTCTCAACGGCAGCGGGAACAATCGCTTTTTTAAGCGCACCGCACTCCGCAAAGGCCTCCTCGCCTATATAACCGCAGGATGACGGAATATCCGCAATTTGCAGCGACGTACAGCCCGCAAAGGCACGGCTCTCTATCCTTTCAACGGTATAAGGAATAATAATCTCTCCCACGCAGGCGCAATTCTCCATGAATTTTTCCGGTATAACGGTCATTCCGTCCTCAAGGGTAAGGATATAATCATTCTTTTCACCGTCAAATGCCTCCGCTGTCACCCTTTCGGTATCGGCGGGAATTGTTACATTTGTATCGCAGCAGCGGATAACGGTTTTTCCGAAACGCACAATTCCGTTCACGGGAGTATCCAGCCACTTTGTATCCTCAAAGCAGCCTATACCGTCAAAATCGGCATTGCCGTCAAAATCAACGGCTTCAAGTGAGGTACAGCCCGCAAACGCTTCCGCACCAAGACACCATAGCGCGGAGGGCAGCTTTATCCTTGTAAGGGAAACGCAGTCGCAGAAAGCCGCTTCCTCGATAACCTCCATTTCATTGCCGAGATCTATTTCGGCAAGCCTGTCGCAGCCCAAAAAAGCAGCCTTTGCTATACCGGACGCGCCCTTTATAACCACCTTTTCCACGGAGCTGCCGCTGAATGCGCCGCTTCCTATTTCGGTGACATTTTCGGAAATCACCACTGATTTAACCGTATCACAATCGGCAAAGGCATAGGCTCCGATAGCTGTGACCTCAGCGGGTATTACGATATCGGCATCGCTGCCGCTGTATTTTACAAGCTTATTATCCTTAATTTCAAAAGACATTGAACATTTCCTCCAATAACGGATATAAGAAAACGCCCGAACACATGGTTCACGGCACTTCCTTTAAATTAGCACAATATCATTTTACCACATTTTAAGCCGATAGTCAATAATTATTTGTGAATTTGAGAAAAAAGCTGCTTTTAGAAGTTGGAAAGCGGAGGATAGAGAATGGATTTTCACCTGTTTGTTCCAATGAAAGCATTTCGGAAATAAATTGACCCCAAAAAGTTAG
>MSHL01000020.1 GCA_001941135.1 Ruminococcus sp. Zagget11
CTAACTTTTTGGGGTCAATTTACAGCATTATAAAGGGTGTTAAATTCTGTTCCGTCCGACGGTGCTTCCGCAATTCCGATAGAAACGGATGAATTGGTTTCAAATTTATACTCCTCAAGCTTTCTGCAAAGGTCGGAAATAATATCCGCCGCACGATTGGCAAGAGCCTGCTTGCTTATGTCATTCTTCACAAACACCACAAACTCATCTCCGCCGATACGGCAAAGAACGTCCTCATCAAAGGAATATTCCTGCAGGGTTTCGGCAAACATCTTCAAGGTATGATCTCCCGCTATATGACCGTAATTATCGTTAATAGCCTTGAAATTATCCATGTCAATCATTATAAGAGCGCCGCTTTTTGTTTCTTTCAGCCACAAATTAGCCTGCTCCTCTGTATAAGCGCGGTTCCACAGCCCCGTAAGAGCGTCCTGACAGGACTTGCTTTTTATATCCGTAACCTCCTGCATTTTTTGGGAAAGCTGCTCCGCAAGGCTCTTTCTGAGATCCTCCAGCTCCAATGTCCTGCCTATACGCGAACACATTACATTCGGAACAAAGGGCTTGACTATAAAGTCAACCGCGCCCTCCTCCAAGCACCTGCTTTCCGTCTGTGAATCACTGTCGGCAGTGAGGAAAATAATAGGGATATCAAACCATTTTTCGCTTTTCCTTATTTTGTCCATAACCTCGAAGCCGTTCATTTCGGGCATATTGATATCCAGCAGGATAAGATCCACCGTATGCCCCTCCAAAAACTTCAGTGCCTGCGCACCGGAGGTTACTGCTGTCACCTTATATCGGCTTGTCAGAACGGAACGTGCCGATGCAAGATTTGTTTTATTGTCGTCAACAACAAGAATATGCTTCATGATTTTTCCTCCTCATCATTTTTTCTTACAAACAGCAATCCGAATGTATCGCCGCCGCAGTTGCAGGTAATGGTTGCGGATGCCTTTGTAACCTGCACCTCATCAAAGGAACAGTTCTCCTCCGCTTCCCTCTCAATCATATTGACGGTCTGCACACTGCAGCCTGCATGGGTAATAAACAGCCTTGTTCTGTCAATACCTTTCTTTTTTAATTCATTACGCACATACCTCAATGAAGCCCGTCTGTAATTGCCGATTTTAAAGGTCTGAAGCACCATGCTACCGTGTTTCATTGTCAGCACAGGGTGAAGCTGAAGAATATTGCAGAAAAAATTCGCCGTTTTCCCCACAAGCCCGTTGCGGTATAAATTCGATGTGTCATATGCAATAAAGCTTGTGGAAACACACTCGCGCATTGCCGTAAGCTCCGTCAGTATTTCCTCAATATCCCTGCCTGCCGCGCGCATTTCACACGCCTTTATCACCACATGACCCATACCCGTAGACAGGTGATATGAGTCAAATACATGAACCCTCCCGTCAAATTGCTCGGCTGCCTCGGAGGCATTGGCGTAGGAATGGCTCACGCCGCTGCTGATGGTGATATGAATAAGCTCGCTGCAATGACGCAGCTGACGCTTGAAAAAGTCAGCATATTCGGACACGGGCGGCGCATCGGACGCAGCTTTCTTTCCTCCTGTCGCCAAATGCTCCAAGACGTTATCGGAGGTTATTTCCTTGCGATCCTTAAAGCATCCGTTTTCCGTGGATATGTAAAAGTATATCATGCTTATGCCGTACTCTTCAATGATCGAATTTGGGAGATCGCATACGCAGTCCGTGGTAATCCCGATTTTCCTTACATTTACATCACTGTTCATACATAGCCGCCCCCTATCCGATTTTCTCTGAAAGCTCAACGGCTTTTATCCCTGCCTGTTCGTATTCAAAATCCTCGGCAAGGGATTTTACCTCGGAAAGCTCCTCACGCAGTATCAGTCCATGATAGGAATATGCCGACATTTCTTCGATAACGGCATTTATTTCATCCTCGTCAAAATCATCGCAAGCCGCTGTTATACGCTTGAAATATTCCTCCAATTGAGCCTTATCGATCTCAATAAGGGTATCTTCGTTTTCATCGGAGGAAGCAGCTTCCCCACCGTCATTGGGTGCGGCATTTTCCGCCACGTAACGTTTTCCGTCCTCGATAACCCTGCGATAAAGGTCGATAAGCGCCGCATTGTTATCCATAATGGTTTGATAATCCCCCCGCTTTTCCCGCAAGCTCCAGCTTCTTTGCAAGCTCGGACAGCTTTGCCGCGCCTATGCTAAGCGAGGTGCTTTTCAGAGCATGAACCTCTATTACATAGTTTTTCCATGACCTTTCTTCAAAAAGCCGCTCAATATAATCCGCTTTCTCCGTTCCCTTGTTCACATAGAAGGCCAAAATCTCGAAATAAGCCTCCTTATTGCCCCCCCTGTGTAGAAAATTCCCGTATTGGGGTTAATATACTCCGATGCCTCGTAGGTAACGGGTTCAGATTTCTCACTGCCGCTGTCCTTGCCGTGAGTGTCCTTTGCAGCCTTTTCAATAAGGCTTTCGGGCAGCCATGTTTTCAGCACCCTGTCAAGCGCAGACAGCTCAATAGGCTTTGCCAGAAAATCGTTAAATCCCGATTGCAGGAACATTTCCCTTGCTCCACCTACAGCGTTTGCGGTAAGGGCTATAATGGGAAGCTTTTTGTAATAATCGCCCTCCATTACTCTTATCATCTTTGTTGCCTCAACGCCGTCAATCTCAGGCATCATATGATCCATAAACACAAGATCTATATCCTTGGAACGCAGATAAGAAATAGCCACTCGTGCGCTGTCCGCCGTCATTATCTGCATATGGTAGGGGCGCATAAGACCTACAGCAACCTTTATATTCAGCGCATTATCGTCTACGACAAGTATTCTTGCCCTCGGTGCGACAAATCCCGCTATTTCCCGCCTGCCCTCATTCAGATTAGCGGAAAGATATTCGTTGTTGAGAACTGTTGCCGCCGAAAGGGTATAAAACGGCTTATATATACATTTCATAGGGCGAGGTACAGCGACCGAATTCTGCCGTCCCTGAATAACGATAACCTCTATCCTCTTGCAAAGCTCATCGAAATAAGGCTTATCCTCAAGATATTCCTCCTTGCCGATAAAGCAGTGAGTTGCCACCGTTTCATCAACCGCTTTCTTTAATGCGTCCAAGGATTTTTTCCAAGAAAAATCCACATGGAGCTGATCCCCTATCTGACGGAGCATTTTGCGATAGCTATTGGAAACAGAGGGATTTTTGAATTTATTCAGTTTGAAATATCCCGCAGCCCTAACCTTATCCGCTTCCTTAACCGCAATAAAGGGCTGAGGGCTGCTTACTTTCAGAGGGATTACAAACCTAAATTCAGATCCTTCGCCGTACACGCTGCTTACATTGATAAAGCCGCCCATCTTGGTTATCAGCCTTTTGGAAATGGCAAGCCCCAGACCCGTACCCTCCACGGCACGATTTTTCCGTGTATCAACCTGCTGAAAGCTGGTGAAAAGCTTTTCCAGATTTTCCGGCGAAATGCCTATTCCCGAATCCTTTACGGACACGTTCAGATTTATTCCGTACTCCTGCTTTGTCTGCTCCACAGATATTGTAACCGATCCCTCATTGGTGAATTTTATCGCATTAGTCACCAAATTTATCATAACCTGCTTTATACGCATTTCATCGCCTATAAGTCCTATGGGAATATCGGGATCAGCCATAACGATAATTTCCAGCGGTCTGTCGCCGTTTCTCGTTACAGCCATATTTATAACATCGTTAAGCATAGAGGCTATATTGAACTCGTCCTCGATTATCTCGATTCTGCCTGATTCAATTTTGGAAAAATCCAGTATATCGTTGATAATTGACAGCAGACTTCTTCCCGATGACTGGATATTGTAGCAATTTTCCCTAACGCTGTCGCTTATGTCGCTTTCACGAAGTATAATTTCACACATACCCACTATAGCATTCATAGGTGTACGTATTTCATGGCTCATGTTGGCAAGGAAATTTCCCTTTGCCTGATTGGCGGCGTTGGCACTCTCCACAAGCTCCTCCTGCCTGCGGCGATTTGTCATTATCTGATAGTTGCTGATAATGCACATTACCGTTTCAACAACATATACAATGGGAAATCTCGTCTGAAAGGTGATTTCATAGGGATAGCCCATACGGCTCAAGGGTGTCCACATATATACCATAAGGCATATTCCCAGAAAAACGCTCAAACAGCCGCCGTAATACATGGTCAGACAGTACATACCTATCGGCGGCACAAGAACCATCCAGATGACGCTAAAACCGTTTTCTCCGCCGTTTACCATGAAATAAAGCATTAAAACCGATATTGCGATGACGACTCCCCACACTACAAGCTTATAGCAACCATCAAAAAACGT
>MSHL01000021.1 GCA_001941135.1 Ruminococcus sp. Zagget11
TTCCGTGTCGGACAGCTTTATTATTTTATCATATCTTTTTCCCTTTGTCAAGACTTTTTTCGAGATTTTTTTATTTTGGTGAATTGCACAAGTTTGTAATATCTTTTATTAAGCTGATTGTAAAAAATCACAATGTTAATTGTTCGGGATTGAGTCCGTCCTTTACGATATAACCTGCCGCCGGCACGCTCTTGACAACATATTTCTTTAGCTCGGCCAGTTTTTCCTCTGAAGCCACATAAGCTCCGTCAGCTACTGCCTTGGCTTTCAGCGATATTACCTGTACACCGATGGTATCTCTCGTGGATTTAGGCAAAATCAAACCGGTGTTAAAAATCATTGCCCTTGAATTGCTTGAGGTTACAAGAATATCCGTGTCCTCCTTAATAGAAAACAGTGACACAACCCTTGCCTTGGTACTGTAAGCACCTGTCAGCTTTTTGCGGTTTGTTTTGGTTTCATAGGCGGTGAGAGTCACTTTCGCCGCCTTGCCGTTATCAAAGAGAATAAATATCCAACCGGAATAATCCTCGGTCGCCACAAGTGCCAAAACATTTTCCTCGGGTTCAAAGCCGAGTTTTACAGGGATATAGTCACCCATTGAGGACGCTTTTGTTTCCGTAAAGTCACTGACGCGGGACTTATAAACTCTGCCCTTATTGCTGAAGAACAACAGCTCCGTCTTATTATTCACCTCGGCGGTAAATGTCATTTCATCTCCCTCTTTCAGCTTTTGCTCCGCAGCAACTCTAAGGGATTGTGGCAATATTTTCTTAAAATATCCTTCTCTTGTCATGAAAATACTGCACGAAAAATCAGGAGCGTCGTCCTCTTCGGCTTCAGTCTCCTCGTCCTCCTCGTAATAAAACATGGTTTTTCTGGGTTGGGAATACTTCTTGATTACATCTTTCAGCTCATCAACAATTACCCCAAGCTGCTTTTTCTCACTGCCAAGTATACCCTCCATCTCCGCGATATCCTTTTCAAGCCGGCTAAGCTCGGATATGCGGTTTACGATATATTCCTTGTTTAAGTGCCGCAGCTTGATTTCTGCCACATACTCCGCTTGAATCTCATCTATTCCAAATCCGATCATAAGATTGGGAACAACCTCACTCTCTTCCTCAGTTTCACGGACAATTTTTACAGCCTTGTCTATATCCAGCAGGATTTTTTCAAGACCTTTAAGCAGATGAAATTTCTCTTTCTTTTTGGTCATGTCAAAATAAACCCTGCGCTTTATACATTCCTTGCGGAACGCAGTCCACTCGCTGAGTATTTCATATACGCCCATTACCTTAGGCGTACCGCCTATAAGTATATTGAAATTGCAAGAATAGCTGTCCCGAAGCGGAGTAAGCCGATACAGCTTTTTCATAAGTGCATCGGGATCAACTCCCCTCTTTATGTCAATGGCAATTTTAAGTCCGCCCAGGTCGGTTTCGTCACGAATATACGAAACCTCCTTGAGCTTCCCTGCCTTAATAAGGTCGATAACCTTGTCTATAATCGCCTCAATGGTTGTTGTAGGCGGTATTTCGGTTATCTCAATGCAATTAGCGGACTTGTCAAAATTATACTTTGCCTTTACCTTTACAGACCCTCTGCCTGTACGGTAAATTTTTTCAAGCTCCGCTTCATCATAGTACATAAAGCCGCCTCCGGGAAAATCAGGTCCCTTTAGCGTCTGGTGAATGTTATAATTAGGGTCTTTTATAAGGGCAATGGTCGTTTCACATATTTCCTTTAAATTGAAAGAACATACATTACTTGCCATAGAAACGGCAATTCCCATGTTATTATTTACAAGGACAGTGGGAAAGGTGGCGGGGAGAAGTGTAGGTTCAACGGTTTCATTGTCATAGTTTGGAACGAAATCCACGGTTTCCTTGTCAATATCGCGAAAAAGCTCGTTACAGATGGGGTCAAGCTTCGCCTCGGTATAACGAGATGCGGCATACGCCATATTTCTGGAATATGCCTTGCCGAAATTGCCCTTACTGTCAACATATGGGTGCAGCAGAGCCTCGTTTCCTCTGGCAAGTCTTACCATAGTTTCGTAAATGGCAGCATCACCGTGAGGATTCAGTTTCATTGTCTGTCCCACAATGTTTGCGGATTTTGTCCTCGGACCGTTAAGCAGTCCCATTTTGTACATGGTGTAAAGGAGTTTGCGGTGTGACGGCTTAAAGCCGTCAATTTCCGGCAGCGCACGGGAAACTATTACGCTCATAGCATAGGGCATATAGTTCTTTTCAAGGGTTTCGGTAATCTGCTCGTCAACAACTATACCGCTGCCTGCAATATACGCATTGGGCAGTGCTGCGGTCTTTTTCTGTTCATGCTTTTTATCCTTCCGTGCCAAATCTTTTCTCTCCCTCTGACCCGTTTATTCCTGCATTTGAGCATCTCTCTGAGCCTGTGCCGCCTTTATCATAATCGCACACTCAAGGCGCTTTTTCTCAATCTCGCAGGAAAGCTTGCGAGATGTATGTATATCTCCCGTATATATGTAATTATTGGCATTGCATCCGCCGCTGCAATAAAACTTAGCCCAGCACTTTTTGCAATCGGGCTTGTTATAAATATGCGCCTTGGCAAATTCAGCCTTCATTTCCTTATTGAACTCGCCTGTATGGATATTGCCCATAAGATAGCCCTCTGTTCCGACAAACTGGTGACATGGGTATATATCTCCATCGGGAGTAACGGCTATATATTCGTTTCCGCTGCTGCAACCTCTCAAACGCTTTATCGCACACGGTCCCTGGTCAAGGTCAAGCATAAAGTGGAAGAAGTTAAAATGCTTACCCTTTTCATCCTCGGCAATAAGGCGTGCGGCAAGATTTTCATACTCCTTGAAAACTGCGGGCAGCTCCTTTTCGGTTATGGCATACTTCTCGCCGGAATCGCAGACAACCGGTTCAACGGATATTTGGTCAAAGCCCAGATCCCGCAGATGGAAAACGTCCTCCGCAAAATCAAGGTTATATTTAGTAAATGTACCTCTTACATAATAGTCCTTAAATCCCCGCTTTTCGGCAAGACGGTAGTATCTGTCCACAATTCGGTCATAGCAGCCCGTTCCGTCCACACGTTTGCGTACACGGTCGTTTACTTCCTTTCTGCCGTCAATGGACATAACCACATTGGACATTTCCTTGTTTATAAAGTCCATTTTCTCATCGTCCAGCAGCATACCGTTGGTGGTTATGGTAAAGCGGAATCGTTTGCCGTATTCCTCTTCCCTGGATCTGCCGTATTCCACAAGCTGTTTAACCACATTCCAGTTCATAAGCGGTTCGCCGCCGAAAAAGTCAACCTCCAGGTTACGGCGATCATCCGAATTTTCCAGGAGAAAATCCAGTGCCGCTTTTCCCGTTTCAAAGCTCATTACCTTACGTCCTAAGGAGTAATCGCCTGTTGACGCAAAGCAATATTCGCATCTCAAGTTACAGTCCATCGCTACAAGCAGACACATTGCCTTTACAGGTGCGGCAACGGCAAAATCAGCATATTTTTCGTAATCATCCTCGGAAAAAAGTATCTTCTCCCTATAAAGCTCCTTAATTTCCTCGTAGCATGATATAATATCATCGGTATCATAAAACCTTGACAGCTTTTCCACTACGCCTGCGGGACATTCCTCATCAAATGGCGGTGCAACGTTGTCAAGCATATCATAGGTAAGCTCGTCCACAATATGAACGCCGCCGCTGTGAACATCCAAGACGATATTATAACCATTAAGCTTGTACTTATGTATCATAGATTAGCATCTGCCTTTCATATTTACAGAAAATAATGAAAAAACAGGGACATCTCACAAATAACAGCTCGTGTTAGCTGTGAGACATCCCCTGACAAGACAGCGTGTAACCGCCTTGTGCGGCACTAAAGCCTTACTTCTCGCACTTCTGATTAGCAACTGTGCAGGAAGTTTTGCAAGCAGACTGACAGGAAGCCTGACATCTGCCACAGCCGCCCTTAGCAGCGGTCTGCTTAAGGTTAGCCTTGTTGATTGTGGTAATATGCTTCATAAATACATCCTCCCCTAAGAACCCACCTGCATTGTACAGGACAAGTCTTAAACTAATCTATAATATAGTATAGCACATTAAACGTCAAAATTCAATAAATTTTGTGTTAATATACTGTTATTCGTTTAAAATCAGCAAACAAGCGGCATTATTTACGGAAAATTTGTATATATTGTACTGATATTTACCCGTATTTTCGTGAATTAACCCCGATAATTCCTCCAATGCAGGAGCCGCATATTATGATAATAAGCTTTGAGATAACTCCGCCAACGGAGAATACGCTGTAGGTAAGCGCACCGGCAAAAATAACTGCCGCAAATACCAACAGCCCGCAAACAGCGCCGGTGGACAATCCGTGCCGCCTGCGTCTGTTGGCAGCCACAAATGCGCAGGCAAAGCAGCCTGCCGCCAAAGCTATGGTTGACATTACGTTTAAAGCGGCGTCCGATAAATCAAATACAGTCCCCACAACCGCCATAAGCAATGAAGCCGCAAAAACCGCCCCGAAGCCGGTCAGCACCGCAGCAATGAAGGTAATAACATTTTCACGCCTTTGCGCCTTTTCCCTGCTTACTCTCATAAAAAATCCCCCTGCCGCATCGGTTATCGATAAAATATATGCGTCAGGGGGAAATAATATTCATTTGTAATAAGATTTTACTTCTCGGATGTATCGGAGGCTTCCTCAATCTTGTCCTTTTTCTTCGACTTCTTTTTCTGAGAAATCTCATCCTGTTCGTCATGCTTGGTAAGATTTTCGGAAATAGCCCACGACTTTATACGGATACGGCTTCTGTCGCTTCCCGTTTCGATAAGAATGGTTTCGGTTTCGCTGTTAAGGTGCACTATAATACCGATAATTCCTCCAATGGTAACAACCTCATCACCGATACGCAGGGAATTGCGCATAGCCTTTTGTTCCTTGTCCTTTTTGTTCTGAGGGCGTATAATGAGGAAATAGAAAATGGCGATCATCAGCACCAGTGAAACAATAAAGGATACCGACGATGCGGAAGATGCGGCGCTTGTATCGGCAGTTTCTGCCGTTAAAAATGTCAAAGCAATTGAATTAATCATGAAAAATTATTCCTCCCAACAGATATTGCGAAATTCACATACAATTGTAATTATAACACACTCAGCAAAAAAATCAATACATTTCACAAAAATTTCAGAATTACACGGCTGCTATTTCCGCACAGAGCAAAGTCTTACAATTCGCCCTGACCTTATCTATGTAACCTTATCGGTTTCACGGGCACGCACAAGCTCCTCAAAATTATGGGAGGAAAGCTCAAGGCGCACCTGCTCCGAAGCCTTGGTGAAAGCCTGCCTAAAAGCGCAGCAGCCCTTTTGGGTGTTGGTACAGACAAAATTTTCGTCATGACATTTATTCAGATAGTAATCTCCCTCAATTGCCGAAACGACATCATACAGGGTAATCTCAGAGGGATGTCTTGCAAGCTCGTAGCCTCCCTGTATTCCCTTAAAAGAACGCACAATTTCCGTCGCCACAAGCTTCTGCAGTATTTTCAGCGCAAATCTAAGCGTAACTCCCGTCTGCTCGGCGATATATTTCGCATCCGCACGCCGACCCTCGGTTGTGAGGCAGCCGACTATACGCACGGCATAATCAGTTTCCAATGTTAAGCACATACTATACCCCGTTTCTCAAAATATTAATCAAGAAAATCCTTAACCTTTCTACTTCTGCTGGGATGACGCAGCTTTCTAAGTGCCTTTGCTTCAATCTGTCTTATACGCTCCCTGGTTACGTCAAATTCCTTTCCAACCTCCTCAAGCGTCCTTGAACGTCCGTCCTCCAGTCCGAAACGCAGTCTAAGCACCTTTTCCTCACGCTCCGTAAGGGTGGAAAGCACCTCTCCAAGCTGCTCCTTAAGCAGGATAAGCGATGCCGCATCGGCAGGAGCGGGCGCCTCATCATCGGGAATAAAGTCGCCTAAGTGACTGTCCTCCTCCTCGCCGATAGGTGTTTCGAGGGATACGGGGTCTTGGGCTATCCGCATTATTTCACGGACACGCTCAACCGGTATATTAAGCTCCTCGGAGATTTCCTCCGGAGTGGGATCTCTTCCGTTTTTGTGGAGAAGCTGGCTTGACGCCTTTTTCACCTTAGTAATGGTTTCCACCATATGAACGGGTATACGGATAGTTCTCGCCTGATCCGCAATTGCTCTTGTAATCGCCTGTCTTATCCACCATGTGGCATAGGTGGAAAACTTAAAGCCCTTGCAGTGATCGAATTTCTGCACCGCCTTTATCAGTCCCAGATTGCCCTCTTGGATAAGATCCAAAAACTGCATACCTCTGCCCACATACCTCTTGGCAATGGAAACAACAAGTCTCAAATTGGACTCTGCAAGGCGCTTTTGTGCCTTTTTTGATGCTGCCATCTGCTGCGGAGTGGGGATATATTCCTTTTCTACAAGCTCCAAATCCTCCTCGGGATTTACGGCAGTTCCGTCCTCGTTCCTTTCAACGTCCGTTCTTTTTCTGTATTTAGCCTTTCTGGGTGTACCGTTGTAGATACATTCAGCCAGTTCGATTTCTTCCTCCGCCGTAAGCAGAGGAACGCGCCCTATTTCCTTGAGGTAGATTTTAACAGGGTCATCAATGGAAATACCGTCCGAGGTAAGGCTCAGCTCAATATCCTCCTGCCTGGTATAATCGTTTATGGCAAGCTCTTCTTCGGCATTGTAATCCTCGATAATATCGATATTGAGATTCTGACAGTTTTCATAGAAGCTGTCCATCCGCTCAACGTCCATATCAAGCTTTTCCATAACGTTGTTTATCTCGGTGGTAGTTAGCTTTCCGTTAAGCTTCCCCTGTTCCATCAAGGTTTCCATAGCCTTATCGTTAGCTGCACTCATTTTTACCATCCTCTCTTCTTTTCCTATCCTTTTTTATTTTTCATAGCGTTGGCAAGCTGTCTGAACTGCTCATCGGACATTTCCGATGGGGACAGCGTTTCTCGGCTCTTGTTGTAATAGCTCTTCAAAACCTCTATAAAATCATCTGCAGCGCGGCGATTTAACTCGATATCCTTTGTTGATGACAATATTGAGGTTATTTTACCCATTTCATCGGCAGAAAATTCACCCTGCAGGGACATTATACCGAAATTTGGGGATTTTTCCATGCCCTCCGTAAGCTTCACAAAGACCCTGCGGTCAAATTCGCTTACGAACATATCGGGCAGAAGCTCCCCCTTGATGTATTCAAGATCATCTGGATGAAGTGCTAAATACGCGATTATCCCTCTCTCCGCCCTGTACTCCTTGGGATGGCGTACAGCTTCGGGATCTTCCTTGACGGCTGAGGAAAACGTGCGGATATCATTCCATTCCTTGGAATAGCTGTTCCTTGAAGTCCTTTTAATCTGCCTGTTGACCTGCTCGGAAATAGCGTCCTTGGAAATATCCTGTTCCTTGGCAAGGCGAGAAATATATATATCGCGCTCTATAGAGGAGCTTATCCCCGCAATAACGTTGGCACAGCGCTTTAAATATTCCACTCTGCCCGTATCTGCGGTAATATCCAGTCCCTCGGCGCACTTGGCAAGCTCGAAATTTATAGCGCCGTCAGAGTTATCAAGCAGCTGCTTAAACCTCAGCGCGCCGAATTTCTTTATGTATTCATCGGGATCCTTTGCGCCCTCCATCTTGATTATCCTCGTTCTCACTCCCGCTTGGGAAAGGAGATCTATCGCCCTGTGAGTGGCGTTCTGACCCGCATTGTCCGAGTCATAGGAAATAATCACCTCGTCCGCATACTGTGCCATAAGCCTTGCCTGCTCCGAGGTAAGCGCAGTTCCCAGAGTCGCCACCACATTCTCAAAGCCTGCCTGATTTACGGCGATAACGTCCATATATCCCTCCGCAAGAATCAGCCGCCGCTCATCGGATCGTTTTGCAAAATTCATGGAAAAAAGGTTTCTGCTTTTCTTAAAAACGGGAGTATCGGAGCTGTTTAGGTACTTAGGTTCCTCACCGTCGATAATTCGGCCTCCGAAAGCGACCACATTACCCCTTAAATCAATTATGGGGAAAATAACTCTGTCGCGGAAGCTGTCGTAAATACCGCCGTTTCTTCCGGTACGGGCTAAGTTTGCAGCCACAATTTCGTTTTCGGTATAGCCCTCGCCTTTCAGATACGAGGTAAGAGGTGTCCAATCATCGGGAGCATATCCTAAACCGTACTTCACTATGGCTTTTACGGAAAGCTCTCTGGAGCGGAAATATAAACGCCCCTTTTCCCCCGCCTTTTCTTTCATAAGCAGGTTATTGTAAAACCTTGCCGCCAGTCGGTTCATTTCCAATATCCGCCGCTTCAGCTTCGAGGAATCGGTATTCTGCGAATCCTCCGGCATAGACATTCCCGCCCGCTGTGCCAAAAAGCGCACAGCCTCCATATACTCCAAATTCTCCTGTTTCATCACAAAGGTGATAACATCGCCGCCCGCATGACAGCCGAAGCAGTAAAAATACTGGTCTGCAATGTTCACATGGCATGAGGGAGTTTTTTCCGAGTGGAAAGGACAAAGGCAGACATAATCCCGCCCCGAACGCTTCATCTGAACATAGCTGCCCATAACGGATTCAATGGGATTATTCTGTTTCAGCTGCAATAAAAAATCATCAGGCAGCGCCATATCATTCTCCTCTCAAAACCTCCAGCCCATAGGGACAAAAAGGTCGTTAAAAAGGTTTATTGCAAATCCGTCCGACATGCCAGAAATATAGTCGCACACCGCCCGTTCCTTTGAAAAGCGGTACATGATATCCTTATATTCCGCAGGCAGCTTGTCGGGATTTTTTATAAAATAACAGTAAAGCTTTTCAATAAGCTGCTTTGCCTTATATTCCTCGGATTTTGCAACGGAGTTGCGATAAACGTTTTCAAACATAAAATTCATCAGTGTATCATGGGCTGCCTTAACCTCCGGCGACATATGTATATTTTCCGCGCCGCCCGCTATTACCGATGAAATCATGGTGCTTATTCTCTCGCTTTTGCTGTTTCCCACAACCTCCGTAGCTTCCCTTGGCAGATCGCTTTCCTTTATAACTCCCGCTCTTACAGAGTCGTCAATATCGTGATTAATATATGCAATGGTGTCCGCCAGCCGAACAATATATCCCTCTCTTGTGGCGGCAATCTTATTGGTATGGCAGGCTATACCGTTTTTCACTTCATAGGTAAGGTTAAGTCCTTTGCCGTTCTTTTCTATGTAATCCACAACCCTTACACCCTGTATATAGTGTGTAAAGCCCTGCGGCGATATTTCATTCAGAACAGCCTCTCCCGCATGGCCAAAGGGTGTATGACCCAGATCGTGACCCAGTGCAATAGCCTCGGTTAAATCCTCATTAAGCCTTAAAGCACGCGCCATAGTACGCGCGATTTGTGATACCTCTAAGGAATGTGTAAGACGCGTTCGATAATGATCCCCCACGGGCGCTAAAAACACCTGTGTTTTGTGTTTAAGCCGTCTGAAAGCATTGCAGTGCAGAATCCTGTCCCTGTCCCGCTGAAAGCAGGTTCTTATGGAACAAGGTTCTTCGGGTATCTTACGCTTGCCGCCCACAGATGAAAGGCAGGCATACTCGCAAAGTATGCTTCTCTCAACGGCCTCATAGTTTTCACGAATAGTCACAGCACCCACTCCCTTCAGGTACAGTACAAAACGCCGATAAAGCGCCGATTTCGATCAACGTACATAATACATATACCGCAAAACGCCCCGTTTTTCCTCTTTTCTCGAAAAAGATTGTAGGATTGCACAAAAATCAGGCAAAGTTTTCGTATATTTCCTCGCTAACCGCAATAACTGCGCTGCCCCCCGTGATATCGATAAGCTCCGCCTTGAATGCATCTGTATTTTCACTTTTGCACAGCAGAGCAAGGGTAACGTTGTCCGCAAAAATCGTGTCGGCGGTTTTTACACCGAATTTGGACGCTGTCCGCTCTATAACCGAATAATAGCTGTAATTTGCCGTAACCTCAAGTCGGCGGCAAGGGCACATATTCATTCTCTCCGCAGCATCAACCGCAAGCTTTGCGGCATGGGAGTAAGTGCGGACAAGTCCCCCGCCCCCAAGAAGTATTCCCCCGAAATACCGTGTCACCACACAGCAAACGTCGGTAAGCCCTTCTTTCCGCAATACCTCCAGCACGGGAACTCCCGCTGTTCCTTGAGGTTCGCCGTCGTCGGAATATCGAGTAATATTTCCCTGCCTTAAAGCATAGGCATATACATTGTGCTTTGCCTTTCTGTGGCGTGCTTTTATGGAATTAATAAAAGCCACCGCTTCCTCATCCGTGGACACAGGCGCTATGTAACCGATAAATTCCGATTTCTTTTCAATAAAGCTGTCCTCCGCCGCAGCGGCTACAGTACAGTAGCTTCCACCTGCCATATTTGTTGCTCCTTTATATGCAAAAAGGTCTGCGCTCTTCTGCGCAGACCCTCGGATTACTTATCCATACCGAAACGCTTCTTAAATCTGTCAACACGTCCGCCTGTATCAACAAGCTTCTGCTTGCCTGTGTAGAACGGATGACACTTTGAGCAAATTTCAACACGAATATTTTCCTTGGTGGAACGGGTGTGTATTACATTACCGCACGCACAAGTAATGGTAGTTTCGGTGTACTTAGGGTGGATTCCCTCTTTCATGATCGGCACCTCTCTTTCCTAAGAATAATGTGATATACATATGACGTACATAGCAGCCCATCACATTACCTCGGACAGTAGTGCTACGGAATAATCATTCACAGTGATATATTATATCATATTTATTATTATTTTGCAATAGTTTTTCAGAAAAATATATGAACTTTTCGTAAATTATATCATTGGAGAAGCTGTCAGCTGTTCTTCTTTGCGTCCATATTAGTCCTTGCTGTGGCAAGCATAAGCTTTATACGGTTTTCCTGATTTACCCTTGTAGCACCGGGATCATAGTCGATTGCCACAATATTTGAGTTGGGAAATGACTGCCGCAGCTTTCTTATCATGCCCTTTCCTATTATGTGATTTGGCAGACAGCCAAAGGGCTGGGCGCATACTATGTTCTCGACACCGCTGTTTATAAGCTCAACCATTTCGGCAGTAAGCAGCCAGCCCTCGCCCATCTTATTTGCGGGAGAAATAAAGGGCTGAACATTCTTTTTAGACTCCTCAAAATGTCCGGGAGGCTGGAAACGCGATTCACTGACAACCTTGATAATCTTGTTCTGCATACCGATCAAAAATACTTTCAGCGCCGATGAACCGATATACTTTTTGTATCTAACATGATAAAGCTGTGTATCCACTATATGGTGGTCGCACATAAAAATAATAAAATCCAATAGTCCCGGCACATATACCTCAGCACCCTCGCTTTGCAGGAAAGCCTCAAGGTTATTATTTCCCAAGGGTGCATATTTGATGTATATTTCGCCAACTATCCCCACCTTTATCTTGTCACTATCGGGCTTATAGGGTATAGCCTCGTAATCCGCCACAATTTCCTTGGAAACCTTTGAAAATGATGCCAAGCTGAATTTCATATCAACAAGCTTATTTGTCCACTTTTCCGTTACCGCCTCGGTATCACCCTTGTTGATTTCATAGGGACGCACCTGATTGGCAAGGAGCATCATTAAATCCGCATAGCAAATTGCCGAAACAAGCTCTACAACCAGCGGAACGCTTAGGCTAAATCCGGGATTTTTCTCCATATTGGAAAGATTAAGGGAAATAACGGGGATCTGCTCCATGTGGTTTTTCTTTAATGCCTTTCGGAGAAGATTGATATAGTTTGAAGCCCTGCATCCGCCGCCCGTCTGGGTGATCATAAGCGCCGTTTTATTAAGGTCGTACTTCCCTGATTTAAGCGCATCCATAAATTGACCTATTACAAGCAGCGCAGGGTAACAGGTATCGTTATGAACACAGCTTAAGCCCTCATCGACAATCCTTCTTCCGGTAGTTGTCAATAGCTCCATTTTGTAACCGTGATTATTGAATATTCTCTCCAAAAAAGTAAAATGCAGGGGCAGCATTTGAGGAATGAGAATTGTGTATTCCTTTCGCATTTCCTCCGTGAACAGAAGTCTGCCCTGCTCATTGTATACAAGCTCTGCCATAAAAATAAATCATCCTCAATTCAATATTTTTTCAGGGGAATAAACATTATTCTCCGCAAAATTATTAAGAAAATCGACCCATGTTTCGCCGCCCGCAAAAACGTTATCGCCTATTATATAAACTCGTCCGCTTTCACCGTAGGCTATATAATCGTCGTTAATAAGTCCCAGCGGCACAATTTTGTCCTCCACAGCATTGCCAAGCTTTTCAAAAAGCGGGTACGCATCATATATATTTTCGGGACAAACGATAAATGTATTTTCCAAAAAGGCATTTTTTGTGGGTGTAAAAACCCCATCGGAAAGCACGCCTCGTTTACCTACATTTATCATATAGAAATCTGTAATAATTTCACGCAGTGAGTTATCAACACGATAACCCTCCTCCTCATAAAACGCAAACGGCTCACTCATAAATTCATCGGTAATAAACAAACGCTCCTTGCCATAGCCGCACTCGGTTATAACCGACAGCGCTTTATCTGTAATGCCTTGTAGCTCCAAAGCCATCACCCTTTCAAAAAAACAATGCCTAAACAGGCAGTAAATAATATGCTATACAACTACTATTATACCTCATAAAAAGCATTATGTCAACCGTTAACGCGAATTTTCGTGGTACAACTTATTAACAGTAATTTCCTTATTTCCTACATAAAACAGCAAGCCCGCCAAGGCACTGCATCTGCAGTATCAGGGCGGGCTTTATGTGGCGGAGACGGTGGGATTCGAACCCACGGTACCATAAGGTACAACTGATTTCGAGTCAGTCCCGTTATGACCACTTCGATACGTCTCCAAATAATGACGGAACATTCATTCCGCTCATACCGACACTTATTGTCTAACCATGATATTATATCATAATAATTACATAAAATCAAGGCTTTTGAACAAATTTAATATGTTATTATTAAAATTATAACATTTCTTTGCTATTAGTATCGGTAAATGCAATCAAAATTCAATAAGTGGCGCTAAAAGCAGCTTATATCTTTTAACCTATATCCCCCGCCTATTGGGACGGGGACATAGATCGCGGGTTATACTTTATATTTTTCAGTCCACTGCATTAAGCAGTCCTCTCTCACTCTCATGCTTTTTCGGTCTGCCCATCAAGTCGGAAATAACGCCCTCTGCAGACTTTCCGTTGTACAAAACATCATAACACTTTTCGGTAATCGGCAAAGTAATACCGCACTTTCTTGACAGCTCATAGGCTGCCTTGGTGCAGAAATAGCCTTCAACCGTTCCAACCTGTTTAACAGCCTCGGCTGGATCCGTACCCTTACCGATAAGAATACCCGCCCTGCGATTTCTGCTGTGCATACTGGTGCAGGTGACGATTAAATCGCCAATTCCCGTAAGTCCCGCAAAGGTATCAAGCTGTCCGCCGAGAGCCTCTCCAAGGCGCGCAATTTCAGCTATTCCTCTTGTCATAAGAGCCGCCTTTGTATTATCACCGCAGCCCATACCGTCACATATGCCGGCGCAAAGGGCAATAATGTTTTTCAGCGCGCCTCCTATTTCACATCCCACCACATCATTATTTGTATACACCCTAAATGTGGAGCTTGACATGATGTTCTGCACATATTCCGAATACGCCGTGTTCTTGCAGGCAGCGACTACGGTGGTGGGCATGCCTATGGCAACCTCCTCCGCATGACTGGGACCGCTGAGTACAACGCACTCTTTTCCCGTTTCCTCGCAAATTACCTGACTCATACGCTTGTATGATCCTGCCTCAAGTCCTTTTCCCGTATTCACCACTATAGTGCTGTCGCTGATATATGGAGCAGCTTCGGCGGCAACAGAACGAATGAAATTAACGGGTATTCCGAAAATAACAAGATCCTTACCCTTAACACAGGAAATATCGTCTGTCAAAGCAATATTGGGACTGATTTTCACTCCGGGCAGCTTTGCCTTATTCTCACCGTCACGGCGAATATCCTCAAGCTCGCTCTTGAACTTTGACCAGACCGTAACATTATTTCCCTCACCCTCAAGCATTACAGCAAGAGCAAGTCCAAATCCGCCCGAACCGAGTATCGTTACATCAACCATTGTAAAATCTCCTTTATTATTTATCGTTGGAATTTTCCGCTACTGCGTCCTTTTTCTTTGCACCGAATTTGTTTTCGGTTCCGTTTTTAAGCCGCTTAATGTTCTCGTGGTGCATATAGATAAGCAGGATAGATGTCAGAACCGTAAGTCCCGTGTGCAGCAGCGAAAGTCCAAGGGACAGATCATAGTGAAAGTAATGAACCAAAAAGGTAAGAATAGGATAAAAACACGCCGCCGCTATTGACCCTACGGATACATACTTTGTTACAGCAACCACAACCGCAAAAAAAGGTATTACGATACAAAAGGAAACGGGATCTATAACAAGGAGTATGGACGAAGCCACAAGCACGCCCTTTCCGCCCTTGAATCCGTAATACAAGGGGAAAATATGACCGAGTATTGCAAAGAAGCCAGAAATATATCCCACAGCATAGCTGTCTATAAAACGGCTGTCGGAATAGCTTTCCCCAAGAAGCATGGGAAATACAAGATAGACCGCTATAATCGAGGCTATAACCCCTTTTGCGAGATCTCCGATAAGGGTAATCAAAGCGGCGGTTTTACCATAGCAGCGCAATGTATTGGTAAGTCCCGCATTTTTGCTGCCATGCTCCCTAATATCCTCATGCTTCAGAAGCTTTACAACAATTATTGACGAATTACAGCTGCCCAGCAGATAGGACTCAACGGCAGTTATCAGCAAAGCGATAATTAACATTATTCACACACATCTCCAAAAATTATTTTACGTCCTTTTTATCCCTCTCTCGTATCTTAAAGCGTATGGGCGTTCCGTTAAGTCCAAATGTCTGCCTTATTTGATTTTCCAAATAGCGCTGATAGGAAAAGTGGAATAAATCCGCCCTATTCACGAAAAGCACAAATGTTGGCGGCTTCGCGGAGGGCTGGGTCGCATAGTATATTTTAAGACGTCTGCCCTTATCCGACGGCGGCTGAACCCTCTCGGTGGCATATGCCAGCACGTCGTTCAGCATACCTGTGGAAATGCGCATACAGTTTTGGTTGTAGACATCGTTTATCATTCCGAAAAGCTTGTCCACACGCTGTCCGGTCTTTGCGGAAATAAACACAAAGGGCACATAGGACATGAAGCTGAAATCCTTACTCAGCTTTTCCTTGTACTCATTCATGGTATTATCATTTTTCTCAACGGCATCCCACTTATTGACGGCAACAATGCACGCCTTGCCCTGTTCATGGGCATAGCCCGCAACCTTGGAATCCTGCTCGGTAAATCCCACCAGCGCGTCAATCATTATTATGCACACATTGGCTCTGTCAACAGCCATATATGCACGGAGAACGCTGTAATGCTCAATTCTCTCCGTTACCTTGGATTTTTTCCGAATACCCGCTGTATCAACAAAAACATATCGTCCGTTTTCATTTTCCACAACGGTATCTGTGGCATCTCTCGTTGTTCCCGCAATGTCGGAAACTATTACCCTTTCCTCTCCCGCAATTCTGTTAATCAGCGAGGATTTTCCCACATTGGGCTTGCCAATGACGGCGACGCGAATACTGTCGTTGTCCTCTTCCTCTTCACTTAACTCCGGCAGATGATTATACACCTCGTCAAGCATATCGCCCGTTCCGTGACCGTGTTCAGCCGAAACGGCAATGGGGTCGCCGAGTCCCAAATTATAGAACTCGTAAAGCTCCGGCGGAACAAATCCCACCTTATCGCATTTATTCACGCAAAGGACTATGGGCTTGCCGCTCTTTTGCAGCATTGTAGCAACCTCATAGTCATCGGCAGTTACACCGCAGCGAATATCGGTGATGAATATAATCACATCAGCCTTGTCAATTGCTATCTGCGCCTGACTGCGCATCTGTGCAAGGATTATATCATCGGTTCTCGGCTCAATGCCGCCCGTATCCACAAGCATAAATTCTCTCGCCCGCCACTCGCACTTGGAGTAAATGCGGTCTCTGGTAACTCCGGGAGTATCCTCGACTATCGAAAGTCTTTTACCTATAAGCCTGTTAAAAAGTGTGGACTTTCCAACGTTGGGACGTCCCACAACCGCCACTATCGGCAGTGACATATTACCAACTCCATTTATTTATCTCAGCCTTGAAAAAAAGCAGAGCAAGATATACTCCTACTCTGCTTCAAGACAAGCTTACGCTTCTTTCTTGATTACTTCAACGCCCTTGTAATATCCGCAATTCTTGCATACCTTGTGAGGAGCGCAAAGCTCTCCGCAATGTGAGCATCTTGAAAATGCGGGGGTGTCAAGCTTCCATACAGCAGAGCGTCTTTTGTCACGTCTCGCCTTGGAAACCTTTCTCTTTGGTACTGCCATAGTTTAGCACCTCCTTGCTGATTATCCGATCAAAGGCGCACAGCCACAGTCGGTTACATTTAAATCTGCACCGCACACAGGACACAAACCCTTGCAGTCCTCTTTACAGAGCAGTCTTGTCGGCATCTGCAGCAGCAGATCATCTACAGCAAGCTCGTCCAAATCAAGGCTATCGCCCTCGGTAACTATATACTCGTCACCATCATCCGAGCTGCTGAGCTCTCTGACAAGGACATACTCCGACTCAAAGCAAAGCTCCTTCTCAAATTCAGCCAAGCATCTGTCACACTGAGCATTCAGTGTAAAGGAAACAGAGTAGCTGAGCAAAAGAACACCTGCACGATTTCTGAGAACGCCCTTCACAGTAACAGGACCCTTAAAGCTATACCCCTTGACCTGAGCTAATCTTTCGGGAGAAACCTCACAGTCAAACGTCTTAACCTCTCCAACTATTTCATATAGCTGTCTTAAGTTTATAACCATAATATGCTCCTGTACCAACACACAAACTTTGTTATATCACGAAAATCATGTCGTGTCAATAGCCTGCGGCTAATTTTTTTAATCAGTTAACAGCGTACTTGGTAACGGAATCGGGAAGATCCGCCTTGTCCGCAGAAACGGTGAATACAACATTTACATTATCACCGGTAAGCTTTTCAACCTTAGCAAGCAGAGCTGCCAGAGCCTCATAGTCTGCTCCGCCGATTTTCAGTATCGAATCAACGAAAATATCGGTAATATCGTAGTTACCCGCAACAAGTCCCGCAACAAGTCCGTAGAAAGCCTCAAAGGAATAGATACGGCTTACATCGGTGTCAACAATTCTTACGCTGTGTCCGATGTCATATCTAAGCTTATCACTTTTATCAATGCAGACAACATAGCCGTCGGTATTCTTGGACGCTGTATTGATCATGTCAATCAGTATCTTTGTCTTACCGGAACCTTTATTACCTGTAATAATTTTTACCATAACAAAAAACTCCATTCTCAGCGGTACAAGATTTTTTACAGCAATCCCCACCTCACGCATTTTCCGCTGCTAAAAGCGTGTTGTGTCCGTAACACAAGGGCAATCGCCATTCCCCGATAAAGCGGAGAAATATCATTTCCCTCAAAGGGAATATGAAACTAAATATGCAGGGAGCTTATCGGCCAAGCTTAGCCTCAAGTGCTGCTTTCTGATCCTCATAGCCGGGTTTGCCGAGAAGAGCAAACATATTCTTCTTGTAGCTTTCAACGCCGGGCTGATTGAAAGGATTGATACCAAGCATATAGCCGCTTACGGCACAAGCCTTTTCAAAGAAGTAGATAAGATAACCCAGCGACTTCTCGGAGGTATCCTCCATCTCGATAACTCCGTTGGGAACGCCGCCCTCGGTATGTGCGAGAATAGTGCCCTCAAGAGCGCATCTGTTTACAACGGACATATTTTGGTTCGTCAGGAAGTTAAGACCATCGAGGTTTTGGGGATCGTCCTGCAGGTAAAAATCCTGCTTGGGCTTTTTGATATCAACTACGGTTTCAAACATCACCCTTGAACCGTCCTGAATGAACTGTCCCATAGAGTGAAGATCCGTTGAGAATATGCAGGATGAGGGATAAAGTCCCCTGTTATCCTTGCCCTCGCTCTCACCGAAAAGCTGTTTCCACCATTCAGCCATCATAGCGAATGACGGGTCATAGGAAACCAAAATTTCAACCTGCTTGCCCTTACGATTAAGTATATTTCTGGCAGCCGCATATTTGTAGCAGTCGTTGCTGTCAAAATCAGCCTTCAGATCCTCTCTTGCCTGAGCCGCGCCTGCCATAAGCGCATCGATATCACAGCCCGCAACGGCAATGGGCAGAAGTCCCACGGCTGTGAGAGCGGAATATCTTCCTCCCACATCATCGGGAACAACAAACGTTTCGTGGCCCTGCTCGTCCGCAAGGCTTTTAAGCGTACCCTTTGCCTTATCTGTGGTTGCGAAGATTCTTTCCTTAGCGCCCTCCTTGCCGTAACGCTTCTCAACGAGATCTCTGAATACTCTGAAAGCCAGTGCAGGCTCGGTGGTTGTACCCGATTTGGATATAACGTTTACGGAAATATCCTTGCCCTCACAGATAGATATAATTTCATTGAGATATGTGGGGGAAATATTATTGCCCACATAGTAAATGTCGGGGGTATCCTTTTTCAGCGCATTATAGTTGGGTGACTTCAAAAATTCAATCGCCGCCCTTGCGCCCAGGTAAGAGCCTCCTATTCCGATAACGATAAGCACATCGGAATTTGCCTTGATTTTTTCGGCAGCAGCCTTTATTCTTACAAACTCATCCTTGTCATAATCGACAGGAAGATCGCACCATCCGAGAAAATCGCTTCCCGCACCGCTGCGGCTTTCAAGAGTCTGTGCAGCAAGCACAGTTTGGCTCTTCATCGCAGACATTTCATCGGCGGAAACAAATTTCTCCAGGTACTTCGTATTAAATTTTACAGGTGCCATTCCATATCCTCCTAAAATACATGGCAGATACTGTATTGCTGTAACAATATCGCCAAGCAATCCTTCAGATATAATATTACTATAATTTCTGCAACTTTGCAAGATTTTTTGCAAAGATTAAAATGATTGACACAAATTTATACATATATGCTAAAATTTAAGCATATTTTTTAGTATTTCTGACAATGTGTTTTTTACATTCTTACTCTCTGCATACTCGGCAGCAGTTATTCTACAGGTTTTGATAACAGTATCGTCTATCATAAACCTTAGCTCTCCGAGAACGCTCCCCTTTTCTACGGGAGCATATACATAATCCGGCAGAATGATCCGCGCGGTGACATCATCGCTTCTGCTCTTTTTTATAAGGGCAAATCCCGGATTTTCCACGGCAATTCTAATCTGCTCGCCCACGCCCGTTTCCAGGGGAATTGCATCGGGCATATCATCGGGAATAAAAAGCTCCGTAACAGTATATCCCGCAAAGGCGGAATCAAGCAGCTCCTTTGAAAGGGACAGCGCATAATCCTCGTCCTCGCAGTCAAGGACAGCCGCTGCAAAGCAAAGCCCGTCCCGCCGCGCGCCCTCAGCCGCAAAGCAGCCGGAATTCGGACCGCTTCCGCATTTAAACCCAACAGAACCGTTGTAGCTGTGGCATAGGGTATTAGTCGTAACAAGCGAAGCCTTACCCTCTCTTACCTCGTCCAGTCTTTGGGTAAAAATATCGGTAAGGAAATCATATTCGGCAAGCTCACACAGCAAAAGCGCCGCATCATAGGCAGTCGTATACTGGAGATTATCCTCATAATAGCCGTTGGAGTTGGTAAAGCAGGTGTTCGTCATGCCGATTTCAGCGGCTCGACTGTTCATAAGCTTCACGAAATTATCCTCGCTGCCCGACACGCCCTCAGCCAACACCGCGGCGGCATCGTTGGCATTACCGATAATAACAGCCTTGAGCAGCTCCTCAACGGTAATTTTCTCGCCGACATCCAGCCATATCTGTGCGTCCTGCATCGAGTTGGCATATTCGGAGCAGGTAAGCCGAGTATCAAAAGACAGCTCTCCCCTGTCTATTGCCTCGGCAGTAAGCAGCACAGTCATAAGCTTATTAAAAGAGCCCATATGAACACGCCGTTCACAGTCGCGGTCAAACACCACCGTGCCGGTGGATACCTCAATCAAGGCATAGCAGGGCGTATGCTCCGCAGCATTATCGCTAACCGCGCCGAAAGCGGTAAAATTCGCTGCCGCAGAGAAAATCATACAGACAATGAGTGCGGCAGATAGGATTTTTTTGATCATAGCAGTTGTCCTTTCAGCACCAATTACCCTAAATTATATGCCGAAAAGGGCAGAAAATATACACGCTGCACGATAGGATAAAACCGCTCATAAACAAACGCCAACACCGACAGCGAAAATTCAGCCGCAATCGGTATCAGCGCCGAAATGTACTGCTGACATTATTCAACAATATACTGCTTAATTCTCTCAAAAAGCTCGCTGGCATCATCTGTCTGAGCCTCAAGCTTGATCGGCTTTGAAAGATCAAGGCTGAATATACCCATTATAGATTTAGCGTCAACGGCATATCTGCCCGAGATCAGGTCAACATCGTAATCGCAGAGAGTAACCTCAGAAACAAAGTTCTTAACGTCATTGATAGCCGGAAGCATTACTGTAGTCTGATTTTTCATAAATATATTCCTCCTGTAATTTCGGATTGGGAGCACATTCCCCTCTAATATAGTAACACAAATTTTCCTCTTAGTCAATAGGATTTGCATTTTTTTTTGCAATATATCAGGAAAAGGGCGATAAATTCCGACGATAATTGCCGTTTTAACTATCCTTTCCCCGCTATCCGCAGCTAATCTCGGAAATAGGTTCACCGTCAAGCCTTACAATCCGAAAAACACCGTTCTCGTAAATTACATAGGTTTTCGGATTGCCGTTTTTGGGGAGGGAAACAGAGCCTGTATTTATAAGGTAAATACCCTGTGAATATTCGGCTCGGTATATGTGAGTATGCCCACTGATGTAAATATCCCCCTTGTTAAGGCAGGGCAAAGACTGCGGCGTATGGACATGACCGTGTGTACAAAGCGCCATTTTCCCGTCAAGCCACATAGTCATATACTCCGCCATAATCGGAAAATCAAGAACCATTTGGTCTACCTCACCGTCACAATTGCCCTTGACGCATATAATCTCCCTTTTAGCCTCGTTGAGCATAGCTATAACCCTGTCGGGAGCATATCCCTCGAAAACTCCGTTTCTCGGTCCGTGGTACAATAAATCCCCCAGGAGAATCAGCTTATCCGCATTTTCCGCAGAGTATCGGTCAAGCATTTTTTTGCAGCTGTCCCCAAGCCCGTGAATGTCGGAGGCAAACATTAGTTTCATAAAAAATATTCCTTTCAAATAAGCCTGTCTTTTCATAATTGACGGTTATTACATCGGAAAAACCGTCAAATATTATCAATATCCTGTTTTTGGAACAATTATCCCTTTGAACAATTGCCGTCAGTCCGCATAAATTATAATACGGGGAAAAACCAACGCTGCGGCGGAATCGGGCGGTATACGGCTTTTAAGCCTCGGGGCTGTATGCCCTTGCGAATAACCCGACCGCCCCTTGCTTTGGCTGTTGACCCCTTAATATATGACGAGTCCGTCAAACGCCCGAAAAACATCAGCAGCTTTTCGGGCGGATACTTTATACATATGCTATACGGGCTTTACTTCCATATAAACCTCATTTTCCGTGAGAAGTGCGGAATTTACATCAAGAGTATATTTAAGGTAAAGCTGCCCGCCATCATCGGTCATACGATTGACTATCTGCTTGGTATATATTCCAAGCATAAGATCGCCGTATTCCGTACCGTAAAAGCAGTGATGCTTCTTTTGACTTTCCATCATAAGCTCGGTTATCTTATCGGAATTTCCCGCACCGACCCTTTCCATTCTGGCAAGCCTTTCCCCAAAGCAGGAAACCTTTGTTTCGGTTCCCTGAAAGCCCGTAGCTGCCGAATCCTCGTACGAAACGCAATATCCGCTTTCGCCGTTTTCGTCAACGGTCTGCAAATATCCGCTCGTTACAAGCTCCGTAACATCAGGTATGCCATTTGCGGCAGAAATTGATTTTAGGGTAATGGAAACCTTTTTTCCATCCGTTTTCTTTGACATTGTCAACAATCCTTTCCTTTTGGACGTTACTGATCCGTCAGCTCATCTATCCCTATCTTTATAACCTCGCCGTGAAGCTCTCCCCCTAAAAATGCGTTAGCGCCCTCCTCAAACATAGCCGCGCTGTCACTGGTGTAGTAAACCACCGTACCCTCTTCTTTTCTGTCGGAGCAAAGTCCCTTTCCCGCAAGATAATTCATGGCATACTTGGCAGCCTCCGCGCCCGAGGAAATTAGCTTGACATTATCGCCCATAAACTCCGATATGGCATCGGCAATAATGGGAAAATGAGTGCATCCCAGTATAAGCGTATCAACGCCCTCACGCTTTATGTCGGTAAGGTATCTTTCCGTGATAATCCTAACCACCTCATCATCCGAGGTAAGACCGTTTTCAACAAGGGAAACAAATAGGTTGCAGGAATTGCCTATTACCTTCATATCTCCCCTAATGCCGCGTATAGCCTTGCAGTACGCTGCGGAACGAATGGTCGTTCCCGTACCTATGACGCCGATTTTATTATTTTGGGTAACGGCGCAGGCCGCCTGTGCAGCGGGGATTACAACGCCGGTAAAGGGTACGCTTCCCGCAAAGTCGGGTATTGAACCGACAGTTGAGGAAACCGTTCCGCAAGCGGCAATTATCATTTTTACATCATGCTTTTTTATGAAAGCGACATCCTGCTTTGCATATTCAAGCACGGTTTCCCGACTTCTTGTACCGTAGGGTATCCTTGCGGTATCGCCGAAATATACTATATTTTCATTGGGCATAAGCCGCCTTACCTCGGCAACGCAGGTAAGACCTCCCAGTCCCGAATCGAAAATACCTATGGGCTTATCCTTCAGCTCAGTCATCTGAATATGTATCCTTTCATATAAGACTTTCACGCTCGTATGACAGCTCTATCAGCCTGTCAAGCAGCTCCGATACGGGTATTCCCAAATTTTCCATAAGCTTGGGATACATACTGATGGAGGTGAATCCCGGCATGGTATTGATTTCATTGAGATAAACAGTTCCATCCTCGGTTAGGAAGAAGTCTACCCTTGCAAGTCCAAAGCAGCCTATCAGCTTAAAGGCGCGAACCGCCGTTTCCCTTATCTGCAGGGAAGAATCAGAAGAAATATCGGCGAGAATTTCAAGTCCCGATGTACCCAGTATATACTTGGCATCGTAATCATAGAACTCGTTGCAGGGCAGGATTTCTCCTACCTCCGAGGCGAAAGGCGCACTTGTCCCCAGCACCGCACACTCCAGCTCTCTTCCGTTAATGCACTCCTCGACAAGCACCTTGCTGTCGTGAGAAAAAGCTATTTTAACCGCATTTTTCAGGGATTCAAAATCATTTGCCTTATTAACACCCACGGACGAGCCGCTGCATGCGGGCTTGACAAACAGAGGATAACCAAGCTTTTTGGCAATATCGGTGCAAATTTCATCAAGCCTGTTAAGCTCATAAGAGTGAATGGAGAAAAATCTTGCCATTTTTATGCCGTTAAATTCAAGTATCGAGTGAGTAGCCTCCTTGTCCATACAAGCGGCGGATGCAAGACAGCCGTTTCCCACATAAGGTATTCCCGACATATCGAGAAGTCCCTGAATAGTGCCGTCCTCGCCGTTTTTTCCGTGGAGAACGGGAAAGACAACATCTATCTTTACGCTTGAAATAACTCCGTCGGCAATCTTCACAATTCCCTTGTACATTCTGTCGGGAAGAATTGCGGCAGGTACGCAGTCGGGATTTTCCGCCCATATTCCCGATGAAATACCGTCAATATCTCCCGGGTAAAAGAGCCAGCGCCCCGTCTTGGTTATTCCTATCGGGATAACCTCATACTTTGTGCGGTCAAGGTTTGAAATAACATTCGCGGCAGATATAAGCGATATATCATGTTCGTTCGATACACCGCCAAATATGACGGCAATCCTTGTCTTTGCCATAGAAAGCTTCATCCTTTCGGTAATGCGGTAGCATATACTGTATAATAATTATATTCGCCTTAAAGCGAGAATATGCGGTAAATTACTTTGCCTTTTCAAGGAGGGATTTAAGCTCCCTTTGAGTGAAAATGTACTTTTTTCCGCAGAAATGGCAGCACACCTCTTCACTCTTTCCGTCGGCAATCATTTCCTCAAGTGTTTCTTTACCCACGGACACGACAGCGTCCTCAACCCTCTCGCGGGAGCAGTCACAGCGGTAGCTTGCCGTAAAGGAATCAAGAACATTGGGGTTCAATCCCTCAAGCGCCCTCATAGCCATTTCCTCCGCCGTAACACCCGATGACAGCATCTGTGTTACGGAGGGCATAGCGTTGACATTATTTTCAATGGTATCTATACAGCTTTCGGGAGCAAAGGGCAGCAGCTGGATAAGATACCCTCCCGCCGCCTTAACCGTAAGGTCGGGATTTACAAGAACGCCCACTCCGCACACCGTGGGAATTTGCTCGGATATGGCGAAATAGCTTGCAATATCGTCGCCTATCTCACCCGAAACAAGGGGAATTTGTCCCACATAAGGCTCCTTCAGTCCCATATCCTTTACCACGGACAGCGTGCCGTTTTTGCCCACAGCGCCGCCCACATCAAGCTTACCCTTATCGTTAAGAGGTATCTCCACCACGGGGTTACAGGGGTAAGCCTTGACATTTCCCCGACTGTCGGAAACAGCAATAATTGCACCCGATGGCCCACCGCCGTTTACCCTTAGCGTAAGGGTATCATCATCGCCCTTAAGCCCTATTCCCATAAGGGATGCGGCTATGGCAAGCCTGCCGGTAGCTGCCGTAATTACAGCCGATGTCTTGTGTATTCTCTCTATTTCGGAAACAATATCGAGCGCATCAATCGCGGTAACAACCACGGACGCATCTTCCGATATTGTACGTACTATCTTTCCCATATATTTTCATCCTCTTTATTTGTTAGCTTTTCTGCAGACCCACACCAGCTTGTCGCTGTTTTCCTTTGGGGAATTTAACGTATCATAATCGTACTTTGCAAGAATTTCAAAGCCCGCATTGCATACAAGCTCGTCCACAGTCTGTATTTTCGGGGCAATTTCCGAAAGCTCATCCGAATACCTCTGATAGCTGCCGTCCTCATCGGCACTGAAAAAGTCAAGGGTAATATCAACCCTGTTATCCTCGGACTTAACGTCAAGGCAGCAGAACCAGACACAGTAAAGGTCGTCCATATCGTAAACAAAGGTATTATTCCCAAGAGTATTTATGTGCTTGTAGGGTGTGTTCATATCGAATATAAATAATCCCCTTGGCTCGGTAAAAATATTTACCTTTTGAAATGTCCGAAAAATAGCCTCGGTATCGGGAAGATGATTCAGACTGTCGAGAGCGCATATTGTCACATCAACACCGCCGTACAAATCAAGCTCCGTCATGCTTTGACATATATATTGTATAGGCAGTCCGCTTTCCGCCTTTTTGACATTGCTGCACTGAGCATCTCCACAGAGCTGTCGACAGCAATGACATCATATCCCAGCTTAGCCATTTCCTCGCTTAGGCTTCCCGTTCCGCAGGCTAAATCAAGCAGCAGTCCTTTATTACCTCCGTGAAGCTTTATAAGGCTGTCGAAATATAGCGCACGCCGGGAATAGTCTATATTTTGAGTAAGTATGTCATAAAAATAGGCAAATGAGGAATATCCTCCCATACATTATCACTTCCCGTCCTCTGCCTCAAGCCTTTCAAGAACGGTTCTGTAGCCATCACCGGATCGTTCATCGTTGAGTGTTCTGTTTACACGGCTGATCGTGGCAGTGCTTGCGCCTGTCGCCGCAACAATATCATTGTATATATTCTCCTCGGTCAGCATCTTCGCCACAAGAAGTCTTTGCGACATAGATTTAAGCTCCAATGTGGTGCATAGGTCACGAAAGAAGTCAGCGCATTCATCCCTTGTTTTCAAGCACATTACCGCTTTATACAGGTAATCAAGACTGGCTTCATCGGGTTTTCTCTGAGTGGATTTTCTTTCACTCATTTCAAAGGCTCCTTTCAAACACAAAATGCAATGCGTACACAGTAATATTTTAGCACACTAAAATGTGCAAGTAAAGAGTTTTGCTTAATTTTTATCTTTTTGTTGAAATACCGGCAAATACGTATCGAAAAAATGTTGATTATGCACAATTTTCAATGAACGCAAGTGCATTATCAGATTAATGTACAAAACGCGGATGCTCTTGCAACTATTCATAAATTATTTACCTTTTGTTTTTTTTTTTTTTTTTTTGAAGAATTTTCGCAAATTATATGATAATCTGTAAAATGGTACAATTGGAAATACCAATTATATGCTGTGAAATATACATCATCGATTATGAAGGAGAATTAATATGAATATGATTTTTAACAAAAGGGGCTTATCGTGTATATTAGCCGCTTGTATACTCACCGCCTGCGGTTCGGCAAACAATGAAAGTGATTTCACCGAAAACGACGATAGCGGACAAACCACTGCAAATGCATCGGAGGCTGTTGTCACAATTGAAGAGGAAGCTGCAGCTTCTGAACCGAACATAAACAGATTGGTTTCCGACGGCTCGCCTGAAAAAGCTCTGCAAATGTATATAGCAGCACTTTTGGCCGAGGACGAATCCAACTCCGGTAAAATTGCTTCAAAGCTGCGCACAGATGTCAGTGATTTTGTGGTTAATCTAAAATTATGTGCGAGAGATTTCGGAGTTGACGATAATTTTTTCCTCACCTCCGATGCGTGGGAGGCTTTTGTTGACACACAGGCCAATGTTAATTCGGATCTAACGGGAGAATATACATGCTATATCAGAGTTAATCCGCACAAGATCCTTGAAGCGATTGCTGCAGCCGAGGGCACTACAGTCGATGAGGTGTGCAAAAAAATCGGCGCAGATGAAGAAGCGCTCTATTATAACTGGGGCTACGATATTGACGGCAAGAGATATTATTACGCAGATGAACCGTTTTTGGAAAAATATTTGTCTACCCATACCGCTTCGTCATCGGGAACAAAAACAACCGTATTTCCGAGTTCATTTACAAGTGAACAGCTTGAAAGAGCGGAGGATTGTTTAGGTACAAAGGTTATTACGCTTAAGAAAAGCGGTACCGTAGTTTCTGTGGATTCCCTTAAATCATATCGTTATCAAACATCAATAACAACAGAACATATTGGTCACACTGATGTGGTTGAAGAAGAGGAACGGTCAAGGGGATTTTCGTATATTGGTTTATCTTTTGATTATTACCCAACAGCTGCTATTAAGGAAATAGATGGTGTTGATATATATGATGGATATATGCCGATTGATTGCACCATATTTGAGGGTGATATGCCGTTCGCTTCGGTAATGGCTGAATATGACGAGAATTCATTGAATGATTTTACGCATATCCTGTTGGATACGCTTTTAGTTGATACCTTCAAGTATGACGGCATAGTTTCCGATGATGAGCTTCATGACACATTATCCGTTTTGATGCTTACCAGTCAGTCACCATATTTATGCTGCGATGAGTCGGATAGAATTGGGGTATATACATAGCAGGAGCTTGTGCAGAACGGCGAATGAATAAGAGAGTTTCCCGCAAAATGAAATAATTCGTAAGATATGGGTGATTATTGGATGAAAAAATATGTTACAATGATTCTGCTGACCGCAGCTTTATCGACATTTCTTACTGCCTGCGGTTCAAGTGCAAAAAACGTTGCTTTTTCGATTGACGATTACTATTCGATAGTAATCAGCGGTGAAGCAAGCGGTTCGGCAAATGCTTATGTCAGCATTGATGAGGACGGTCTGATGGAAGCGATCAATGATGCCGTGTATGACGGTGAAAGAGATGAAATAGAGGTTTTAAGCGTACTTTTGTATATCGAGGACGCTGTGGATTATGATTTTGTCGGCGAAAACACCGAGCTTAAAAACGGCGACACCGTTTCCGTGGGCTTTACAATCGACAGTGACAAGCTTTCCGAGGACGTTTTCGGCGATTTTTTCGTGACGATTAATGGGAATGCTCTTACCGAAACCGTAAGCGGTCTGGCTGAGCCTGTGAAGCTTGACGTGCTTACGGACGTTGTCGTTTCGTTCGGCGGAACGGCGCCTAACGGAGCTGCGAAGGTTGAGTATGTGGGCAGTAATGATTTCATAAAGAAAAATGTGTACTACCGACTTGACAAATCAAGCGGGCTTTCAAACGGGGATACGGTGGTTGTCACGGCACAGTGCAGCCAAAGCTCACTTGATGAGTATTTGTACTATATCGATGAAAATGCCGTTGAAAAGAGCTTTACCATTGAGGGTCTTGCTTATATGGCGTATACCTTTGACGGGTTGGATACCGAGCAGGTTGATTCGGTGATGAACGAGACAAACGCAAAGAAAATCGAAAGCTACAATCATTACAAGGTTGGCGAAAAGGAGTACGGTCATTTTGTAATGACAGACGGAACATTAGTTGATTATTATACGATAAATGCCGTTGATACTCATTTGATGGCAAAATATCTTTACGTATCTCCAGACAAAACCTCAAACGCATACATTATATTCTATGAGCAGACAATAGATTTTGAAAAAACATCGGGAAGCAGAGATGAAAATCCCATAGGCTATCAGGGAACGTTGAATTTTTACAGAAATGTGGTTGTAAAGAACATAGAAGTTACTTCGGTGGGTGCCCTTGAGGAGATAACCGATTCCAACGTTTCATCAAATGTTTTCGGAAACGGGCTTTTGAGTGCGCATAACTTTATAGGAATGTCGTTTGCGGAGACCGTTGAATTGTATGAGGAGGACAATGGTTACTCCGATTGGACAAGGACAGAAGTACAATGAGATGCGTTGCCGTATGTTGTGTGTTTGTGTTTATTGTGTTTCAATAAGGGACGCAGCACCGTCATTCAACGAACGACGGTGCTGCGCCCCTTGAGGTTTCAGTGGGGAATTTCCCCACTGAAAGACAGTATGTTTACGAACAAGCCCCGTCAATTAAATATTTATTAAATATTTGAACATACAAAAAATACAAAATAAAATTGCATAAAAGTATTGACATTTGTCCGAATATGTAGTATAATAATTAAGCACTGTTACGAAGGTGCTGATTTAGCTCAGTTGGTAGAGCACATCCTTGGTAAGGATGAGGTCGCCGGTTCAAATCCGGCAATCAGCTCCATATACATCCCTTGAAATCCGTTATTTGCGGATTTTGAGGGATTTTTGGTTTTTATCGGCTTATATCCCCCTTGATTTTCAACAAATCAAGAGGGATATATATTCAAAATACTCCTTTGTACGACAGGACTAAGCCTTATTGCTTTCCTTGCGGAGATATTCAAACGCCTGTCTTACATTTGAAACGGCAATTATTCCTATATTATAACGCTTAACGTCAATCTGCCGCAGCGAGTATTTAGGGATTATACATTTTTCAAAGCCCATTCGCTGCGCCTCCGATATCCTCTGCTCTATATTCTGTACGGAATGCACCTCGCCCCCAAGCCCTATTTCCCCAAATGCCGCCAGCTTTTCGTTAATGGGAATGTCTACAAGACCGCTGTACAGCGCAAGCGCAACCGGCAAATCAGCTGCAGGCTCATCAAGGCGAAATCCTCCCACTATATTTATGTAGACATCAAGGGTTCCGAAAAACAGTCCTCCCCTTTTCTCCAAAACAGCAAGAATTATGGCTGTACGGCTGAAATCAAAGCCTGTCGCCATACGCCGCGGCGATGGAAAGCTGCTCTTTGTCACCAGCGCCTGAACCTCGGCTAAAATCGGACGACTGCCCTCCATAACGCAGGACACGCAGCATCCCGATACCCCCGTGGGTCTTTCCGACAGGAGAAACTGCGAGGGATTGGTTACCTCTGCAAGACCCTTATCGGACATTTCAAAAACACCGATTTCATTGGTTGAACCGAAACGATTTTTTACAGCTCTCAATATTCTGTAGCTGAAATTTCTGTCACCCTCAAAGAACAGCACCGTATCCACTATATGCTCCATAACCTTCGGACCCGCTATCGCCCCGTCTTTATTGACATGACCCACAAGAAAAATCGGTATTTCCATATCCTTTGCCAAATGCATAAACATATTTGTACACTCCCGCACCTGCGTCAAGCTGCCCGCCGATGACGATATATCGTGTATGTACATTGTCTGTATTGAATCAATTATCACAATATCGGGTTTGTAGGATAAAACCGTGCTGCAAACAGATTCCGCATCGGTGATAGACAGAAGGTATAGATTCGGTGAATCTGCGCCAAGCCTGTCCGCCCGCAGCTTTATCTGCCTAACGCTTTCTTCGCCGGAAACGTACAATATAGTATACTCTTCACCCAGTGAATGACAGATCTGCAGCAGCATGGTGGATTTTCCTATTCCCGGTTCGCCGCTCAGCAAAACAAGCGAACCCTTAACAATTCCTCCTCCGAGAACCCTGTCAAGCTCACCCGACCCTGTTTTGTAGCGTATTTCATCATCAGGCTGAATACTCCCGATAGGCATAATTTTATCGGAATAATCAACCCCCGATAATTCATTTCGTACCGACCTTGATTTGGAAGCGGATTTAGTCGGCTTTGCTTCCACCACATCCTCCTCCAAGGTATTCCACTCGCCGCAGGACTGGCATTTTCCGCTCCACTTCGGAAACTCCGCTCCGCACGAGCTGCATACATATATAGATTTAAGCTTTGACATAACAACACACTCTTTACTTAAATATTACTCACGATTGCCCTCTCTATATGGGAAGTGACATACCGCAAAGGGCGATATTACACGAAATGATTATAGCATATTAGGGGAAATGTGTCAAGCTTTACGGCAAAAACGCATAATCCGATAGGACGCTTTTCCTCAACTCTAAAATATACCGCTGAAAGTGTTATGAAAATCTATCGTCAGCGTCCTCGTAATCCGCTATTGACTTTTACCGAAAAAAGAAGTATAATTATTTCATTAAAAGCAATTACCGAAAATTAATATATAAGGAATGATATTATGGCTAAAAAGGGTTTGAAACTGGGACTTACATATTTCTGCATAATAATCGGCGCAATTGTTCTTATAGGCGGCGCGGGAATTTTCATGTTCACCCGATACCTTAGCACCGAATCCTCCGAAAGCTCTCTCCAGGATCAGCTCGCCGATGACGATACAGGTTATACCTATGTCAGCGATGAGGACTATGTTCCGTCATTCTCCGAAAGCAGAACGGGGCTTTTTATATATGACAGCGGCGCCGATCGCTCCAACGGTATCTGCATTGCTGTTATAAGGCTTTCGGCAGACAACGGTGAAATTCTCGTTATGCCCCTGCAAAGCGACATTTACGCCGAGGTTGACGGCACAGGTAATACGCTGTACGAATTCTATCGTGTCGGCGGCATCACACAATGCAAAAAAGCCGTTGAAGCAGCCTTGGGAATTACTGTAGACAAGTATATGAAGCTTTCCGAAAGCACATTTAACAGCTTCGCAAATTACATGGGTAACGTTTCCTACACAGTACCATATAACCTCGTTTATGAAAACACCTCCACAGGAGAAAGCATAATCGTCAAGAAAGGCGCTCAAATTCTTGACAGCAACACTCTTTGCAAGGTTCTTACCTTTCCCGAATACAAGAACGGAGAGGAATACCGTGCCGTCACTGTCGGAACACTTATTGTTTCCCTTATAAATCTGGGCGCAGACGGTATGCTCCGGGACAATATGGATACGGTATTCACCAATGTAATAAACGGCAATATAGAAACCGATATAACCAAATATGATTACGATGATGTGAGCCGTGCCATGAGCTATATTTTCAGTAACTATGATTCCCCCGCAAGCCCTGTAATGCCCTCGGGCACATATGATCGGTCGGGCTATTACATATTGGATGACAGCTTCATCGCAATTATTGACGATGTCCTTTATCTTAACGATGAGAGTGCATCGATATACGATTAAAAAACGGCAATTATCCCAAATACAGCTAAGGGTGATGTTTCTTGGATAATTTTGTAGTAAATCAAACGGTTTTTGACCGCAAAAGAACTCCCATAGGGCATGAAATTATTTTTTCCGAAAGCAATTCTTATGCGGAAGAATTTATGCGCACCATGAAACGCCCGCTTTATTTTGAGAATAAGCCCGCATTTATCACCCTAAACAAGAGAATGCTGGAAAAAAATCTGCCGTCCCTATTTCCTCCAAATGACACTGTAATTCAGCTCGACAGAAGCTCGGTAAGCGACAGACAGGTTCATTCATTGGTATCGAAATTCAGGCAAAAGGGTTACAAAACGGCGGCAGTGGATTTCAAATTCACGCCCGATTATTTCAGCGTGCTTGATCAGGTGGATTATATCAAGGTCAGCTTCAAAAGCTATGCATCTCCCGCAACGGAAAATATAATTCGCTTGGGAAAATCCTTTGGTAAAGGCATTATGGCATACGACGTTCAATGTGCGGAGGCGTACGAGAAAGCCAAGATACTGAATTGCATGACCTTTCAAGGCGCATATGTAGCCGAAAAGCCTATGGGACATTCGCAGAAATCCCTCGCTGACAGTGACTTTGCCAAGCTTCTTGCGGAAATAAACCGTCCTGTACCCGATGTGTCCAAGGCAGAAAAAATTATAACCGATAATTCCGCATTAACAAAAGGAGTATTGCGATTGGCAAGCTCCCCTTACTTTGCATTAATCACCCCTGTGGAAACGGTCGGACAGGCTATGACGCATATGGGAATAAGGCAGCTGCGCAGGCTTGCCTATTTACTGCCCTTTGACCCCGAGGATAATTATTTTCCGCGGGAGCTTATAAAGCTTTCGCTGCTTCGCGCTGCTTTCACCGCAGAGCTGCATGATTTTGCCGATGATATGACTATTTCCCGCACAGATGCGTATTATATGGGAATGTACTCTCTTCTTGGGCGAATACTGCACTGCCCGTTGGTTGAAGCACTTGATATTCTGCCTATGGACAGCGAAATTAAAGATGCAATTCTTTTCCGAAAAGGGCGCTCGGGACAGCTTTTAGATCTGGTAAAGGAATATGAAAGTGCCCACCGGGATAAAGTCATTACCCTTGCGGACGATTTGGGCATACCCACCGAAGTAATTTCGGAGAAATACCGCGAATGTTATGAACAGGTGCGGATAGAACGATTTCAATAACATGAAAAGCGGCGGGTGCAGTAACTTATCCATGCTTGATCATAATGCGGCGGCAATAAAACGCAGCGCCGTAAAGCCACCATTTCAAGCGGTTTTACGGTGTTTGTTTATTGGTAATCGGGTTATTACCAAATACGCAGCTGTGCGCCGTTTTCATAGGTAATATTATTGGAAACGAGATTACCGACAATATTCGCATAACATGATTATTTTACTATTGTCCAATTAAAGTAATCTTTAAAATCATTATAGCATTTTTCACATATCCAATGATACTCATTTTCGGTACAATAGCCCTTTTTCAGCATACCCTTTTCACTTCCAAATTTATCCATACAAAATTCGCAGTGTTCGTGATCACTTGCTACACTCTTATTTTGAAATTCTATATGTTTTAATTTTATGTTATTAAGATATTTATGCTGACCGTTTAATCTCCAATCCGCCATATAAAGCCTTCTCTCTGTAACAAATTATTTCTTTCCATCAAAATCCCCCTTAGCTGCCGCATATCCATATCAATTAATTTTATCTTTATTTAAATAACTTAGGGAGTACGCTATAGCTTCCTTTTGACTTATATATTCCTTCTGCTGCGGATTTAATAAGCATCTCGGAAGATTATGTAAGGCAAATAAATAATTATTGATTTTTTTGTAATTACGCTTATAATCGCAAATATCAATATTAATCTCCAAAATGCAATTTATCATCAGCTCAATCGCATCGGTGGGAATTGAGGTATATAAACACAAATCGCACCGATGTTCAAAATCAATATTCATATCAACGAACGTTTTGTTACTCTCATTTAAATACTTTATCAAAAAATCTATCTTCTCTGTTTTATTAAAAATCTCATCAAGTAAAAGAACCATGCATAAATTCCATAAATCAATATAGTCGGTCAGTTCATTTAAGAATTTACGTCCCATACCCTTATTTGAACATTTTCCTTTAATATAGCACATACTCTTGTACAGCACTTCTCCATATAAACATATATTGCTCAAGACCTGTACCCCCGATTTATAATTTGAATGATGTGATATTTGTAAAGTATTTAAATAAGTTTTATCAGAAAGATCAAATAATGATTTCCATTTATCACTTTCTCTTACCGATTTGGGATTCATCAATTGCCTGTTATTCATTTCAATATCCAGGTAGGAAGCGCGTATTTCCAAACACTCAAAATATATTTCCTCGTTAATAAGTGATTCTTCTAAAAGCACCTTTAACGTTTTTTCGTGAAAAAAGCTGACCACGTCTATGGAAAATTCCTCAAAAAGGTGATGCATAATAGCATCGTCAGTTTCATTTATGAGAAAATTCCCACAGTGCCTAAAAGTATTAATGAAATTATTATATACTTTATTAATATCGTATTGAAGCATATACATCATCACCATTCTTTAAAAATAACTCCATCATCCGTGAGCAAGTCCTTTGATGTCCTCAAACGTGGATGAATAATATTCAGCCAATCCTTATGAAAGCACTCTTTTCTTTCCGTGTTAACAAAAAAGACGGCCGCTGTAATCAGATATGCAAAATGCAAAAAAGTTAAAAAAGCGAAAGAAATATCGAAAAAGCGAGCAACGCCTTTAATTTAACCGATTTGCGGGCGCAAGAAAATGCAAAAATAAATATAGAACGGGCGGTTTGTGGTAGCGCCAATAATTTCGCCGTCAGCGGTTGAAACGTGCAGAATTTCGTCAGTTTCCTTGACCCAGACGTTCAGAACCTCTTTAAGCTCCGTTTCGCCTGTTTCAGGGCTGTATTTCCAAACGCGGTCGTCTAAAAGTCAACTATTTAACACTCAGCATTTTCAAAATTCGTTCATCTTCTGAATCACACGAACAATAATCAATGTCATCAATACTAATATATGATACCGTTACAAGCTCACCATATGTATCCAATTCTTTGAATGTAATAATATCACCTTCAATTGCATGAACAAACCCTGATATATCATATTGATTTGAGCCGCACAGGGATAATGACACAACCATGTTCCTGTCTTGAGAATACTGTAAAAATGATTCTAAGCTACATCTATTATTAGTAAAAAAACTCTCATAATCATCTATCAACAGTTCACGCCCAAATTCGCGCATTATTTTGGAATACTTATCGATATATTTACTTTCATCAACAATTCTATATAAATCATCTATAAATCCAAACCTAATACCATCTGTACGCCCCTGTTTATCTATGAATATATATATATATATTCCGTCTGATTGACGGAAATTAACACGCCCAAATTAAACTTATTAAAATCATCATTTCTGTTATAGATTTCAATAAGCTTTTTTTCATTACAAAGCAAACAGAGTTTTTGGTACAAATTATCCATTATAGCTACTCCTTTATAATTTACCTTTTTTAGGATCTTTACGTGGCGTTCGGCGTTTATCTCCCTTTTCACCACCTTTATCCCTTTGCTTTCTGCCTTGCCCTGCTGGCAAAGGGCAATAGCCTCGTTTTCCAGTCGGCGCAGGCTTATGTATGTTTCCGTCAGGAAATTTCCGGAACCGCAGGCGGGGTCTATTCGGACTCTATCTTTGATACAATCGGTTTCTGTGTAAGTCGGGGCAGAAGTGGCTGAAATGCTTGAAAAATAGGCATTTCTGCGACTTCTGCCCCACATGCAGGCGAGGAAAATCCCGCTGCTCGACATTCAGAATTTTTGTCTTGCCGCCGTCGTCTGCATAGGTTTTGTCCCCACCTTATTTTTTGATAAAGCTATCGCCAAAAAGTATAGGCTAACGCCAAAAGGTGTCCCCACCCATTAATCGTCCATAAAGGCATCAAACGCCTCGATGAGGTCAATTCACGATAAGTCATCTTTCACTGAATTGTACTCATTCAGGTCATCAACAAAATAACGGTCTGGATATTTCTCCATCAGTATAGCTTTCATCCGGTCTTTCATCTGGTGCTGTTCTTTATCAACAATTAAACATAGCTTTTTTAACAGCGCACTATTTTCATTTTCTATAGATAATGGACTACCAAAAGCTAAAATAAAATTTATGAAATCATCATATTTCATATTTACTCCTTCCAGAACAAACGGGCTATATATTCGGATTTTGCTATGAAGATTTAAGTATCAAGCGCTGCAGCTACCCAGCCCCTACCGTCAACATAGAACGGGTGGTTGGTTGTGGTGTCAATAGTTTCACCGTCAGCAGTTGAAACGTGAAGAATTTCGTCAGTTTCCTTGACCCAGACGTTCAGAACCTCTTTAAGCTCCGTTTCACCTGTTTCATGGTTTCAGGGAAATACCTTACAATATGTTTTTTATCTTCTTGTAATACTCCATACGTCCGGATACATTTCATCTGATTTCATATTATATCCGGAAATAAATAATTCCTTTCTAATAGAATAGCTGTATTCTTTATTTTCTGCATAATCAATTACGGTAATTATAAAGAATTCGCAGGGCCCGCTGGAATGCACCATGATTTCACAATTGTTTTTTAAATAAATTATTCCTATTTCCTGCAGGGATGGAATATCATCTTCTCGATATTTTAAAATATAAGTCCTATCTGCGCCATATTCCAGAAAGGATGTATAATCAACGTATCCTTCTGAATTTTTGGAGGTGTCGAACATTTGATTAATTGCTAACAACTTGCCGTCATCGGAAAAAACATAGGCAAAATTTGCTTCGTCCAGCGTTTTGCAAAAATGACCCGAGCTTTTCCTTACAGCTTTTTTATATATTTGGCTCTTCCCGAAAAAATATTTTCCGAATGGGTATGTATTGCCTCCCGCTGAATATTTTACGTTTGTACCGTTATCCAAAACTTTCTGCCTAAGGCTCTTATATGAATTACAATGCTTAGCATACATAACATACAAAAATTCAATTTCCTTTATAATTTTATATATTTCGTTAATCCTAAGCATAATGCATCTCCCCTTACTATTTTAATTATTATTGGCAGCAAAAACTGTAAATCCGCTTTCGTCTGCCAAAGCACGTACAGAACCATGCCCGTCATAAACATAATACGAAAGCTTTCCGTTACGTTCCTGCGAAATAAGGTCCGCACCAATCGTATATACACACTTCTCCGTGCCGTTTTCGTCAAGCTCGCAAAGAACGTTAGTAAGGGCTGAATTTGTATCATTCAGATACTTAACATACTCAACTTGCCCGTTAGTGCTTGTTGTTTTTGAAGTCCTGTTGCCTGCGTAATCGTAGGTGTATGTTTCAACAACTACGTCGTTGCCGCTTTGAACAGTAGCCTTTACAAGCTTGTTTTCAGAATTGTACTCATAAAGGGCAGACCTGCCTGTACCGATTACTCTTACAAGATTCCCGTTAAGGTCATACTCGTAAACAATGTCATTTCAACGCACTTTATTACATCACGCAGCTAAAGACATATATAGACTATCCTCAAATACAGAATATAACACATCATTATCGCTTCTTTGTCAAATCCATATGTTCTATAAAAATAAATTCCCCCTCTACATTTTTGTAAGTTGTAATTGCTTTATACCTTCCTTTTTCGTCTAATTCCACATCATACTTAAATTGAGTAGCCGGTGAACCCTTGTATCCGATAGGAATATCTTTTGACGCCCCACTTGCTCTGCCTACATAATAAGTGTAAATACAAGTCATAACTCCAGATTCAATCTTGCTGTAATCATATTCTTCAGCTGTTACCTGTAAAGAATTTGCCGCACCAATTTCATAAAATCCTTTTAATCGTTGTGTCTCGTCATATACTATTTCGTAGTGTCTATTAGAAAGATATCCTCTTTCAGAAAAACAAGCAGTCCAGATAGATCCGTTATAATTAATAAAATAAATCGTACTGCTTTTTTGTGCATCAGATGAGCCATTCGGAAAATAGTCGTATAGATCAATAACTGATGTGAGGCCGTTACCATCGTAACAAACAACTTCATACTGTTGTCCCGATTTAATCTTTTTTATTATCCTTCCACATTTGTGATTTTTAACAATATACTTTGTCATTTTACTTGGTGATGCAATTCCTAAGTCGCTACTGTATGTTGACATTACCTTTCTACAATTACATTTCTTGCTTTCAAAATACGATTTTATATCCTTATAATTCATATATGCATAATCGTGAAATTCATCACACTCTGCTGACAACTTGTCCCAATACTCATAGAGAGTCATAAATTCACTCACCTTCCCCATCCTGATGGATAAAGCAATTCGGGATACTCCTTGAGATGTTTTCCTAAATCTTCTAACAATTCCTTAAACACGTCTACTCACCATCAGCAATCTTATCAAATGCTTTTAAGTGATATTCAATATACTGATGATATTCAGGTGCATGCCTACCTTGATGTGGCAATTTCACCCTATTACTTTTATTATTTATTGATATACCGTATTTTTCAAACAGTGCCTTAAAGCTTTCACTATATTTTGTGGCAATATGATGATCTTGAATAGGTTTGTCATATACGCTTTGATATACATTATGCACCAGCACCCCATACTCACCCACAAAGTAAGTATGGCAGTCCTCAACTTCAAGGTTGTACACAAGGATAGGTTCAGCAAGCTTTTCAATCTCAAGGTCGGTAACTTCAACCTCATCACCGTCAGCGGTAACAAGTGTGTCACCAATTTCAAGATCACCTGCGGCTATAATAACGAGATTTTATCACCAATTTCAGCCTTTGGTAGAAATAATAGTTTTTTAATAAAATTTTCCAGTATGCCAAATTCAGTTTTTATGAAACATGAACACGTGTGAATCGGGTTAGCATCATCATTTAACACTTGAGTTATATCAAGAATAATATGACCTGCTTTGTCTTTCTGAATTTTTGAATGGAAAGCAATTACATCATCAGCTTCAATACCCAAATCAATATTACATTCGAATATATCTCCTTTCAAAAAATCTAAAATTTTTGCTGATTCTTCTTCTATAAAATCATTCGTTACATAACCACAGGATGAAATAATGGCATTTTTACTATATGAAGTTATTAGTATTTCAAACATTAAATCATCCTGCCATATTTTTTCTATAATTATGTTATCCATATAATTTATCCTTTAAAAACGTAATTATTATTTGAATATAAATTAATCAAAACCACCGGCTATAATATTGTAAAAAATAAATCATCATTGTTAATAGATTACAAATTGTGACACCTTGCGATAATTATAGCACATTAAAGGGCATTTGTTAAGCCTTTTTTGTAAATTATTTAAATAATTGTACTTATACCCTTCTTCAAAAAGTATTTATCCGCTATTTGCAATATTTTCCATGCACTCTCCACCTTGACAAATACCGTGAAAAATATTATAATGATTTTATAAAAGAACTATGGAAAGGTTTGATTCAGATGAAATTTTCTACCGCATTCGGTGCTGCCGGTATACTTCTCCCCTCCCCTGCATCCGATATGACAAAATGGTCGGTTGTAGCCTGCGACTAATTCACCTCCCAGCCTGAATATTGGGATGATGTGCGGAAAATTACCAACGGCGCGCCCTCCACGCTTAACCTGATACTGCCTGAGGCTTTCCTTGGTGCTGACGACGAGGAAAAGCGCTTCGCGAAAATACATAAAAACATGGTTGATTACCTTGAAAAGGGCTTGCTGACCGAATACAAGGACAGCATGGTCTACATTGAGCGAACAGACAGCACGGGAAAGGTGCGTGCAGGCTTGGTCGGCGCTATCGACCTTGAAATGTACGATTACCGAAAGGGCAGCAGCTCCCAAGTGCGGGCAACGGAGGCTACCGTTGCGGAGAGAATACCCGCAAGAATGAAGATAAGGACAGGTGCCGCTCTTGAAGCATCGCACATAATGGTGCTTATTGACGGCCCTGCAAGAAGCGTTATTGAAGCCGTAGGGGAAAATAAGGAAAGCTTAACGGAGCTGTATGATTTCACCTTGATGAAAAAGGGCGGCAGTATAAAGGGCTATCTACTCGGGGAAAAGGAAATAGCCGCTGTGGATTCCGCCTTGGCGGCCCTTGGCAGTCAAAAGGAGGAGCCTATCCTGCTGTATGCCATCGGTGACGGCAATCATTCACTGGCGGCAGCTAAGACATATTACGAAAAGCTGAAGTCGGACAACCCCGACAAGGATTTATCAAATCACCCTGCAAGATATGCACTGGCGGAAATAGTCAACCTGCACAGTGACGCATTGGAATTCGAGGCGATACACCGTATAGTTACGGGAGTTGACGAAAAAGCATTTATCTGCAAAATGACAAAGGCACTGGGTCTTACGGAAAATGCCGAATCGGCAACACAGAGCTTTGTCTGCATTGCCAACGGGGAGGAAAAACAATTTGGCATAACCGCTGTTCAGTCCAACCTTACGGTAGGAAGCGTACAGCAGTTCATTGACAGCTACACTAAGGAAAATGGCGGGAGCGTGGACTATATCCACGGTGCAGATGTGGTTCGGCGGCTTGCGGCGGAAAAGGGCAGCGTGGGAATTATCCTGCCCGATATGCCTAAAAGCCAGCTGTTTACCACGGTTATCAAGGACGGCACATTGCCAAGGAAAACATTTTCCATGGGACACGCCGAGGACAAGCGTTATTACCTGGAAACACGGAAAATTACTCTGTAGCTTCAGCATCCTTTTCGGAAGCAGTGACCGTTGCTTCCGTGGTGGTTACGGTAACGGTGTAATTTGTTTCCGCCTTGGTCCTTGCGGTGGTTTCAGCAGTCGTTTCAAGGTCAGTAACGGTAATATCGGACGTTGTTACGGCTGTGTCCGATTCAGTTTCGGTGACGGCAGCCTCGGATGCAGATGAAGTGCTTATATTATCTTTCAGAAGCTCTTGAATTGTTGTGGAAATAAGGGGAACGGTAAAGCCGTTTTCACTGTCGTTATATGTAATATCACCGCCTATAAGCAGCTTGCCGTCAAAGAGAAGATTTGCGGTGATATTTTCGGGGTAATCGGGGTAATTCAGCACGCTGTAGCTGTACAGAGTCACCTCACAGCCCTTATAAGGAACAAGGTCAAAGCCCTGCTTCAGCTGAATTTCGTTATATTCCTCGTAAGCGGAATTAAATTCGGCGGGAATAGTGACGGTTTTTCTCTCGGGGTCGGGCTGAACGATATAGCCGTTTTCGTTGAGAAATGCCACTCTTTCGGGGGCGCTTTCAAAGGTAAGCAGCTTTTCGGTTTCGGCGTCATCCTTGGCGGTTAGGACAAAATACCCCAACAAACCCAATACGGCGAGGGCTATTACTATAAAAATGCCCTTGCCATTTTTCCTGCCTGATCGGCTTTGGTTTTCACTCATTGCATAACACTCCTCACAAATTTATATGACCTATAGCCACAATCTTATTTTGCTAAAGTATATGCAGTGACAAGCAGTTTAATGACAAGTAGTTTGGGTTAATTGTTTCATACAAACGCGTCACCCTAAAACCATTTTCCTAAAAAAGCAAATAAAACACCGCCCTGCCGTATGAAAGCGACAGGGCGGTGCTAAATTATGCTATTTACTTAGAATGTGCGCCTTTTTGTGTCTTTTTGCCGAATTTTCTGCAGAGCACCATAACCAGTGCGGAAAGGGCAGCTGCGAGAGAGCCTACCGCCACGGTTGTAACAGGCGAGGACTCATCGATAAGGCTTTCCTCGGAGTCACTGTGGATTCCTGCGCCAGCATCAACGGTTTCAGAAACCAAGTCTGCGGGGTTCTCCTCGGAGATCTCGGGGATAGTTACCGCTTCCGCCGTTGTATGGGCAGTTGCAATCGCCCAGAAGCTCTGAGCCCAGCCCGGCTCGGTGTAAGGCTTAATTGTAGTTACGGTTGTCACTATGGAAGTTGTAGCAGAAGTGGTATCACTTGTTACGGATGTCGCTGTAGTAGTAGTGGTTGAGCTCGTACCGCTGCCGGTAGAAGCTATTACTTCATCCATAACGATTATCTGAGTGCCGTTTACCTTAACATCACCGGTGGTTGTGCTTGAATTAACGGTGACAACTCCGTCGGTAACGGTAAAGGTAAATGTGCTTACAACCTCGTAGCCTGTGGGCGCCGCAACCTCGGTGAGGGTGTAGGTGCCGTTAGGCAGGTCGGTGAAGATCGCATCTGTTCCGGAGAAGGTGTAGGACGTACCCGAAATAGTATTCGTTGTACCGTCAACCTCAATTGTAACGCCGTCCAAACCTGTACCGGTAATTGTGAACGTAGCAACAGAGCCGTCAGTGGTATTTATTACCGCATTGCTCATGTCGTGCTTGCTTACGGTTACGGTGTTGGTTGTTGTGGTGGTGGTTGCGGTATTAGTGACATAAACCGTGTTGTTTGAAAATCCGTTACCCAGAACACCGGACGTAATGTTCAACGTCAGCGGGAAGCCCGATGGCGATGTAGCTGTGTAGCCGGTGGGGGAAGCTTCGGACAGGATATATGTTCCGTTGTAGTCCAAATTATCAAACGTTCCCGTGCTGTTTCCGGTAATGGTGATGGTTTCGCTATACGATGGAGTTGATGTTGTGCTATCCGATATAAGGGTAAAGGTTGCTTCAAGAGCGGATGCTTCGCTGTCGGACAGCGCATTTCCCGCAGCATCTTCGTAGGATTTTCTTATGGTGATGCTTGCGGTTTGCACAGGTATTGCCACATTGGTTATCGTAAATGTACCGTTATTGTAGACAACATTGGTTATCGTACTGTTGTAGGTAACTACACTGCTTGACACTGTGAACGTTACGGGGTCTACTGTTGTATACCCGCTCATCGCACTTTCAGTCAGTGTGT
>MSHL01000022.1 GCA_001941135.1 Ruminococcus sp. Zagget11
CCTTTTCCGCAATGGTTTTCGGCTGTTTATAGGTCTTTATTTGAGCATGCTCCGCCTTTAAATCGTCCAAGAAAAGCGGGTCAATAACCTTGTGTATATTCTCAATTGAGGTGTAATGCATACCGCCCGAACGCCTTGTTTCGGGGTTGAGGGTACTTTCAAAAACCGCGCCGAAGATCGTCGGAGAAATCTCCGACCAGTCAAAGCCCTCGCTTGCGTGCCGTATAAGAAGATTTACTATTTCCTCGGTAAATCTCGGTATTTCGATATTTTCATCGGCAAAAAGTCCGCCGTTTACATAGGGAAACGCAAGCAGATCTTCATCGAGATAAGGGTCACGCTCGTCTTCCTTGGTGTCAAGAATTTTGAACAGCTCAATCAGCTTGGAGCGAATTTCGTTTGCCCCAAGCCTCTGTAAATATCGCCCGAACATTTCATGAGAGCCGAATATGCCCGCATCCTCCGCATACAGACAGAACACAAGCCTTACACAAAGCATATTCAGCGACCGCAGCGTTTCGGGATTTTCGGGGTTTTTGTACTGCTTTAAAATTGCATCGTACAGCTTGCCCACAAGCTCGCCCGCTTTCAGGGAAATTTCCATCTCCCTTTTAAGGTTTTCATTTCCCTTTTCAACCAAAAACTGCAGACGGTAGTAATCCTTTGCAAGGCCTTTCAGGAAAATCTGCTCCGGCTCACCGTTGGGTTTGCTCATGTTGTAGATCATTATATTCTCGAAATTTGATACTACAATCCACCTTGCACGTTCCTCATACGGCAGATAGTTGTTATATCGGAATGCCTGACCGTATGGAGTGAGCTTTTCGCCGTCCGACTGTACAGCAGTCTTGCCCAGCTTTATATGAGCGCCCTTTTGCTCAATCAGCACCTTTGTTTCGGGTATATATCCGTCAATGAATTTGGTGTTTTTTTCTACGACAACAGTCTTTTCAAACTTAATAACGGAAGTGGGATTTTCAACGCCCAAAACATTTTGCAATAAATCTATCCAAAAGCTTTGAGTTTCCTGTTTTTCATCACCTTTTCCCTGCCAACGCTCCGCAAACTCCTTTGCCGCCTTTTTCTGTTCCTTTTCGGTCATACTATCGCCCCCAAAATTATCTTGGTAAAATCGTTAGTATTATTTTACCACAATGGGGTTAAATAGCCAATGATAAAAATATTGCCCCGCAGCCGTTAAACTGCGGGGCAATGATTTTTTATCCTGCGGGCCAAGTGAACTCCCTGCCGCTCATTACATGGAAATGCAGATGATGTACGCTTTGTCCGGCGCTTTCGCCGCAGTTGCTTACAACTCTGAATCCGTCTTTCATATCAAGCTCCTTTGAAAGCTTTGCTATTACCTCGAAAATATGGGCAACCACAGCGGAATTTTCCTCGGTAACTTCAGCCGCAGAGCCGATATGCTCCTTGGGGATAACCAGTATATGGGTGGGTGCCTGGGGGTCAATATCGGCAAAGGCAAATACGGTTTCGTCCTCATAAACCTTTTTTAAGGGGATTTCTCCCGCTATTATTTTACAAAAAAGACAGTCGCTCATCATAATCAACCTTTCTTATCCAACAAAACCTTTTACTATATCGGCACAGGAATTCAGCGCGCTTTCCAGCTTGGAAACATCGCCCACACCTGCCATTGCGCTGTCGGGGCGACCGCCGCCCTTGCCGCCTGTGAGAGCCGATACCTCACGCACGATTTTTCCTGCATTTGCACCTGCCGCAACAGCAGCCTTTCCGCATACGCAGAGAATAGACGCGCTGTCGCCGTTTACCGAGGCAATAAGGCATACCGCATCATCGTTGCCCGACTTTATATCATCACCCATGCTGCGGAGAGAATCTGCGGGAACGCCTTTAAGCACCGCATGGGCAACCCTTACGCCGCCTACCTGCTCGGCATCGGACATAATATCGCCTGTCTGGGATGCCGCCAGCTTTGCGTTAAGATCGGAATTTTCCTTTTCAAGCTGCTTTATTTCACTCTGCATAGCCTTAATCTTAGCGGAAAGCTCATCGGGCTTAGCCGCTTTAAGCATATGCGCAGCGGTATCGGTAACCGCCTTGTAATTACCTAAAAGCGAGAGAACTCCCGAACCTGTTACAGCCTCGATACGTCTTACGCCCGCCGCAACGGAATTTTCCGAAACAATATGGAAAAGTCCCAGTCTTGATGTATTGTCAATATGCGTACCGCCGCAAAATTCTATGGAAACGCCCTTTGCTTCAACTACTCTGACCACATTTCCGTATTTCTCGCCGAAAAGTGCCATAGCGTCTAATTTTCTCGCTTCCTCAATAGGCATTTCGGTCATGGTAACGGGGATAGCGTCAAAAATATTGGTATTGACTATACTTTCAACCTCTGCAAGCTGTTCGGCAGTAACCGCCTCAAAGTGGGAGAAGTCGAAACGGCAATGCTCGCTGTCTACATAGGAGCCTGCCTGATGAACATGGTCGCCGAGAACCTTTCTCAGTGCCGCCTGAAGCAGGTGTGCCGCCGTATGGTTGCGCATTGTGGCATAACGCAGGGTCTTGTCCACATCTGCGGAAACGGTATCGCCCTTTCCGATACCGCCTATTTCAACCGTACCGAAGTGGAGATACTGACCGTTGGCGGTCTTTTTGGTGTCGCTTACGGCAAAGCGGCTTTCGCCGATGGTAATAGTACCCTTGTCGCCTACCTGTCCGCCGCTTTCAGCATAGAACGGAGTGGTGTCAAGGATAATAACTCCGTCATCACCCTCGTTAAGCTCCGAAACCTCGCCGCCGTCCTTGAATACACCCAGCACGGTTGAAGCTTCTGAAAGGGAGGTGTAGCCTGTGAATTTGGTTTTGGGGAGAGTAATGCCGCTTAAAGCGTCCTCGTCCCATGAAGAACCGCCCTTTGCAAGTCTGTCCGCTCTTGCTATGGCCTTGGCATTTGCGGCCAGCTCCGCGAATTTCTCCGTGTCAACGGAAGCACCCTTTTCCTCGGCTATTTCAATGGTAAGGTCGATAGGGAATCCGTATGTGTCCGACAGCTTGAATGCATCATCTCCGGAGAGTACGCCGCCCTTTTCAATGCGGGAAAGCATACCGTTAAGGAGATCCATACCAGTATCAATGGTCTTTGCGAAGCTTTCCTCCTCGGTGAGAATAAGCTTTTTGATATACCCCCGCTTTTCCTCAAGCTCGGGGTAAGCGCATTTGTTTTCGTCAATAACGGTGTCCGCAACCTCAAAGAGGAAAGGCTTGTTTATTCCCAAAAGCCTGCCGTGACGAGCCGCTCTCCTCAGCAGACGGCGAAGAACATAGCCTCTGCCCGTATTTGATGCGGTAACGCCGTCACCGACCATCATAACCGTACTTCTGATATGGTCGGTAATAACACGGAGGGAAACATCGGTTTTTTCGTTTTCCTTGTAAGAAACGCCCGCTATGCTGCTTATGTGCTTCATGATGTTCTGAACGGTATCAACCTCGAAAAGGTTGTCCACACCCTGCATTACGCAGGCAAGGCGTTCAAGACCCATTCCCGTATCTATGTTCTTGTGTGCCATTTCGGCATAATTTCCCTTGCCGTCGCTGTCAAACTGCGAGAAAACAAGGTTCCATATTTCGATTATTCTGTCGCAGTCCCCTGCCTGCTCAAAGCTTTCAAAGGGACCATAGCTTTCGCCGCGGTCAAAGTGAATTTCGGAGCATGGCCCGCATGGTCCGCTGCCGTGTTCCCAGAAGTTATCCGCTTTACCAAGGCGAACCACTCTGTCCTTGGGGACACCTATTTTATTTACCCAAATTTCCTCCGCTTCGTCATCGCTTTCAAAGACGGTCACCCACAGCTTTTCCGCAGGGATTTCCAGTGCGCCTGTGAGAAATTCCCACGCCCACTGTATAGCCTCGGTTTTGAAATAATCGCCGAAGGAGAAATTCCCCAGCATTTCAAAGTAAGTGCCGTGGCGTGCGGTTTTTCCGACTCTTTCTATATCGGGCGTGCGGATACATTTCTGACAGGTGGTAACTCTCTTGTTGGGAGGTGTTTCCGTGCCGAGAAAGAATTTTTTCAGCGGCGCCATACCGCTGTTGATCAGCAGCAGGCTGTTATCTCCTTGGGGGATAAGATTTGCACTTGCCATTCTAGTGTGGTTTTTGCTTTCAAAAAAGGTCAGGTATTTTTCACGAAGCTCGTTAAGCCCCATCCATTCCATACATTAAGACTCCATTCTCCGCAGTAGTATAAAACTGCATATTCAGCTATTATTATACACCGCTGAAACGGATGTGTCAAGAGAAATTGAAACTTTTTAACCAAAGGCAAATAGTTTTGTAAGGTACTTGACAAATGTTAATTTTTATGGTATCATATTAGATAAGTTTGTAACTTAATTATTAAATTGCAGTTAGGAGGATTTATACGATGTCAAAAATCAGTTTTATCATCGGCGGCGCGGCAAGCGGCAAATCACGGTGGGCTGTATCTTATTTTTCATCATGCGATAATGTAATGTATATGTGTTCCGCAGATAAAATGGACTCGGACATTGCAGACAGAATTAAGTGGATCGAAAACAATAATTACGTTGAGTGGGATGTGAAAACCTCATGCAAGCTCGACGACCCTACTATTCCAAGCCACAAGTTCTTGATTTTCGACAGCTTAGCACATTATGTATCCGCCGTAATAAATGAAATATGTCCCGATGCGTCTGCGGCTGATCAGACCATAAAGAAGACTATCGAGAAAAAAGTAGCCGATGATCTTTCCGCCCTTATCGCCACTGTTCAGGAAGCGGACGGATATTTGATAATTATTTCCCTTGAAACAGGATTTTCCGTAAATCCCAAGGATATAAACCAGTCTTTCTTCAGAGAAATTCTCGGAAACGTAAATCAGCGTGTCGCCAATATGTGCAACGAGGTTTATCTTTCCGCCAGCGGTATACAGTTTAGAATTAAGTAAATTTGAAAGGAATGATTGAAAATGACTTTTGAAGAATTTGTGCTTTTTGCCCGTGAGAAAAATGCCTCCGATATTCATCTTACGGTAGGCTCTCCTACGGTTTTTCGTATAAACGGTGATTTGGTTAAGTACAGTGCCGTAAAGGGCGAACCGGATTTCACACCCACTGCGGTAAATAAGGCAATTCACTCCATGCTTACAGCGGATCAGGAGCAGCTTGTGGGCGAGGGTGCGGATCTTGACTTTACCTTTGAGCTTTCGGACGGTTCACGTCAGCGTGTAAATGTATTCCACCAAAGCGGACGCCTTGCCGCAACCATTCGTTTGCTTAATTCAAGAGTGCCTGAAATGGAGGAGCTTGCCCTCCCCTATGTGGTAAGAAGCTTTGCGGAAAAGCGCAGGGGACTTGTTCTTGTAACCGGTCCTACAGGTTCGGGAAAGACCACAACCCTCGCTTCAATGATAGATTACATAAACAAGAACCGTCCCTGCCATGTTATCACCATTGAAGGCCCTATTGAATATAAGTACAGCGATTCGAGGGCGACTATTCATCAGCGTGAAATCGGCAGAGATGTCAGCGATTTTAACACCGCTTTGAGAAGCGCTCTCCGTGAAGACCCCGATGTTATCCTTGTAGGAGAAATGCGTGACTATGAAACTATTTCCCTTGCAATTACAGCGGCGGAAACAGGACACCTTGTTTTCGGTACGCTTCATACAACAGGCGCTGCGGAAACCATTAACCGTATAATAGACGCATTTCCCGCTCATGGTCAGGCTCAGGTTCGTTCTCAGCTTTCCGCTATACTTGAGGGCGTTATATCCCAGACCCTTATACCTATGACAAATAAGAGGGGTATGGTTGCGGCGGTAGAGGTTCTTGTGAGAAATGATGCTATTCACAACCTTATCAGAACCGATAAGACCCACCAGATTGACAGCGTAATGCAGCAGGGACAGAAATTCGGTATGTGTACCCTTAACGACAGCATTTACAGGTTTTACCGTGAAAATAAGATTTCCCGTGATGATGCTCTTTCTTTCAGCAATGATAAGGAATCCCTCCGTAAGATGTTTGTTGGAGGACAATCCGATTTTTGCGGCGTTTATATAAAAAAGCAGGTCCTCGCTTCAATCCGAAGCGGGGACCTTTGATATATTCGCGTTTAATCCTTTTGCCCATGGCTGCGATATCTTTCTTTTATTCTCCCACAAAGACCAGCGAATTTTCACTGCCCCTTATAACGCTGCCGTAATATTCGCCGCCGTATGCGGGATAGCAGTACAGCGCGGTAAGCTCCCTGCCCTCGCTTACAACGGATTTGCGGTAATAAAGACGGGAGTTTTCCTCGTAAATTGCTATATATCCGTCAATTAGCAGCTCTGTGTAGGTTATGCCCGTTTGTTCCGCAATAAAGGATGAAAGGCAGTCTTTGGCATCGGTACAGGCGGTTTCCGTGCAGAAAAGCGATATGGTAATATCGTTATCCTCGTCCGCAAGGACGCTTACGCCGCTCTTTTCCGATGCGGTAAGGGTAAATCCCGAGGGAACGTCAAAGGTAAATCCGTACAAATTGTTTTTATATACCGCACTCGACCCGACCTCGGATAATCCGTTAGGCTTTGAAACAACCTCGGTTACACGTACAGGCAGCGATATATCTTCCGTTTCATGCTCAAATCGGACTATATACACACTTCGGGAATATGTAAAGCCGCCCTTGTAAATGTCCGCATAGATTATTATACTGTTTGTACCGTCAGCGGGCATATAGGAAAAATCATTCGCCATTGCATCCGTAAGCCGCTGTGTATAATCGAAAAAATCCCACTCATCATCGTTGTATGTAACGGCAATATTTGCGGGCGGCATATAGCTATTGTCGGAAATCTCCGAATAGGAAACGGCACTGAAAATTTCCGTCAGCTCCTCGGAGGAAAGCGTACTTTTGTTACCGTTTAGTCCCCTTATGGCGGAATACCAGCCCACCGTGTTCCAAGCGTACCGTTCGCTGCCCAAGCCCTCATCGCCGTTTGAAAAATACTCATTTAAGGCTGCGGCTGCCGCTATATCGGCGGCAAAGGAATTTTTGTCGATAAGGGAGGTATTCTCCGCATAATCGGGCGCATATAGGTAGTAAATGCCGTCAATATCGGTATCCGCCGTGAACTGTGTCGATCTGTCATCGCTTGTAACGGTAAGCATATATTCGATACCGCTTGAGGGGAGTGTCAGCAGAAAGCATTCGCCCATATCAAGGGTAATTTCCTCGCAGAGATCTCCCTGAACCCATTTGTATTGCTGATCAAACTCGCCGTCCGTAACAGTGACTGTCGTGTCATCGGATAGGGCTAAGACGATACAGTTTTTCCCCACAGGGTCGGAGGTAAGGCTTATCACAGGAATATCGGAAAAGCTTTCGGCATTGTCCACGGCAGCTATTGCCGCAATATCCTGTTCCGATGCGCCTGCCGCAAGCTGAGCCATTAGGGGGATGGGATTTTCCGATTGGGAGGATAAGCTGTCGGTATTGTCGGAGTCGCCGAGAACAGGCGTATAATTGCTGCTTTCCCCCAATGTTACGGTAATTTGGGGTAATGTGCTTTGCTCCGTTTCCTCGGAGGAGGTATCGGGTATCTTTCCAAAGCAGGCAGTCAGGAGAAGCAATATCGCTCCCACTGCCGCCATAATTCTGAATTTGGTTGGTATAGTCATTCACCGTTCCTTTTGCCGAGCCATTTTACTGCGTTAAGTATAACCCTTTGTACGTTTTTATCGTGATATATGGGATATTCCTCGTGACCCGGCTGAAAATAGAATATCCTGCCCTTTCCTGCGGTAAAGGTTACTCCGCTGCGGAAAACCTCGCCGCCGCTGAACCACCCTAAAAATATTGTTTCATCGGGAGCGGGTATGTCAAAGGGTTCGCCGTACATCTCTTCGAGAGGAAGCTCAAAGCATTCCGGGACGCCCTCTGCTATAGGGTGAGAGGGATTTATGCACCATACCCTTTCACTATCACCGTGCCGCCATTTCAGGTCAAGGGTTGTGCCAAGCAGTGATTTCATAAGCTTGCTGTGGTGTGCCGAATGCAGGGCGATAAGGTTCATGCCGCTTTCCACGTGACCCTTAACCCGTTCTACAATATCGTCGGAAACCTTGTCATGAGCCATATGTCCCCACCAGATAAGCACATCGGTGTTATTCAGCACATCCTCGGTCAGCCCGTGCTGATCCTCTTCAAGGAGGGCATAGCGAACGGCTATTTCATCGGGAGCGGCAGCGAGGAGAGCATTTCCCAGCGTACCGTGTATGCCACCGGGATAAATTGCCGCAACCTCGGACTGCAGCTTTTCATGGAGGTACTCATTCCATATTGTAACGTTTATCATAGTATAGGATTCCTTTCTTGACATAGACATTTGCGGCAGCAAATAGACCGACAGCTAATGGCGAACAACAAAGCAGGGCGATAGGGAACACTTAAGGGCGGCGGGAGACGCTGGGTGCAGGGTTCTCAACCCTGCCGAGTTTCCAAAGGCGAGTAGCCTTTGGTGGGTGTGGGCAAAGCCCACTTGTGCCGTAGGCACAAATAAACATAGGAAAATAAGCTAACGCTTTTGTATAAGTGCCGCACATGTAAATAAAATCAATCAGCTAAAGCGATATAAAGCAAAGTCAAGCAAGCCGAACAAGTAACTTAGTGCGGCACTGTGAACGCGAGCCGTTGCGAATGCAACGGCAATGCGTTCACGCAAAATCGGAGATTTTGCCGAAAACGAACAGGTTATTTCATTTATGGTAACGGCATGAAATTAAAGGCGGGTGCAGGTTCAGCCTGCCCTACTAGAGGCAAGAGAATAGAAACAAGAAGCAAGAATTTTCACCTGTTAGTTACAAGTAAAGCACTTCAAAGATAAAGTAAAGTATCTTATTTCTTCTATCCTCTTGCTTCTTAATTTCTTGCTTCTAGTAGCACTCAAAATCGGAGATTTTGCCGAAAACGAACAGGTTATTTCATTTAAGGTGATAAGGTAACAGCGCAGAATTAAAGACGGGTGCAAATAATTGAACAGACAGCGCGGAATTAAAGGCGGTTCAGTATAGCCTGTGCCGACCTTTCCATATAGGCAAGCTGATCGGCAGCACCGAAGTGTTCAATGGCAAAAGTACCCTTGTAGCCGCTGCCCAGTGCTTTTCGCAGGATTTGCGGCAGTTTTACCACACCCTCACAGCAGGGGGACGGGTAAAGGAGATCGCCGTTTACAGCCTGTTTAACCGACCTTTCCTCCGCAGGACAGGCAGGGGAATACAGTCTGTCCTTGCAGTGAATATGTACCACATAGGGCAATAGGATGTCATACAGTGACAGTGCGTCCTCGCCGCAGTAGAGGAAATTTCCCGTATCAAAGGTAAGCCGCAGCTTTGGACAGCATTTCACAAGGGATAACAGCTGCTTTGATGTGCAGCATGGAGATGAAATATCATCGTAATCCTCTACGGTAACGGTAATGCCGTACTGCTCCGCTCTGTCGCACATGAAGCTTATCAGCTCGCAAACCCGCGGAAATACGCTTTTTTTGTCGTCACTCTCGTGAAAAAATCCCGGAATACATAAAACCTTATCCGTATTAAATTCAGCCGCCTTTTCAAGAAAGCAGCCTATTTTTTTGTGGGAAACGGCAATGGAATCGTGGGGAAAATCAAAGCTTCCGTATACGGAAGAAACCTCCATTGCACAGGACTCAAACAGTCGGCGAACAGCAGGCGTATCCTCAAGCTGCTGTATGTCACATTCAAGGGCGGTTATACCGAATCCGCAGGCAGCATAAAGAGTGTCCTTAATGCTTTTCTCCCGCTGCTGCGCCGCTTCGCATATGTGCGCATAAAAGACGGAAATGCGGTTCATATCAATATCCCTCTTTAAGCTCCAAGGAATCGTCATTTTCCACCCAGCTTTGCACATTTATAGTGGTATAATCGTCCTTGGTGTTACGCACTATAACCGTGGAAATTCCCGCATTTATAATCATTCTCTTGCACATGGCACAGGGCTCTACATCGCCGTACAGCTTACCCGTCTTTGCATCATGACAGGCAAGGTACATGGTAGCGCTTATGGTGTCCTTTCGGGATGCGGATATTATGGCATTCGCCTCGGCGTGAACGCTTCTGCAAAGCTCATAGCGCTGTCCCTTGGGTATCTCCAGCTTTTCTCTTGTGCAGTAGCCCAGATCACAGCAGTTAAGCCTGCCGCGGGGCGCGCCCACATAGCCTGTGGAAACTATTTCATCGTTCTTTACTATAATAGCGCCGAAATTACGTCTGCGGCAGGTTCCCCGCTCCAAAACCGTTTCGGCAATATCAAGATAATAGTTTATTTTGTCCCGTCTGACTAAATCGTTCATGAAAAAACTCCTCTCATGGCTTGAAAAAGCATTGACAATATGATATACTATAATTATATTTTTACTTAAAGTCTATTATAAATGATTTTGCGTCGATATTCAAGGGATTTGTGAAAAAATCACGCAGATTTAACACATTTTTTAAAAGGGAGAGCATATGGAGGATTTAACCAATATAGGCAGAATAAAGGAGCTTATGGAAAGGTACGGATTTTCCTTTTCCAAGGCTTTAGGGCAAAACTTTTTGATAAATCCGTCTGTCTGCCCTAAAATTGCGGAGCTTGGCAATGCAGGAAAGGGCTTTGGGGTAATAGAAATAGGCACGGGCTTCGGAACGCTTACAGCAGAGCTGGCAAAGAGGGCGGATAAGGTTGTTGCGGTGGAGCTTGATTCAAGGCTTATGCCTGTGCTTGAGGAAACCTTAGCGGAATATGACAATGTTTCCGTCATAAACGCAGATGTGATGAAAACCGATTTGAGAGCGGTTATCGAGGATAATTTTGCGGGACTGGAAACCGCTGTGTGCGCAAATCTCCCCTATTATATAACCTCACCGATTATAATGTACCTGTTGGAAAGCAGACTGCCTATACAGTCGATTACCGTTATGGTGCAAAAGGAGGCTGGGCAAAGGCTTTGTGCAAAAATGGGGACGAGAGAATCCTCGGCGGTTACGGCGGCTGTGAATTATTACGCTGTCCCGAAAATGCTTTTTTCTGTGTCACGGGGCAGCTTTATGCCTCCTCCGAATGTGGATTCCTGCGTTATTCGGCTTGATGTGCGGAAAGAGCCGCCTATTAAGGTTAAGGACGAAAAATTCCTTTTCAGGGTGATAAGAGGCGCATTTTCCCAGCGGCGTAAAAATATAGTTAATTCTCTGTCCTCGGCATTGGGAGATATGGATATAAGCAAGGAGAATATTTCCGCGGCAGCTGCCGATGCGGGAATAAGCCTATCTGCGCGGGCGGAGCAGCTTACCCTTGAGGATTACGGCAGGCTTGCGGACAGGCTTATTTAGTGTAGAGGGTGTTATTATGGCAAAGGAATTTATGGCGGTGGCGGCTATTCTGCTTACGGTGCTGTCTTATATTGCGGAAAAGGGCGAAATTCCCGAAAATTCGATTATTATAGACAACGAGGTATATGTACTGACCTTTGAGGACGATTTTGAGGGCACGGAGCTTGACACGGAAAAGTGGGAACACGCACCCGAGCAGAAAAGGCAGGACACCGATAATTACTGGGACGATGATATGGCGTACCTTGACGGCGAGGGAAATCTTATTATAGAAATGAGCTATGACGAGGAAAGCGGCAGACATTTGTCAGGTGCGGTGCAAACAGACGGGATTTTTGAACAGGCATACGGCTACTTTGAAATACGGTGTACGGTAAATACCGCGCCCGGCTACTGGACGGCATTTTGGCTTATGAATGACGGAGTGGTAAGTGAGATTAACGGCGGTGTTGACGGAACGGAGATAGATATTTTTGAAACTCCCTATTATTCCACAAATGAAGTGCAGAATACCCTTAACTGGGACGGCTACGGCAAAATGCATAAGGCACTGGGAAATGTAACCGAGATAGAGGGCTTGTACGACGGGGATTACCATATCTTTGCCCTGCTGTGGACAGAGGATGAGTATGTGTTCTACTGTGACGGCGAGGAAACATGGCGCACCGAGGCGGAGGAGGCAAGGGGTATATGCGAAATACCTCTTTATATGATAATAAGCTCCGAAACAGGCTCATGGACAAAAGACACCGTTGACAATACCCTTTTGCCCGATGTTATGAAAGTTGATTATGTGCGGGTTTATGAACGTGGGTAATAGGTAAGAAAAGGAAATGTGCTATGATTTTGTATCACGGTAGTAATATTAAGGTGGATAAGCCGAAAATAATGCCCCCAAAGAGAATGTTGGATTTTGGCAGGGGATTTTATCTTACAAGTGATTTGGAACAGGCAAAGAGATGGGCGGCGCGTACCGAAAAAATAAGAAATGACGGAAAAGCTACGGTTTCAATATTCAACATTGATTCAGATTGTATTAACTCGCTGAACATTTTGAGGTTTGAAAGCGCTGACAGGCAGTGGCTGCGTTTTGTATCACAGAACAGAATGAGCATGAACTTTGACGAAAATAATACCTTTGATATAATTATCGGACCTGTGGCAGATGATCAGGTTATCCGTACAGTTAATCAATATATGAAAGGCTATTTTTCGGAAGATATTGCCGTTCAGCTGCTTTTACCGCAAAGATTTAAGGATCAATATGCATTTAAAACGGAGAAAGCTTTGAATACGCTTATTTTCCTTGAGGAGATGACGCTATGAACAGAATGGATCCCGAAACGATAGATTATTACGACTGCGAGGTCGTTAAAATGATTGCCTTAAAGTACAATTTCTCGGATATGGATTCACTGAAAATGTTTGTTTGTTCAAAAACCCATGAAATGCTGGAGGATTTGGATTACGGATTGACCGCATTCGGTGCGGGCGCTGTTTTCGATATATGGGAATGTGAAAAAGTAACCGGTGATCCGAGAAATTCGGTTTATATCAGGAGTGAGTAGTAATATGACTGAGGAAATGGAGTTTTTTGTATACCTTTTGGAGTGCTATGCCGTATACAAAAACGAAACCACGGGCGCTGTATTTAAGCGGTGGGAGGAGCATAACCTATTACAGGTGATATACGATAATTATTGGCTCTATCACACCGAGAGGATAGAAAACGCTTTCGAGGATATAGACAGCTTGATTGCAACGGGAAAATCCGCTTGGGCATAAAGCCCCGAAGAAAGAGGTAGAAGCAAATGAAAATTCTTGCCATAGATGGAAACAGTATAATGAACAGAGCCTTTTACGGGATAAAAATGCTTTCCAATAAAAAGGGAGTATTCACAAATGCCGTAACGGGCTTTATGAACATTTATTTCAAGGCGGTGGGGGAGGTATCCCCCGATTGCTGTGCCGTAGCCTTTGACCTGAAAGCGCCCACCTTCCGCCATAAGGCGAATGCCGATTATAAGGCGAACAGAAAGGGTATGCCGGAGGAGCTGCATATGCAAATGCCCCTTATAAAGCGTTTGCTTACGGATATGGGCATAAGAGTACTGGAGTGCGAGGGCTTTGAGGCGGACGATATTTTGGGAACATTGTCCGTTTTGGGAGATTCCGCCGACAGCTGTTATATCCTCACAGGGGACAGGGATTCCCTGCAGCTTGTCAATGACAGGGTAACGGTTCTTCTCCATACCAACAAGGAGCTTATTCACTGTACGCCCACAAGGTTCGGGGAAATGTATGACGGACTTGAGCCGAAGCAGCTTATTGACCTGAAAGGGCTTATGGGTGATTCCTCCGACAATATCAAGGGCGTAAAGGGAATAGGTGAGAAAACCGCTGTTGCCCTTATAAAGGAATACGGTTCAATAGAGGAGCTTTACCGCAGACTGGACGAGGGCAGCGCAAATTTAAGCAAATCCGTTCTGACCAAGCTGACCGAGGGGCGGGACAGCGCCAAGGAAAGCAAATGGCTTGCCACTATAGTCTGTGATGCGCCTATTGACAGGAATTTGGGCGATTACGTATACGGCGAGAAAAATGACAGCGATGCGGCGAAGCTGCTCACGGAGCTGGAAATGGTCAAGCTTCTCGATAAGCTGGGACTGAAGCCTGCCGCTATCCCTACCGGAGAGAGCGGTACGGAAATCCTTAAACGGGAATATAAGATATGCGGCGAGCCTGAAGATATAAAGGGAGATTTTTCCTTTGTTCTTGAGGGGAAAAGCCTTTATGTGGCTTACGGCGACAGCCTTTATAAAACCACTGATGAGGGTAAAATACTTGCCCTTTTGACATCCGCCTGCGGAAAACGCACGTTTGATGCAAAGCCTGCCTATCATTTCTGCTTGGAAAGAAATGGAGAGCTTAAAAATGTGGTGTCCGATGCATATATTTCGGGTTACCTGCTGAATGCCTCCGCTGCCGCTTACACGGTAGAGTCCCTTTGCGGCGAGTACGGCTGCTGCGGCTATGATGATTTGGGAGAATATGCACACGCCGCCGCCGTTACCGATTTATCCGAAAGGCTTGACAGGGAGGTTGACGACCTTGGAATGGGAAATCTTCTCCGTGAGATAGAGCTGCCCTTGACCGAGGTATTGGCTGAAATGGAGCATTTGGGGGTTTATGCGGATATAGACGGCATAAGGGAATTCGGCAATTCTCTTTGCGAGGATATAGAGGCAATGGAGCAGCAGATTTATTTCATGGCAGGTCATGAATTTAATATAGCTTCACCGAAGCAGCTTGGAACGGTGCTTTTCGAGGAAATGGGACTTCCTGCGGGGAAAAAGACAAAAACAGGCTATTCCACCAATGCGGAGGTGCTGGAGGCTCTTGCGGACAAGCACCCCATAATAGAGCTGATACTCAGCTATCGCCAATACACAAAGCTGCAGTCCACCTATGTGGAGGGACTTATCAGAGCCGTGGGAAGCGACGGACGTATACACTCCGTCTTTAAGCAGACGGAAACCAAAACGGGGCGAATATCCTCTATCGAGCCTAATTTGCAGAATATTCCCGTGAGAACAGAGCTTGGCAGGAATATGCGGCGGTTTTTTGCCGCAGAGGAGGGTCGAGTGCTTATCGATGCGGACTACAGCCAGATAGAGCTTAGGATACTCAGCGCAATGAGCGATGATAAAAATATGCAGGAGGCTTTTAAAGAGGGCAAGGATATTCACACCAGTACGGCTGCGCAGGTTTTCGATATGCCGGAGGATATGGTTACACCAGAAATGCGCCGTGCGGCAAAGGCGGTTAATTTCGGCATAGTTTACGGTATAGGCGCATATTCCTTGGCAAAGGATATCGGCGTTTCTGTGCCGCAGGCGGATAGGTATATCAAGAGCTATCTGAACAATTACAGCGGCGTGCGGGATTTTATGGCGGAATGTACCGAGAAAGCCGAAAAAACAGGATATGCGGAAACTATGCTTGGCAGAAGAAGATATATTCCCGAGCTTGCGTCAAGCAACAAGAATTTAAAGGCTTTCGGAAAGCGGGCGGCTATGAACGCGCCTATTCAGGGAACGGCGGCGGATATTATAAAAATAGCTATGATTAAGGTATATAACCGACTGAAAGCCGAGGGATTGAGGGCAAAGCTGATACTCCAGGTTCACGATGAGCTGATTATAGAGGCAGAGCAGCAGGATGCACAGCGAGCGGCAGACATTCTTCATGAGGAAATGGAGTCCGCCGTTAAGCTTAGCGTTCCCCTTACCGCAGATGTGGAGATAGGACACAGTTGGTATGATTGCCATAATTAAGGAAGTGCTGATTAATGCGTCAGCAATCGTTTCCAACCCTCGAAAAGCCCTTACTGAGAGGGTTGAGAAACGATTTAATCAGCGGTTCCTTAAGGGGCCCTTTTGGGGCAATTTTTAGTCAAATGCTGAATTTTCCTTAATTCGGCGGTTCGTCAAAATGACCGAAGATTTAGAAAGGTCGGCTGAAATCGACCGAAATCAAGGTGAAATCCTCCGCAAAATAAATGATTTTCAACACGAATTTTTGTGCAATGTGCCAAAAGAACTGGTCAAAATCACGATTTTCACCAAAAAGCATTGATTTTGTTCCCAAAATGGTTATAATAAATAGTGGGTGTAACCACTTTGTAACCTTTTGCGGCAGTTTGTTATTTTTTTTACACTGTACGGTGAGTTACCCTTAATAAAGATATAAAAAAGAAAGGAGTTGAGTCCGATGGATAGTGAGAATTTTATTTCAGCCTTAGGGAGATGCGTTTGTGAAACAGGCGGAAAGATAGCTTCCTCTGTATCAGACGCCGTTCGTCGGATTCTCTCGGTGATAGGCAGAGCCGCCGCACCGCTCCGAAAGGATATATTGTTCGTGCTTAGCACGGTGGTTAAGGGCGCAGGAAGATTATTTTCCGCGGCGACCGAGGGCACTGCGGCACGGGTAAAGGATTTTAACAGACGTCGTAAGATGTTCGGAATGAAAAAATCCGCATATATGGGATTTTGCGAAATACGCCTTGCCTTTAAACGTAAGGGCAAGCCTGCCGTTACCTTTATCAATATGGCGTTCCCCATAGCAGCAGCAGCTTTCCTGATTGGAACGGTTGCAGTTACCCTTTCACAGGACTATGGCGTTTCCGTTGAGTATGACGGCAAGGAAATGGGTGTTGTTGAAGAGGACGGTGTAATTTCCGAGGCGCAGTGTACTGTTGCCGACATCGTTGAGTATTACGATACGGGCGATGATTATTATGTAACGGCCACTCTCGCTATCAGACCCCTTACCTCCAATGACGAGGTTATTGACGGAGTTACCCTTGCGGGTAAAATGGAGGAACGTATTTCCGACCAGTATGACCATATAGATGCCGAGGCTGCCGAGGAGCCCGAGGAAGCGGTGACTGTGGAGGAAACCGAGAGTATTGCCGAAAATCTTGTTGAAGCTTTCAAGGTTATCGTTGACGGAGAATGTCTGGGATATGTTTATGATAATGAGCCTATAGACAGCACTCTCAGCGGCATAAAGGCTGAATACGAAAGCGATGAGTACACAGAAATAGGCTTTAGCAAGGACGTTGAATATACCGAAATCGAATATGTTGAACCCGATGAGATCACATCCGTTGATTCCATTGTGGAGCAGCTTACCGGATATGAATCCTCTCCCGAATATTACGAGGTTCAGGACGGCGATAATCTTTGGAAGATTGCCAAGGAGCTTGATATAGACCTTGATGTGCTGACGGGAAGCTATGCTACCTACGACGGCGAGGCTGTGGAGCTGGGCGACAATATTAAGGTTGGCACGCTCATTCAGATTGAATCGGAAGTCCCTTATTTACAGGTTGAATGTAAGAAAGAGCTTACCTATCGCAGTTCCATTGACTATGAAACCATAACCATTGAGGACGACTCAATGCTTGAGGGTGAAACGGTTGTTGAGGTCGAGGGACAAGAGGGCGAGAGATATACTCGTGCTGTTGTTACATATGTTGACGATACCGCTGTCCGCAAGAAAAATCTTGATTCGATTATCGTTGAGGAGCCTGTATCCGAGATAATTAGGGTTGGAACAGGAAACGGCATTGATCATAATGTGCCTGAATTTTCCGATGAGGGCGGCAACGGCGAATACTTCTGGCCCGTTGAGGGCGGAACGATTACCGCTTATCAGGGCGAAGGCAGAGATCATAAGGGAATAGATATTTCCGCACCCTACGGAACGCCCGTTTACGCGGCGGCATCGGGAACGGTAATAGACGTTGGTTCCGGTTGGAACAGCGGCTACGGAAATGCGGTTATGATACAGAATGATGACGGAAACGTTACCATGTATGCGCACCTTGCAGAGGCGGCGACCGAGCTTGACCAAACCGTTGAGGAGGGTCAGCTTATCGGATATGTGGGAAGTACGGGAGATTCCTCCGGAAATCATCTTCATTTTGAGGTGAGAACCTCCGACGGAAAGTATATGGATCCCTGTACATTTGTTTCACAGGACGCAGAATGATAAGATAAAGTCACCGACACTACCCGAAATTTTCGTGTAGTGTCGGTTTATCGTTTGGGGGAGATTTTACGGTTTCGGTAAATGTAATAGCAGTGGGAAAGCTGAAGGAAGGCTATTTCAAGGAGGCTTGCGCCGAATACGCTAAAAGACTGGGGGCATATTGTCGGCTTAAAATCACCGAGCTTCCCGAAAGCCGACTGTCGGATAATCCGTCAGAAAAGGAGATTGCGGCGGCACTGGAAAACGAGGGCAAACAAATACTCACTCTTATACCTCAATCGGCGGCGGTTATTCCGCTGTGCATAGAGGGGACGGAGCTTTCATCGGAGATGCTTGCATGGCGCCTTGACAAGCTTATGACAGAGGGTACAAGCTGTATATGCTTTATTATAGGCAGCTCCTATGGATTATCGGATAGTGTCAAGAAACGGGCTGTACTGCGCTTGTCCATGTCGCCCATGACCTTTCCCCACAGATTGGCAAGGGTAATGCTCCTTGAACAGATATATCGAAGCTTTTCCATTCTGGGAAACGGTAAGTACCATAAATAATTCCGTTCTAACGCTTGCTATATGGTTAAAAATGTGGTAAAATAGATATATATCACTGAAAAGAGGTTTACACTATGAAACAATATGGACTTTTGGGCTATCCTCTCGGACATACAATGTCGCCGCCTATACATAAAAGGCTTTTTATGCTGGGGGGAATAGCAGAGAGCGAATACGAATATTCTCTTAAGGAAATTCCCACCGAGGAGCTGGGTAAGCGAATAGGCGAGGTTAAGGCACTGGACGGTGCCAATGTAACTATTCCGTATAAGGGCGAAATAATACCCTATATTGACGAGCTTGCACCATCTGCGGAACGCTATACCTCGGTAAACTGCATTGTAAACGAAAATGGCAGGTATATAGGCTACAATACCGACTGCGACGGATTTCTGCGTTCGCTTGCCGCGGCGGGAGGCAGTCTTTCGGGAAAGGTTCTCCAATGCGGCTGCGGCGGTGTGGGAAGAATGATGGCAATAGAGGCGGTGCGCGCAGGCGCAGATCTTACGCTGTCACTTCTCCCCGGCTTTGAGGACACGGCTCAGCCTGTGAGGGATTATGCCGAGAAAAACGGAATTGACGCGAAAATAACGGTGGTTCATCCCGATGAAATAAAGGGTAGCTTTGACACACTGGTCAACGCTTCTCCCGTGGGAATGTTCCCTAAGGTAGACGCTTGTCCCGTAACGGACGAGGTTATAAAGCAGTGCGGATTTGTCTTTGACGTTGTTTATAATCCCAAGAAAACGCGTTTGCTGACATCCGCCGAAAAAGCGGGAATACCCAATGTGGGCGGAATGGCAATGCTGGTATGGCAGGCTGTCGTTGCCCAGGAGCTGTGGTATGGTGCTGAGTTTAAGGAAAACGATATAGATCAGCTTATCTCCGATATGTCGGCAATGCTTTAATTAACCTACACAGGAATATAACTCACGACTGATGTTCCCCCGCCTCTTCAGGCGGGGGAACATACGGTCTTTCAGTGGGGGACACAGTCCCCCACTGAAGCCCCTAAGGGGGGGCTAACGCCCCCGGTCGTTCGTTGAATGACGGGGCGATGCCCCTTATTGAAATAAAAGCCTTCCCAAAAGGGGAGGCTTTTAGCTTTACTCGTATACTATATGACCGATTAGCACCTGTTTATTATTTCCATGCACATTCTGCCGTTGTGGTAGGGGCATTTCCATTCGTTTACCATGGTTACGTCACGAATCGGTGTTCCGTCGGGGGCTACCTCCGCCCACCATTCGCCGCCATCGCGCTTATCAATCTGCACATCACGTATCCATGTCCATACGGTAAGCGCCGCTTCAAGGAACTTTTTATCCCCGCCGTGGGCGAACGCATTTACAAAACCGACTACGGTTTCCGCCTGAACCCACCAGATACGCTTTTTGTTTATCTCCGTCTTGTCACGCTCGTTATTGAGAGAGCCGTTTTCATAGGCAATGTTATATATATTCTCCGCAATTCGCAGGTCAATGGCGTTCCATTTCTTTATGTAATCCTTATCGCCGAGAACCTCAACCGCACGGTCGATAAGCCATGATGCTTCTATATCGTGACCGTAGGAGTGTATATCACCGATTACGTTAAGCTCACGGTCAAAGAATACCAGCAGCTTGTTGTTTTCGCTGTCGAAAATCTTGTTTTCGGTTATATCCAAGAGGAATTTCAGCCTTGCGGCAACCCGCTCATCGGGACTTGCCTTGTAAAGAGCGGTATAACCCTCGATAAGGTGAAGAACCGTGTTCATGGTCTTGTCAGCCATAAGCCCGTTTTCCGAGAGAGCGTCGTTGTCTATCAGCTTCCACTCCTTGTCGAACGCCTCCATATAGGCTATATCATCGGTACATTTGCTTTCAACGGTTTCAAAAAGCTCAAAGGCAAGGCGCAGCGCCGATTCGTCCTTTGCGGCAAGGTAATAGGTAGACAGGGCATATATGGCAAAAGCCTGATTATATGTGTGCTTCATGCTGTCTGCAACGCTGCCGTCATAGTTCATCATCCAGTATACGCCGCCGTTTTCACGGTCAACGCAGTGATCCTTGAGGAATTCATAGGCGTGTTTTGCGTTGGAAAGGTTCTCCTCGCCTCCCACAGTCATATAGCATGAGGAAAAGAACCACAGTATGCGGGAGTTAAGTATAACTCCCTTGCCGCCTTTTTTATCAACGTTCAGATCATTATCCATCTGTCCGTAAAATCCGCCGTATTCGTCGTCACGAAGCTTGCTCCAAAAGGGGATAATATGATTTACAAGCTCGTTTGTGCATTGTTCCTTTAACATAAGCTACCACCTAATTAATGTATTATTTTAATCTGTTACTTCAAATCTCTGCCGCAGCAGTTTTTGTACTTCTTGCCGCTTCCGCAGGGACAAGGCTCGTTTCTGCCCACCTTTTTAACCCGTCTGGGAGATGATACCGATCCGCCGTCAGCAGGTGCGGGATCATCGGGCTGGGATACCCTCTCCCTCTTTGGCTGCTCATTGTTCTTAATCTGAATGGTAAAGAGGAGTCTTACGGTGTCCTCACGAATGGATTCAACCATCGCATCGAACATTTCAAAGCCCTCATAACGGTACTCAACCACAGGATTCTTTTGACCTATTGCCCTAAGACTGATACCCTTTCTAAGCTCGTCCATATCGTCGATGTGCGCTTCCCACTTAAGGTCTACGACCTTAAGCAGTACAACTCGCTCAAGCTCACGCAGAACCTCGCTGCCAAGCTCCTCCTCACGCTTTTTATAATAATCCAGCGCACGGCCTTTAAGCATTTCCTCTATATCCTTTACGGTTATAGAGTCAAGCTCCTGGGCGGTATATTTGAAGTCGTTATCTGTGGTGATAAGACCCGCAAAGTGCTGCTTAAGTCCCACAAGATTCCAGTCGTCCTGGGTGGTTTCCTCGCTGATGTACATATTGACACCATCGCTGACCCATTCGTTTATCATGTTGATAATATACTCGTGAATATCCTCACCGTTGAGAACCTTTGCTCTCTGCTCGTAGATAATCGAACGCTGTGTACTCATAACATCGTCATAGTTGAGGACATTCTTTCTTATGGCAAAGTTTCTGCCCTCGACCTTTTTCTGAGAGGATTCGATAATCTTTGTGAGCATTTTTGACTCAATGGGCATATCCTCCTCAACGTTGAGGGTTTCCATAATTGAAGTCAGACGATCTCCGCCGAAAAGGCGCATAAGGTCGTCCTCAAGGGAGAGGAAGAAACGGCTTTCGCCCTCGTCGCCCTGACGTCCCGCACGTCCTCGCAGCTGGTTATCTATACGTCTTGACTCGTGACGCTCCGTGCCGAGGATAAACAGACCGCCTGCAGCCTTTACCTGCTCCGCCTTGTCCTTTATCTCCTCTGAACGCTTTGCGTAAAGCTCTCGGTATGTCTTTCTTGCGGCAAGGATTTCCTCATTGTCGGTGTCGGCATAGCTTACAGCCTCGCTGATTATTTCATCGGGTATGCCTTTCTTTTTCATATCAGCCTTGGCAAGGAATTCCGCATTTCCTCCCAAAAGAATATCCGTTCCGCGTCCTGCCATATTGGTGGCAATGGTAACAGCGCCGTACTGACCTGCCTGTGCTACGATTTCCGCTTCTTTAGCGTGCTGCTTTGCGTTGAGGACATTGTGCTTGATACCCTCTCTGGAAAGCATTTTTGACAGGATTTCCGATTTCTCTATTGAAATAGTACCTACAAGGACAGGCTGACCCTTTTCGTGGCACTCCTTTATCTGCTTGATAGCCGCAAGGAACTTTCCATGCTCGGTTTTGTATATAACATCGTGGTGATCTATACGCTGAACAGGGCGGTTTGTGGGGATTTCGATAACGTCCAGCTTATAAATCTCCCTGAACTCGTCCTCCTCGGTCATAGCCGTACCGGTCATACCCGAAAGCTTGTGGTAAAGGCGGAAGAAATTCTGGAATGTTATGCTTGCTAAGGTTTTAGATTCATTCTTGATTTTAACGCCCTCTTTAGCCTCGATAGCCTGGTGCAGACCATCGTTGAAACGGCGTCCCATCATCAGACGACCGGTAAATTCGTCTACTATAACGATTTCACCCTCGTTGATAACGTAGTCTATATCCAGTTTCATAACGCCGTTTGCCTTGAGAGCCTGGTTGACATGGTGAAGTATGGTGGAATTTTCCGCATCATAAAGGTTGGTAAGGTTGAAGTATTTTTCCGCTTTTTTAACGCCCTGACGGGTAATGGTGGCGGTCTTTGACTTTTCGTCTATGATGTAGTCAAATCCCTCCACTACTTCCTCCTGATTTACCTTGTCGTCCATTTCCACAACGGTGTAAGCCTTGCAGGACTTTGCAAATTTGTCCGCAAGGGAGTAAAGCTCCGTGGACTTATCGCCTCTGCCGGAAATGATAAGAGGGGTACGCGCTTCATCTATGAGTATGGAGTCAACCTCATCTACGATTGCGAAATTAAATTCACGCTGAACCTTTTCGCTTTTGTAGAGTACCATATTATCTCTAAGGTAGTCGAAACCAAACTCGTTGTTTGTACCGTAAGTAATGTCACAGTTATATGCCGCACGGCGCTCGTCATTGCTAAGCTCATGGAGAATACAGCCGATAGAAAGCCCCAAGAAACGGTAAACCTTACCCATTTCCTCCGACTGAGTTTTTGCAAGATAATCGTTTACGGTGACAACGTAGCAGCCCTTGCCGCTGAGTGCGTTAAGGTAGGATGCACAGCAGGCAACGAGAGTTTTACCCTCACCTGTTTTCATTTCCGCAATACGTCCCTGGTGAAGAACGATTGCACCGATAATCTGTACGGGATAAGGCTTTTTGCCCAGTACACGCCATGCAGCCTCACGCACGGTAGCCAGTGCCTCCGGGAGAATATCGTCCAGCGTTTCGCCGCTTTCCAGTCTGTCCTTAAATTCGGGAGTTTTTGCTTTCAGCTCTTCATCGGTGAGAGCGGTATACTCCTCATCCAGTGCAAGTACGGATTCTTTGATTGGTTCGATTTTTTTCAGCTCGCGCTTACTGTAATCGCCGAAAAGTCCGCTTAAAATACCCATTCTTTTATTCCACCTAACTAATATTTTTGATACGCCCCGGTATTTGAAAATATTACCGTAAACAGGGGCGGAAAAGTCGGTCACATAAGACTATTATAACTCAAAACGGCGGCTATGTCAATAAAAAAAGCCGCATTTCAGACCGATTTTCACGGAAAAATATGCACAAACATATTGATTTGCAAGGCTTGTTACTTGTGATAGTGGACAATTGCCGCTGATATGTATTACCCCAAGGAGCGGCAGAAGTCACCGAAGCTTTTAGCCAGTGGGTAGGCCTTTTGCGTTCCCGCGGAGCTTTCGAGAGAGGCACAGTCGTCCCAAAGGAGTATTTCGCCGCTTTTCTTTATCAGAAGAATATGCCCCTTTACCGTCACGCCTATGGGTATACAGCGGGCGCGGCGCAGCTTGCGTTTGTTAAGCATATACCAATGTGCTATGGAATATCGGATATCGTCCGTTACGCCGAAAAAGGACTGTACGCAGTCATATCGCAGGGTACAGCCCTTTACGGTGAACCTAAGCCGTTTGGCGCCGCAGTGGGCGCCGTTGGATTTTATCAAATAATCTCTGTATTCCTTGGGGATTTTTATGCGGCAAAGCTTTTCAAGTCTTGCGATTTTCTCCTCGCCCGCACCGCTGCGGCAGATCATGTCGCTTAATATATCAGACAATGACAAAATCCACCTTTCCGCTCGAAATGTCCGTACCTACGCAGCGAACCCTTACCCGCTGTCCCACGGCGTAAAGCACGACGCCGTCACGGGAAAGGTTGAAAAGCCCGTCAAACTCGTATGTGCCGTCGGGGAGGGTTTCGATTCTGACAAGACCCTCTACCGTGTTTTCCAGTTGAACGTACATACCGTAATCCGTAACGGAGCAGATTATTCCGTCAAATTCCTCGTCAAGGTGCATACTCATATATTCGGCTATATAACAGTCGTCACAGTCCCTTTCCACGTGCATTGCGGTAAGCTCACACTGGGAGGACTGCATTGCGGCGGATTTTGCAAATGCTTCATAGCGCTTTTTTATATTCTTTGGGGGAGTTTTGTCGTAGCACAGCTCCGTGAGTATTCTGTGTATTGCAAGATCGGGATAACGCCTGATTGGGGAGGTGAAGTGTGCGTAATCGTCCAGTACCAAACCAAAGTGACCGAGAGGTTCATCGGCATATTTTGCCTTGGCCATGGAACGGAGAACCAGCGTATTCACAATGGGCGCGGCATCCATTCCCTTTGCGCTTTCCAGAATCCTTGCAAGATGAACAGGCTTCACCTTGGAAAATTCGGGGAAAGGTATATTCAGCCGTGCTGTTACTTCGTGAAGATCGGCAATTCTTTCGGGAGAGGGGGATTCGTGTACACGGTAGACAAAGGGAATATCGTTTTCCCGCGCAATTCTTGCGGCACATTCGTTAGCCTTAAGCATAAATTCCTCTATAAGGATTTCCGCCGCACCTCTGCTGCGCCGCTGTACGTCCACGCAGACATCGTCATCATTTATAATAAGCTTTGACTCAGCGGTTTCGATTTGCGGCGCACCCCGCTTGATTTTCTGTGCGGTAAGCTTGTCGGCAAGCTCCTTCATGGTGAAAATACTGTGGATAAGCCCTTTGTATTTTTCGGCTAAATCCGCTTCAAGACCGTTTAATTCCTCGCCGCATTCCAGTATGCGGTTTATTTCGCTGTAAACGCCCTTAACCCTTGATCTGATAACGGTTTTGCTGAACTTGAATTTTACCGTATTGCCCTCGCTGTCAAGCTCCATAAGGCAGGAAAATGCCAGCCTGTCCTCCATCGGGTTAAGAGAGCATATTCCGTTGGAAAGCTCGGGCGGGAGCATGGGTATAACCTTGTTTGCATAATAAATGGACGTTCCACGAAGAAAAGCATTTTTGTCAAGCTCGCTGTTGGGCTTGACATAGCGTGAAACATCGGCAATATGCACACCTAAGCGATAGCCGTCATCCGTTTTGGAAACGCTTACGGCATCGTCAATATCCTTTGTATCCGCGCCGTCTATGGTGAATATAATTTCATCGCGCAGGTCAAGGCGGGAGGCTATATCCTTTTCGGTGATACCCATATGCTCACAGTGCTTTGCTTCGTCAATGACCGCTAAGGGAAACTGAGTTTCTATATCATTCATATACAGCACGGAAAGGGCGCTGCTTACAGCCTTGTCGGCGCTGCCAAAGAGTGCGGTAATTCTGCAGCGGTGTTCCGAGTGACGGGTGCCCCGCTCGGTGACCTTCGCCAAAACCTTATCCCCTGCATGAATCGGCATATCCGTGCCGATAACGAGTATTGGATCGCGGCAAAGCTTATCGGGGCGGACATAGAGCGTATAGCTAACCTGCTCCGCTATTCCGCTGAATTCGGATTGCCCTTCATCGATAACGGAAAGTATCTCCGCTTCGGGGCGTTCATCTCTGGAGGCTATAAAGGTAGCTAAAACCGTGTCCCCCGGCAAAGCACCGTGAAGGCATTTTCCCGGGACAAAAATCTCGTCAACAGCGTTGCCTGTCGGTTTGGAGGGCTTGATAAAGCCAAAGGTTTTGTTGATTCTCTCCACAGTGGCAGGGAAGTAGCCCCGTGCCTCTGCGAGAGAAACATTTTTTTGGGATTCAAAGACCGTACCCTCGCGAACAAGGCGGTTAAGGGCTGTACGGAAGTCGGATTCCTTAATCCGTTTGCCCTTGACTGCCTTAAAAAGCTCTTTTTTGGATAAAGACTTTTTGCCCTTTTGTTCAAGGACGTTTTTAATGCGCATAGTGCAAATATCTATATTATTTGCCATATAAACTCCTTAGTCAAAAAGCAAGAAGTCTGACTCGCTGCAAACCTCTTGCTTTTGGCTGAATGTTTTAATCAAAAAAGTGCAGCAATAATGTTTACCCCTATGGTAACAATAAAGAAAATCGCCGCCATTATTTTTGTCAACCGCTCAAGTGCTTTTTCTCTTGTGTTAGCGGAATTTTTTCCGTAAAAGCTGTCGTTATTTGAACCTGAAATAGCTGAGGTCATACCCTGCTGCTTTTGGGACTGCATAAGGGTGATAACAACGATAAAAACTCCGGTAATAAGCAGCAAAACGCCGCTGACAATTTCAATCACACTCATTATCTTTTATTCCTCCGCACACGTAAGTAATTAAGAATATCAAACCACCATATAGTATAACACAAATAAATTGATTTTGCAAGGGGTTTGGGAGATTTTTTTATTTTTTTACGAATTTTTAATGTGGAGCGGTTCTCACACACCGCATATTAACATTTACAGGCTGTCCGATTTTAATTGATATACACTTTTTTAATCAGCCCCTTGACAAATACCGTCAAGGGTGCTATACTTGAAAATAGTTAACAGTGTTAAATATTTTTGCGGAGGTGTTATAATGGGAAAATCACAGGAGGAAATTACCTTAATGCTGCTGAGCACACTGAAGAGGATATATTTCGGGAAATCCGCCCGTGAGCTTGCGGAGTTTTTGCAGGGGGAAATGAAAGCTCTCAGCTATATTTGCAACAGATGTGAGGGGGAAATTCTCCCAGGAAAAATTGCCGCCGATTTGGAAATGACAGGGGCAGAGTTGCGGGCATACTGCGCACACTGGAAAAGAAAGGATTTATTAACCGCAGACGCGCCGAGGACGACCGCCGAAAAATATTGGTGACACCCACAGAGGCAGGGCGCAGTTATATTGCCGAAAAGACTGATGTGCTGATAAACATACTGTCGGCAGTTGTTGGCAGGATAGGCGAAAAGGAGGCTCTACAGCTTGTAGCTTCGCTGGATCTGTGGAACACTGCCTACACCGATGTGGCACTTTCGGAAGCAAATACAGATGAATAATAAACAACGGGAGCTTTGTGATATTATGGATATGCATGAATTTTATATGGGAAATGTTTTTGATGCTTATAACTTCTTTGGCGCACACTGTGATACCGAGGGGACTACGTTCCGCACCCTTGCCCCTGCCGCACAGCGTGTCACTATAATAGGCGAGTGGACAGACTGGCAGGAGGAGGATATGGAAAAGCAGGGGACTGTGTATTTCTATTATTCCCCCAAGGCTCGAAAGGGTATGATGTATAAATACGTTATTTATTCCGCCGAGGGACGGGTGGAGCATTGCGACCCCTACGGCTTCGGTATGGAGCTGCGCCCCGCTTTCGCCTCGATTATAACGGATCTGTGGGAATATCGTTTCCATGATGAAAAATGGTTGGCAAAGCGCACCAAGAACTATGACTCGCCTATGAATATATACGAGGTTCATTTAGGGTCATGGAGGACTAATCCGAACAATGAAAACGGTTGGTATACATATTCGGAGATTGCCGACAGTCTTATAAACTATGTTAAACAGCATGGCTATACGCATATAGAGTTTATGCCCCTTTCGGAGCATCCCGCCGACTGCTCATGGGGGTATCAGAATACAGGCTTTTTTGCCCCTACATCACGTTATGGTACGGCGGCACAGCTTATGGAGCTTGTGGATAAGTGCCATAAAAACGATATAGGGGTAATAATGGACTTTGTTCCCGTGCATTTTGCGCTGGACGGCTACGCCCTTGCAAAATATGACGGCAGCTGCCTTTATGAGTACCCGAGCGGAGATGTGGGACACAGCGAATGGGGAACCTGTAACTTTATCCACTCCCGCCGTGAGGTGTGCTGCTTTCTCCAATCGGCGGCGAATTACTGGCTTGAGGTGTTCCACTTTGACGGACTGAGAATGGACGCCATAAGCAGGGCGATATATTGGCAGGGCGAGCCGTCAAGAGGCGTGAACGGCTGTACGGTGGATTTTATCAAGAAGATGAACGAGGGCTTGCACAAAAGACACCCCTCGGCAATGCTTATAGCGGAGGATTCCGCCTCTTTCCCAAAAATAACAGCACCGGTGGAATACGGCGGTCTGGGCTTTGACTACAAGTGGGATCTGGGCTGGATGAACGACACACTGGACTATTTCCGCACCCCGCCCGCAGAGCGTAAGGAGCAGCACAACAAGCTTACATTTTCCATGTCATATTTTTATAACGAGCTGTATCTTCTGCCCTTTTCCCACGATGAAAACGTACACGGCAAAGCGACGATAATACAGAAAATGTGGGGCGACTATGAGGAGAAATTCCCGCAGGCAAGGGCAATGTATATGTATATGTACACTCACCCCGGAAAAAAGCTGAGCTTTATGGGCGGAGAGATAGCCCAGTTCAGAGAGTGGGACGAAAAGCGGGAGCAGGACTGGGATATACTGAAATATCCCGCACATGACAGCTTTAGCAGATATATGAGCGACCTGTCGGCACTTTACCTGAATCACACCGCTTTAAACTGTGAGGAGTACAGCATGAGCGCCTTTAAATGGCTGCTTGCGGACGAGTGTGACACCTCGGTATACGCTTATGAAAGGTCAAGCGGCGGAGAGAGGGTAATTTGTATATTCAACTTCTCGGACAAGCCGCAAAAAGCGGTATTTAAGGGCGATGACTACAGTAGGCTTAGGGAAATACTGAACAGCGACAGGGATGTTTACGGGGGAAACACACATTTTGAAAGGTACGGTACAGTATCGGCCGACAGCAAGGGGATATTCGGTATAAAAATGCAGCCCTTTTCGGGGAGAGTGTTTCAATCGGTTAATAAGTAGCAGCGCCCTGTCATTCAACGGATAATCGAGAGGATAGCGGTCAAAAGCTATAAAATGGTAAATAAAAGCGGCTTCTGCATGGGCGGGAGCCGCTTTTTGCGGTAAACCCAAGGCTGTACTGACAAAAAAATTGACAACTGTATCAAATTTTTTTTGAAAAAACACTTGACAAGCGGAAAAAAAGGTGTATAATATAATTAGCACTCAAAAAGGATGAGTGCTAACACATATCTTATTGAAGTGCTAACAAAGGACACTTGCAGTAGGAAATCGGTGTTGTATCACGCATTATCGGCTGAGGATAGGAAAAGGTGGTGGTTGTACTGTGGACGACAGGAAATTGAAAATACTTGCCGCTGTGGTTGATGAGTATATTACCACCGGAGAGCCTGTTGGTTCAAAGACTATTTCCGCCAAAATCAATATAAAGGTATCTCCCGCAACCATACGAAATGATATGGTGGTTCTGGAGCAGCTGGGATACCTTGAACAGCCCCACACATCGGCGGGACGAATACCCACCTATCAGGGATATAAGCTGTATATTGAAAGGCTTATGCCGGAAACGTCCCTTTCCGATGAGGAAAAGCATAGGCTTGATGCTATGCTGGAGCAGGAAACGCCTACGGAGGACGCTCTCATTGACAAGGCGGTAAACGCTCTTGCGGAGATTACCCACTGTACGGCGATAGCGTCAAACAGCTCTCCCCAGTTTTCGGTTATTACAAAGGTGGACGTAATTCCTACGGGAAAGCGAATGTATGTGCTGCTTATGATAACCTCTTCGGGCGATATTAAAAACAAGGTTTGTCGGCTGGAGTTTGATCTGACCCATGAACAGCTTAGCTTTTTCAACGAGTTTATGACCGAGAACCTAAGCGGCGTGGCTGTGGAAAGCTTGTCCGAGGAGATTATGGAACACCTTGCGGAGGCAATGGGAACGTATATGCTGACCCTTACCCCTTTGCTTAACGGTGTAAGAGAGCTTGCCAAGGGATTTATGAACGCCGATGTTAAGCTGAGCGGCGAAAAAAATCTGCTTTCCAGGGACGATATAAAAACAGAAGAGATGATTGAGCTTATTGAACAGAAAAATGAGCTTTCAAAGCTGCTTGACGACAGCTTCAGCGGCTTGCAGGTCATGTTCGGAAACGATGGCGGATTTGTGGTCAGCAATTCAAGCTTTATAGTTTCAAAGCTGAAAAAGGGTTCAAAAACAGTGGGTTCACTGGGGCTTATAGGCCCTTTAAGGCTTAACTATTCAAAGGTTATACCCTATATCGAATATCTTGCCGATAAAATAAACGAGCTTATGGCGGAGGATGATGTTCCGCGGCTTGAGGCGGGTGACGATGATATGCCGAAGTAGTTGGTGAAAGGACGGAAAGGAGCTTATACCCGAATGAGTGAAAATACGGTTCAGGACGAAGAAAAGATAGAGCAGGAGAGCGCCGAGGAAGCCGATACAGCTGCCGAAAGCACGGAAAGCGAGGCTGCTGCCGAGAGTGAAGCGGCGGAGGACAATCCCCCCGAAAAGTCAGCGGAGGATCTGCTCAAGGAAGAAAACGAAAAGCTGAAAGCGGAGCTTGCGGCTCAACAGGATAAATATTTGCGGCTTGACGCAGAATATTATAATTACCGCACGCGCTCTCTTAAGGAAAAGCAGGATGCCCATGATGAGGCTATTATAAAGACGATGACGGAAATTCTTCCGGTTATCGATAACTTTGAAAGGGCTGTTGCCGCACAGACAGAGGACGTTACCTACAAAAAGGGCGTTGAAATGATTTTGCGGCAATATATGGATATCCTTGCAAAGCTGGGTATTGAGGAAATTAAGGCGGAGGGCGAGCCCTTTGATCCAAATCTGCACAATGCGGTAACCCAGGTTACAGATGAAAGCCTTGGGGATAACGTAGTGGCGCAGGTTCTGCAAAAGGGATATACCCTTGACAAGAAAGTACTTCGGCACGCAATGGTATGCGTTGCTAACCCGTAACAAATTCAGTATATATCACGTCGGAATACAGACATAGTTTCGGCGGTGCAAATGGAAAGGATGATTTTTATGTCGAAGATTATAGGTATAGACCTTGGTACAACCAATTCATGCGTAGCGGTAATGGAGGGCGGTAACGCAACCGTTATCACAAACTCCGAGGGTGCAAGAACCACCCCGTCTGTTGTCGGCTTTACCAAGACAGGCGAAAGACTTATAGGTCAGGTCGCTAAGCGTCAAGCGGTAACAAATGCGGGGAGAACCGTTTCCTCAATCAAGCGTCATATGGGCAGCGATTATAAAGTATCCATTGACGGAAAGATGTATACTCCCCAGGAAATATCCTCAATGATATTGACGAAGCTTAAAAATGATGCGGAAAGCTATATCGGCGAGCCTGTAACCGAGGCTGTAATTACCGTTCCCGCGTACTTCACCGATGCCCAAAGACAGGCGACAAAGGACGCAGGTCAGATTGCGGGACTTAACGTAAAGAGAATTATTAACGAGCCTACGGCTGCTGCTCTTTCCTACGGTATCGATAAGGAGGACGACCAGACCATTATGGTTTACGACCTGGGCGGCGGTACATTCGATGTTTCCATAATCGAGATGGGCGACGGCGTTCAGGAGGTTAAGGCTACTGCCGGAAATAACCATTTGGGTGGCGATGATTTCGACCAGAGAATAATCAACTGGATGCTGGAATCCTTTAAGAAGTCGGACGGAATTGACCTTTCCGGCGATAAAATGGCTATGCAAAGACTCAAGGAGGCTGCCGAAAAGTCCAAGATTGAGCTTTCCTCCACGGCTACCTCTATGATTAATCTGCCCTACATCACAGCAGATGCGGCAGGTCCTAAGCATATGGAGCTTACCCTTACCCTTGCAAAGTTCAACGAGCTTACCAACGACCTTGTGGAATCCACTATGGGACCCGTAAAGCAGGCGCTTTCCGATGCGGGACTTTCTCCCTCGGATATTTCCAAGGTGCTTATGGTCGGCGGTTCTTCCAGAATACCCGCCGTTCAGGAGGCTGTTAAGAAGTTTATGGGCAAAGAGCCTTTCAAGGGCATTAACCCCGATGAGTGCGTTGCTCTCGGCGCTGCGCTTCAGGGCGGTGTGTTCACAGGCGATATTACCGGCATGGTACTGCGAGATGTAACTCCTCTTTCGCTGGGAATTGAAACCGCAGGCGGTATCTGCACAAAGATGATTGAGAGAAACAAGGCTATTCCTATTAAGCACAGCCAAGTATTCTCCACCTATGCAGACAATCAGACCGCTGTTGATATCAGAATACTCCAGGGCGAAAGAGAATTTGCCAAGGATAATAAGGAGCTGGGTATATTCCGTCTTGACGGCATTGCACCCGCACCCAGAGGTATTCCTCAGATTGAAGTAACCTTTGATATAGACTCCAACGGTATCGTACACGTTTCCGCAAAGGATTTGGGCACGGGCAAGGAGCAGAATATCACCATTCAGTCCTCCTCCAATATGTCCAAGTCGGATATTGACAAGGCTGTTGAAGAGGCTGAAAGATATGCCGAGGAGGATAAGAAGCGCAAGGAAGAGGTTGATATTAAAAATCAGGCTGATTCCATGGTATTCCAGACCGAAAAGACACTTTCCGATTTTGGCGACAAGGTAAGCGAAAGCGAAAAAGCGCCTGTTCAGGCTAAGGTTGACGAGTTGAAGAAAGCTATTGAAAGCGGAAATACCGCTGAGATGAAGGAAAAGACCGACGAGCTGCAAAAGGCTGTTTATGAGCTTTCCTCCAAGGTATACCAGGCAGCGGGCGCGCAGGCTCAGCAGCAGGGCGATAACGGTGCGGCTCAGCAGTATGATAACAGTCAGAGCCAAAGCGATGACGGCTTCGTTGACGGCGAGTTTACCGAAAAGAACTAAAATTTAACGTAAGAGCATCAATGGGCAATTAGCAATGAATTTATTGCTAATTGTTCGTTGCGCGTTAATGTAATTAGGGCAATACCGCACAATACCGACAGGTAAAAAGCTGTTATGCGGTTGTTTCCCTAAGTTGCCGCAAGGGGGCATGAATATGGCTGAAAAGCGAGATTATTATGAGGTGCTGGGTATTCAGAAGGGTGCGTCCGAGGACGAGATAAAGAAAGCGTACCGTGCCAGTGTTAAGAAGTATCACCCCGATCTTCATCCCGATGACAAGGATTGCGAGGAGAAGATGAAGGAGGTCAACGAGGCATATGAGTGCCTTTCCGATCCCGATAAAAAAGCGCGATATGACCAGTTCGGACACGCGGGAGTTGACCCGTCCTACGGCGGCGGCGCAGGCGGCTACGGCGGATTTTCCGGATTCGGGGACATGGGCGATATCGGAGATATTTTCTCGTCATTTTTTGGCAGCGGCTTCGGCGGAACATCCTCAAGGAGCAGTGCCAATGCGCCCAGAAAGGGTCAGGATATCGGCATAGAAATTGATATAGACTTTATGGATGCCTGCAACGGCGTTCAAAAGGATGTAAGCTTCAGTAAAACCGATGAGTGTTCCGATTGCCACGGCACAGGTGCCGCACCGGGAACATCCTCCCAAACCTGTCCCGACTGTCAGGGTACGGGTTATGTCAACGTGACACAGCGCATGATGGGAATGGTGACAAAAATCCAAAGACCCTGCGCAAGATGCGGCGGCAAGGGCAAGGTAATATCATCACCCTGCAGCAAGTGCCGCGGAACAGGAAGAGCAACCACACAGAAGAAGCTCACCGTAACAATTCCCGCGGGAATAAACGACGGCGAGGTTTTAAGGCAGAGAGGTCAAGGAAATGTAGGTATCAACGGAGGTCCCGCAGGAGATCTGCATATTCAGGTAAATGTTCGTCCCCACGAGATTTTCGAGAGGGATGGGTATGATATTTACACGGAGGTTCCCATTACCTTCACCCAGGCAGCTCTCGGCGGTGAGATAACAATTCCTTGCCTTGACGGAAACAGACCCTATACCGTTAAGGAGGGTACTCAGCCGGGGGACAAGGTTCGCTTCAAGGGCTATGGAGTTAAGTATCTTAACCGCAGCATGAAGGGCGATCAGTATGTTGTCTTTAATGTTGAAGTGCCCAAGAACCTAAACAAAAAGCAAAAGGATCTGTTAAAGAGCTTTGAGGAGAGTCTCGGAAACAACAACTATAATAAGCGCACAAGCTTTATCGACAAGCTAAAGGGAATATTCCCGTAATACAGAGGATAGGATTTTGAAAAGGCTGCTTAAAAAGCTTTCCCAGTTTATAAAATTCTGTGCAGTGGGACTTTCAAACACTGTGGTCAATCAGATAGTCTATATGGCAGCTTTGGCGCTGGGCTGTCATTATGTTGTGGCAAGTGTACTGGGTTTTTTGATAAGCGTACTTAACGCGTACTTCTGGCAGAGCCGTTTTGTCTTTAAGGAGAATGAAAACGGCGAAAAGCGTGTGTGGTGGCAGGTGCTGATAAAGACCTATATGGCATATGGCTTTACGGGGCTAATACTCAACAATTTGCTGCTTGTGCTGTGGATTGACGTTATCGGCATAGAGAGCTATACCCAGCCGCTTACCCGCTTGATAAACAATATAGGCATAGGTTGGGATAACAGCTATGTGGCACAGTCCATTTCGCCGTTTATGAACATGCTTATCACCATTCCGCTGAATTTCTGTATAAATAAGTTTTGGGCATACAGGCAAAAAAACAAGTCCGAATAACAAAAACCGATTTTCGCTTGCTTTGCGGCGGAAATCGGTTTTTTTGCGGGATCGGACTACTGACAAAGTCACATGAATGATGTATAATAGGGGTAAAAGTGAGAGTTACTTAATGCTAACCATATTTTGGGAGGTAAATTATCATGAGAAATATTTTTTCCAATACCAAGCTTAATTTCTTCGTCTTGGGCGCTGTTGCCGCTACAGCGGGCGTTAAGCTGCTTAAAAGCGAAAGCTTTAAAAAGGGCTGTGCAAAGGTTCTTTATTCCGGTATGAAGTTTAAGGGCGATATTCTTTCGGAGGTCGACGAGATAAGAGAAGCGGCTGCCGATGAATACTTTGATTACTGTAATGAACTCTGCAAGGAGTGCGAAAGCACCTTGGAAACGGAAGAAGACGAATAACGAATATGCGATTCAGAATAGTTTATGACCGCTTCTGCAGATTGAGGGTTCGCTGCGCCGGATTTACACGGGAGCAGGGCTTTGCTGTGGAGGCGGCTTTGTCGGGACTGCCTCGGGTGGAAACCGTTGAGGCCAATTACAGAACCGCGGGTATACTCATAATGTACCAAAAGGGCGGCAGAGGTGACGTTATAAAGGCTTTGCGGGAAATGGACATAAAGCAGCTTGCTACTGAGCCGATACCCGAAACGGTTGCCGCAGATGATGAATTTCGCCGACAGCTTACCGTGATGATAGTCAAAAAAGCGGTGTCAAGGCTGTTTATTCCGCTGCCTGTCAGAAATATTATTACCCTTTTCCGTGCCTTGAAGTATGTGGGAAAAGCGCTTGACAGCCTGTTTGACTGCCGTATTGATGTGGCGGTTTTGGACGGTGCGTCTGTTTCCGCATCAATACTTACGGGAGATTATTCCACCGCATCCTCGGTTATGTTCCTGTTGCGCCTTTCCGATTTGCTGGAGGAATACACAAGAAAGCGCACTAAGCTTTCCCTTTCGGAGCAGCTTGCCCTTAACGTGGACAGGGTTTGGCTGAAAACCGAGGGCGAGCCTGTGTCGGTACCCTTTTCTCAGGTGAAGCCGGGGGATAAAATTATAGTCTATGCAGGCTGCGTTATTCCCTTTGACGGCACTGTTGTCGAGGGCGAGGCGATGGTAAACCAAGCCTCCATGATGGGAGAAAGCGAGGCGGTACACAAAAAGGCTGTCGACAGCGTTTTTGCTGGTACGGCAGTGGAAGTGGGTACACCCACCATTCTTGTAAAATCAGCGCCTGACGAGTCGCGGCTCAGCAGGATTATTTCCCTTATAGATGAATCGGAAAGCTTAAAGGCGGGTGTACAAAGCCGTGCGGAGAAGCTTGCGGACAGTATCGTCCCTTACAGCTTCTTGGGCTTTGCACTTTCCTATGCGGTTACGCATAATATACAAAGAGCGCTTAGTGTGCTTATGGTTGATTTCTCCTGTGCAATAAAGCTGTCTACCCCTATTTCGGTAATATCCGCTATGCGCGAAGCTGCCGAGGGCGGAGCTGTCGTTAAGGGAGGAAAGTATCTCGAGGCTTATGCGGAAGCTGATACAATGGTTTTCGATAAAACAGGTACTCTTACCAATGCCGCACCCAAGGTTACGGACATCGTGCCCTTTAACGGCTATGACAGAGATTATGTACTTAAAACCGCCGCTTGTCTTGAGGAGCATTTTCCCCATAGCATGGCATCCGCCGTGGTTAAGTGCGCGGAGGAGGAGAATCTTTTACATGAGGAGGAACACGCCGAGGTTGAATATTTGGAAGCCCACGGAATTGTTACACGGCTTAACGGTGAACGTGCCGTTATCGGCTCGGCTCATTTTATCTTTGAGGATGAGGGTGTTCCCGTTACGGCGGAGCAGAGGGAAGCCATTGACGAAAGAAGTGTAGGCAAATCCTCTATATTCCTTGCCATAGGCGGGAAGCTTGCAGGTATGCTTGTTATCGATGATCCCATAAGGAGCGATGCATCGGAGATTATTGGAAGGCTGCGAGAGTGCGGGATTAAGCGAATATGTATGCTTACAGGTGATGCGGAGCCGGCGGCTAAGCGGGTTGCGGATAGCTTGGGACTTGATATGTACATATCCCAAGTGCTGCCCGAGCATAAATGTGAGTATGTTAAGGCACTTAAATCCAACGGTCACAAGGTCATAATGATAGGCGACGGCATAAACGATACTCCCGCATTGGCGGCGGCGGATGTTTCCGTGGCAATGGGTGCGGGATCGGATATTGCACGGCAGGTTGCGGATATTGCCCTTACGAGAGATGGACTGATACAGCTTGTACATCTGCGCAGATTAAGCGAGGCGCTGATGAAGCGTATAAACAGCAATTATGGCTTTATTGTAGGCTTTAATTCGGCGCTTATTCTGTTGGGTATATCGGGAATAGTTACCCCTGCGGCTTTGGCACTCTTACATAACGGTTCAACTATAATTGTTTCCGCACGGAGCATGACGAAATTGCCGAATGTGGAAACGGGATTGTTAAAATAGAATAGGACAATAAAAACGCTTCTCATAATCCTGAAGTGCTCCCCTTTTGTTAGACAATGTGGTATAATATAAATATACCAATTAAAAGTCTAATGAAAGGGGATATTTTTATGCCTAAAGGAAAGCCAAACAAAAGGTATACACCAGAATTTAAAATCATGGTTGTAGAAACAATGCAAAAGGAAAAACTGAGCTAAAAAGAAATAGAGAGAAGATTTGAATTGCCGCACAGACGAGCCGCCGATTGGGAACGAATCTACCTTGAAGAAGGAAAAGAAGGACTCTATGTTGAAAGAAGAGGACGAAAGTCAACGGGACGCCCTCCAAAACTGAAGAAAGAGGTGGAGGAAGACCTCATCGCAGAAAT
>MSHL01000023.1 GCA_001941135.1 Ruminococcus sp. Zagget11
CAATTGAAGAAGTTGATATGACAGTGCGGACGTTCAACTGTCATATCAACTTCTTCAATTGGAATATCTTCGGGCTGTTGTGTTTCTGCTTGTGCATCACGCCTTATATAATGAGAGAGATACAATTGCTTCTTTCCTCTGATAATATCTCTCTTCATTTCAGCAAATATCCTTTTTATATCTTCATTGCTGTTTGAAGTATGCAGAGGCAGCAGATATTCAAATGGTTTTTCAATATCCGTATATGTACTGCTTTCCATTCCTTTGAAAGCACATATGCACCACTTATCATCCTCGGATTTTTCAGCCCTATGCAATATTTTAATTCCATTGAATCCTTTCATATCAACGATAAGATTATCGCCGTAAATCATCATAATAATATCAATCCTTCCTTTTTATAATAATTGTGCTACATGAGATTTTTACAAAGAAATTATGAATCATTCTTTTTGTTCTCCATATCGTCCGTCATATTTTTCACTGTCGGAACATTATTTTTTGCGTGATCAAATATAAGCTTCAGGTCATAAGACGGTGAGCGTTGTATATCCGTAGGCAGATATGTTTGCACAGCAGATCTACTTTTCGGCTCGGCAAAAGCTGCATTAAGCAGACTTGTCCTAATGTATTGAGGATAGTTTTTTATTCTCCCCTCGCTTTCATTTTTCATAATGTATGCTATCAAATCCTCGACATTATTTCTCCTAAGTTTCATGTATTTCTTCTTTACAACACCTATGTTGTATTCTTCTTTGCCAATTCTGACTTTTGTATTATCATCTTTGCTGAGTATATCAGCAATAATATCAGTTATTGTATCTAACCACCTAATACCGTTATCATCAATATGAGATCTAATACCATTATAATCAATCATTGCCTGTACAAGCTCGGTAATGATAAGCAAATTCGCTATTTTTCGTTTATTATCGCATTCATTCCTCTTTTTCTGTGTAGGTTTACGATTGGATTTTTTGCATTTATAATTCTGCTTTTTCGGTACTGCATTATCTGTTGCTTCAGCTTTTTGTTCCTTATTAAGATTAGGCTCATCATCAATTTTTTGCGGCAATTCATATACATCATAAATTGCAGCACCAAGCTGACCGTGTTCATTGCGTTCACGGCTTCTCACAATATACCCTGCATACTCAAGCTCATGGATCGCAGTGCGTATTGCAGCTATCCCCTCTTTATTGATAGCAGCAAGTCCCGATAAAGAGTAATTCCAGTTTTCAGGCAATGATAGCATTTGCGATAATAGTCCTTTGGCAGCCAAAGAAAGGCGGTTATCGCGAAAATGATAGTTACTCATTACAACATAATTTTTACTTTTTTGTATGCGGAATATAGACATATGTATCACCTAAAAAATTGGGTATCGTTACTTCTTGTAACAATACCCAATTTTTCTATATTTCTCAATTCAGAACTAGGCAATAATACTAATGCTCATAACCCGAAGGTCGTAGGTTCAAATCCTGCCTCCGCAACCAAATTATTGTCAAGCCTTTATGCGATTTGTGCATGAAGGCTTGATTTTTTCGATCGTGTTAATGAATAAAAGCAGTAGATTTTTCCAAAGCACTTGACATCATGCCGAAAAACAGTTATAATGTAGCGGATAAATCAGAATTTCGGGGGTATAAAGCAATGGCACAGATAATATGGTGCGGAAACAAAAATTGGAATGATGCCTTTAATGGCAATCAACCGTGGGATAAAGAAATTTCTCAAAGGAACATTCCCGAAAACGCTGTCACTCTTGACAGACCGAATGATATTGTTAAGGCATCTGTTCCGTATATGATTATCCCGCTTATAATATGCTTTGCAGCTGTTCTGATAAAGAAAGAAATGTCGGGTGAATTTATTTTCAACCCTTGGTTCATGCCGCTTTCGTTTTTGCTGGGGTTTATTGCCGCTATGCCAATGCACGAATTATTTCATGCAATATGCTATCCGAAAGGCGAAAAGGTTTACATAGGGGTTTCGATAAAAGAACTTCGAGCATTTGCCGCCTCCTCCGCCCCGTTGAGTCGGGAACGGTTCATTGTAATGTCATTGCTGCCTGCCGTTTTGGGAATAATTCCGCTTATAATTCTGCTCATATGTCCCATAACCATAAAATGGCTGATTACAATTTGTCCGGTGCCGATGTTTATGGGACTTATTTCTCCCGCTCCCGATTACATGGATGTAATTCTTCTTTTAAGGAATATGCCTAAGGGTGCGGTTGTCCAACCCGCAAAAGATGGATTGGTTTGGTACAAGCAGTCAGATAATCGCTGATTTACCTAAAAATTAAGCCTTAAATAACCATATCAAAGTATTTTATATTCCCCTGCCCTGTCTTTGACGGGGCAGTTTCTTTAATCTCCCGCTTTCTCGCAGTGATGGATTAAGGAAAAAATTCTTTAATCCGGACTGTATACCCTGTATTTTCAAATTCAGCAGATATGACATTTTTTTCGCTTGACAAAAGTGCTTTAATGTTGTATAATGTTTTATAATTATTGTGTTCGGATATAGGGCACTGCCCTAATGCAGCAGCAAAGAGCTTAACTTAATGCCATAAACTGTTAATCAAAGAGTGACTTATCGTATACTGTTTTATTTTTAGCCAAGAAGCGCCGAAACGGATAAAAGGCGCTGTAAAAGGTATGTCGCCCATAAACAGCAACAGCTTTTCGTCAGAGTAATGTGTTTTCGGAAAGCCTTACAAAGGTTAACACAACTCCGTATGATGATTACGCAATGACCTCCTGAGAGATTGTCAAGTAATTTTTTCTTGGGATTATCAAAATCGGAAAACAATGACCGTATTCAGACATCAATGTTTTCCTTTTGTCATAATGTGATATGAACAATTCGGCAGCTCAAAATACAGAATATTTCAATTTTCACTAACGTAGGTGGAACGCTCTGCACGCAAATTAATTGAACAAGCATTGTCGAAGGATGTCATAAGGCATACGGCAATTATATGAACACGATAATAGTCAATGTAAAAAATGCTAATACTAAGAAATGAGGTTTAAAAAAAATGGCAAATTACCGGAATGAAAATGAGAAAGAATCAGTCAATGTAAATGAATTTGGAGAAAAAATCGCACCAAAGTCGGAAAAAAAATCCAACGATACCCAGTCATCCTCGGATTATTCACGCAGCGCATACACATCATCAAACGGTTCATACAGACCCTACTACAAAAGCTATAACAATTCAAGCGATTACAGCACCGTCAGAAAGCCCCGTCACAGAACAGCCGCACTTCCTCCGAGAAACACATCCGTTTCCGAGTTTGAACAGCGCAGACAGCAATACGGCTATCGCGGAACGGAAGAAAACGGCAAAACAAATTACGGCAATACTTCCGTACAGTCAAAGCCGCTGAATGAACAGCAGGGCTATCAGTCGTACAGGAGCAGCGGTACACACAAGACGTACAACAGCTATCAGAGTGACAGAACGCAAAGCCGAGGCAGCTTCCGTCCCCGTTATGAACAGGGAGGCTACAGCAGCTCCTATTCGTCCTCACAGTCCCCTGCGTCCTACAGCAGCCGCCGTGAGGAAGCGCCGAAAAATGTTCGGAGCAATGCCGAAAGCGGACGGCTTACAACCAATCACAGATTCACAAAGCGTACTCCCCTTAAAATTATCCCCTTGGGCGGACTTAACGAGATCGGTAAAAATATGACCGCATTTGAATGTGGGAACGATATATTTATAGTTGACTGCGGTCTTGCTTTTCCCGACAGTGATATGCCGGGAGTTGATATGGTTATCCCCGATTTCACCTATATAGAGCAAAATGCCTCAAAGGTAAGAGGTATTGTCATTACCCACGGTCATGAGGATCATATCGGCGGACTTGCTTATTTGCTGAAAAAGGTGAATATACCCGTTTATGCCACAAAGCTTACAATTGGTCTTATAGAAGGAAAGCTGAGAGAGCATAATCTTATGGGCAGCGCTAAGCTTAATGTCGTTGCACCCAAGCAAACGGTGAAAATGGGATGTATGGCGGTTGAATTTATCCGTGTAAACCACTCCATTCCCGATGCGGTCGCTCTTGCTATCCATACACCTGCGGGTATAGTTGTCCACACCGGAGACTTCAAGGTAGACTTTACACCCGTACAAGGCGGTGTAATCGATCTTGCACGCTTCGGCGAGCTTGGAAACCGCGGTGTTTTGGCGCTTATGTCCGATTCGACAAATGCCGAAAGAATGGGACACACACCCTCCGAGCGCACCGTGGGAGAATCATTTATAAAGCTATTTGACAAGGCGGAGGGAAAGCGTATTATCATCGCTACCTTTGCGTCCAATATACAGCGCATACAGCAGATTGTAAACAATGCCGTCCGCAACGGGCGCAAAATCGCTGTTTTCGGCAGAAGTATGCTCAATGTAATTTCTACCGCGACCGAGCTTGGATACCTGAGCGTTCCCGATGATGTCATGATTGATATTGACACCATGAACAAGCTGCCGCCGGAGAAAATTGTCCTTATTACCACGGGAAGCCAAGGCGAGCCTATGTCGGCATTGACACGAATGGCGATGAACGAGCATAGGAGCGTTACCATTACCCCGGAGGACTATATTATAATAAGTGCAAGTCCTATACCCGGCAACGAAAAAATGGTTACCAAGGTTGTCAACGAGCTTATGAAATCCGGAGCAGAGGTTGTATACGAATCAATGTATGAAATTCATGTTTCGGGTCATGCCTGCCGCGAGGAATTAAAGCTGATGCTTGCCCTTACAAAGCCCGCGTTTTTCATTCCCGCCCACGGTGAATACAAGCACCTGAAAAAGCACGCAGGAATTGCCCTTGAAATGGGTATGGACGAAAGCAATGTTATTATAGGCTCAATCGGCGATGTAATAGAAACCGACGGTGTCACAATGAATATAACGGGAAAAGCACCCTCAGGCAAGGTACTGGTTGACGGACTGGGTGTGGGCGATGTGGGCTCTATCGTCCTTAGAGATAGAAAGCACCTGGCGGAGGATGGATTGATAGTGGTTGTAGCTACCATTGAAAGTGAAAGCGGTACGATACTTGCGGGACCGGATATCCTTTCAAGGGGATTTGTATATGTCCGTGAATCGGAGGAAATGATGGAAGCGGCAAAGGCTGTTGTTAAAAAGGCCCTGCTGAACTGTCTTTCCGGCGGTGTAACCGACTGGAACAGCATTAAATCCGGTATAATGGATGAGCTTAGCGAGTATATCTATATGCAAACCAAACGTAACCCCATGATCCTTCCCATTATCGAGGAAGTATGACCCTGAAGGATGTGAAAAGCAATGACCGGGAAAGGTTGGAAATCATTTAAGCTGGTATCTATGCTGCTTGTAATAACGGCACTTATCTGCGCCCTTTGCATTGCACAGTTTAACGAGGTGCGATTCTGGCTTATGTTAGGTGTGGTGTCTGTCGTTTCGATTGTATACCTCGGTTTATTTCTGCGGTTTGAGAATAATCTCCACAGCTTTGTTTCGGAAATGGAATCGCAGCTTAATCTCACCGAACGGGATTCGCTGTACAAATTTCCCGCTCCTGCGCTTATTGTTGACAGTGAGGGCATAATCATATGGTTCAATAAAGCCTTTACCGAGCAGATACATTCCGATGATGCATACGGAGTTCATCTCAACAGCATAATCGGAATTGATTTGGAACAGACATTTTCCCAAAAGGAAACGGTCATAGAGTACCAAGCGGGGCATTACCGCATTACCGCCGTTACCACGGAAAAGTGTGACGAAAATGGCGCGCCCGTTTCCGAGCTTACACTGCTCTGCTTTGAGGATATAAGCGACTATATTTCCGCAAAAACCGACTATGAGAACAGTCGTGTAAGGGTAATGATTATCCTTGTTGACAGCTATGATGAGCTTTTCTCCAATATCAAGGACTCGGATAAAGCGCATATTACCATACAAATCGATAAAATGATGGAAACCTTTGTGGAGGAACGCCACGGAATACTGAAAAAGATAGCCTCCGACCGCTTCTTCGCACTTATCAGCGAAAATGAGCTGAAATCCCTTGAGGGAGAGCATTTCCGCTCCATACTGGAAAAGGCGCATACCATTACCACAGGCGGCCACACTCCCATTACCGTTTCAATCGGTGTGGGACGGGGCGGTGACTCGCTGCCGGAAAGCGAGAGCATGGCAAAGCAGGCTCTTGACATGACACAGGGCAGAGGCGGCGATCAGGTTGCGGTAAAGGATGACGATAAATACACTTTCTACGGTGGCTCTTCAACGGGAGTTGAAAAGAGTACAAAGGTAAAAACAAGAATATTCAGCTCCTCCTTAGAAAGCATTATCGCCGAAAGTGATATGGTTATCATAATGGGACATTCGTGGGGCGATTTGGACGCAATAGGCGCTGCAGCAGGAATATGCGGCGCAGCCAGACTTATGGGTGCAAGCGCTTATGTTTACTCAAACACCGAAAAAACACTGGCAGGTCAGCTTATCGACCGACTTAGGGATAATATCGACGACGAGGGAGATATATTCATTACCGAGGAAGAAGCGCTGGCGGCTATGACCGACCGTACACTTGTTATTATTACTGATACCAACAACAAGGATCTTTTGGATAGTCCAAGGATATACAGTGCGGCGTCAAAGGTTGTTTTCATCGACCATCACAGAATGGTTGTAAACAGTATAGACAACGCTATACTGTCCCTGCACGAACCGTATGCGTCCTCTGCCAGTGAAATGGTTGCGGAGGTAATCCAATATTTCTCACTGGACGGAAAGCTGCCCTCCTACTATGCCGATGCTCTCCTTGCAGGTATTATGCTGGACACTAAGAACTTTGTAACGAAGACAGGAGTGCGTACCTTTGAAGCGGCGGCATATCTTAAAAAGCTTGGCGCCGACACCATTGCTGTAAAGCTGCTTTTCGCCACCTCCATAGATACCGGTATTTTGCGCTCAAAGATTATTGAAAGCGCGGAAATATATAAGGATTGCGCCATTGCCCTGTGTGATGAGAAGCAGCCCGACATAAGAGTAGCCGCTTCCCAAGCGGCGGACGAGCTTTTGAGTATATCGGGGGTCGATGCCAGCTTTGTTATCTTCAGGATTGAAAACGGCGTCAATATTTCGGGACGATCCTATGGCACGCTCAATGTACAGGTTATACTTGAAAAATTAGGCGGAGGAGGTCACCAGACAATGGCGGCGGCTCAGCTTAAGGACATAACCTGCGAAAGTGCAAGAGTTGTGCTTACACAGGCAATAGATGAGCATATCAGAAACATCAGCTGACCATCGGAGGTTTAGGACATGAAGCTGCGAAAATCACTTATGCGT
>MSHL01000024.1 GCA_001941135.1 Ruminococcus sp. Zagget11
CATATCACTTGTGCTTTTTCTCTTGCCGTACCCTCTCGGCAACCAAGGCATTCAATTTTTTTAGGTAGTCATTTTCCGCACGAAGTCGCTGCATTTCTGCGATGAGGTCTTCCTCCACCTCTTTCTTCAGTTTTGGAGGGCGTCCCGTTGACTTTCGTCCTCTTCTTTCAACATAGAGTCCTTCTTTTCCTTCTTCAAGGTAGATTCGTTCCCAATCGGCGGCTCGTCTGTGCGGCAATTCAAATCTTCTCTCTATTTCTTTGTAGCTCAGTTTTTCCTTTTGCATTGTTTCTACAACCATGATTTTAAATTCTGGTGTATACCTTTTGTTTGGCTTTCCTTTAGGCATAAAAATATCCCCTTTCATTAGACTTTTAATTGGTATATTTATATTATACCACATTGTCTAACAAAAGGGGAGCACTTCAAAGCAGCGGGGCGCGGAAATATCTTCTAAGTTAATGCCGCCGAAAGAGCCTGCAATAAGCCGAACGGTGTTCACAATGTCGTCAACGTCGTTGGAACGTATGCAGATAGGGACAGCGTCCACATTGCCGAATGCCTTAAACAGGGCACATTTGCCTTCCATAACGGGCATACCCGCTTCCGGACCTATATTACCCAGTCCCAGTACGGCAGAGCCGTCCGTAACCACCGCAACAAGGTTGGAGCGCCTTGTAAGAAGATAGCTTTTGCTTAAATCCTTTTGTATTTCAAGGCAGGGTGCGGCTACTCCGGGTGTATATGCCAGTGAGAGATCCTCCTCGTTTTCCAAGGAAACTCGGCTTACAACCTCGATTTTCCCCCTCCAATCAAAGTGCTTTTCCAATGCTTTTTCTGAAATATCCGTAATAATCATCCCTTTCCGTTACGCACACATCGTATTGAAAATTACGCAGTTGTATTTTTAAAATAACTCAAGCCGTCCAATATATTCAAGATAGCATAGGCTAACCCAAATGTAAAAACCACCAAAAAAGTGGAGTTTTCCCTTAGTTAAATTTTATCATGCTTTAGCTGATATTGCAATACCTTATTGAAAAATTCACATATTATTAGCGTAAATTTAATTTAGCGCCATTCAAGCTGAATTTAGTCCGCAAACCCTTTATTTTTCAAGGTTTGTTGGGGCTGCTTCAAAATTATAAGGATATTAAAGTAAAGTTTTTCGGCAATTCGTCCCAAAATTATCACACAATGCATTTGACAAGTCGTATAAATAAATGCTATAATTTGTACAGTAAATAACCGATTATATTGTCTTATACTCAATTATTATGTCATAAACGAATAGCAATCGCACTGGAGTGAAATTTGAATGATTTATCCCAAGAAGATGATGTGTGTAGCAATTCTTCAGATACTGTTCAATCATACTGATGCTAATCACCCTATTTCCCTGAAAGAGCTTACAGAAATCCTATTAAGTGAATATGGCATTATGGCGGAGCGAAAGTCTGTGGCACGCAACCTGAAGGATTTAGCCGGCGTTGGCTTTCCTGTATGTTCGGGGGATGATCTGCTTAAGGATCGCACAGAGGAGTGTACAAAGGCTACTAAATATTGGATTAAAAAGGAGTTTACCGGCGGGGAGCTGCATATCCTTATCGACGGAATAAGGTTTATGGGAATGCTTTCTCCGACCCAGGTGTCAGACCTTTTGAGCAAAGTGGGACAGCTTGGCGAAAAGCACTTTCATATACCGGAAAATGTCCGCTCCGCAGTGCTTAAAACTCCCACCCAAAGCGGTGTGGTATATAATGTTGAAACAATTGACGAGGCAATCAGCAAAGGGGTTATGGTGACGTTTAATTATTACAGATTCGGTACAGACAAAAAACGTCATTATCGCTTGAATAATGACGGTACTACAAAAATTTATACAGCAAGCCCTTACGAGCTGGTTGCGGCAAACGGCAGATATTATCTTGTTTGTCGCTTTAAGGGGCATAATGATATTGCTAACATAAGACTTGATATGATTGCAAATCCCGTTTTGACGGAAATGCCCATAGTCGGAAGTAAAAGGGAGATTGACATTCCCACGCACCTTGCCGAGCATCTCTATATGTTTTCGGGGAAAAGCATAGATGTGGTTTTTCGTGCGGATAAGAGCCAGCTTAATGCGGTTATTGACTGGTTTGGAACCGAGGTCGAATTTATATATGAGGATGACAGCCTTGTGGAGGCAAAGGTAAAGGTAAACAGGACTGCTATGCTTTATTGGGCACTGCAGTTTGGAAAGTACGTAGAGGTGCTTTATCCGCAGGATCTAAGAAATGAAATTGCGCAGGCTGTTTCGGATATGCATATAAAATACTCGTCACAGGCAGCGACCCATTATGATGCTGTTCCGAAAAAAAGCTCATAGGAAACACCGAACCATTCACGGATCCAGTAGGTGGGGAGCAATGAAATATTGGTTTTCGAGCTGATGGAGTAGGTACATAGTCCAAGCCTTTGTGCGATTATTTTCGCGCGAAGCTGGTGAAACTCGCTGGTCACAATGACCGCTGTCTGTCCAAGACCCAATTCCTCCATTATGGCGGAGCTGTTGAGGAGATTTTCATAGGTGCTGGTGGATTTATCCTCAAGGATAATCCTTTCACTCTCAATTCCCAGTGCTACAAGCGCGTCCCTTATACATTCGGCTTCGCTCATGGGTTCGTCGCTTCCTTGACCGCCCGATGCTATGCAGACGGTGTCGGGGTTTTCCGTAAGATACTCAAAAGCTGCATTTATCCTGTTTTGCAGCATTACAGTGGGGCGATCCGGCTTAACCCTGCAGCCCAGTACGATAATTGTTTGCGGGCTGTCGGGGGGATTGTGCGCCGCCCTTATCATCATAACAGAAAGCAGTACTGCCGCAGCCGTACACAGTACAATGATTGCCGCTGCGGCAATTAGAATGGTTTTTCCCCATAAGGTGGCGGACAGTGAGTGTATCACTTCCGCCACAAATTGTCTTTTAAGTATCGCAAGAAACAATATGGCGCAGACTGCCGCACCGACCGTATTGCCGATATTGATTTTCGCGGTGAAAAAGGTTGAAACAAAGACCAAAAAGCCGAGCAGAAAAACTGCCTCGGCTAATATTGTAAGTATAGGTGTGGGGGTCGGTACAAATCTGTTCATGGAATCAGACCTTACAGTGCTTTCTTTAATGCCTTGGCAAGCTGATCAGGACATGAAGTTCCTCTGCCGCCGCAGTCCACGTTTTCCAGCCGTGCGATAACATCTTCAACCCTCATTCCCTTTACAAGGCGGGAAATTCCCTGGGTGTTTCCGTTACAGCCGCCTATAAAGCGCACATCGCCCACTATTCCGTTATCCACCTCGGCGATAATTTTCCGTGAGCAGGTACCCTTTGTGGTATATTCTATAGTCATATTTTATCAACCTTTCATTTTTGTGACCCAATTTTGATTATGCGATCGATATTGTCCTTATCGGTGGTGTATTCACCGATAATAACGGGGTGAGAGTTGTACAGTCCGTGGAAACCCGAGCCTCCTGTTACAATAAGGTTGTACTTCTCGGCTTTCTCCAAAAGTGCCTTTTGCTGCTGTTCATCAGCGGAATAATGATACACCTCGATACCGTCCAGCTTACCTGCCTCGGCAAGATCGTCAATCAGGTCGATTGAATCGTAAACATAGGGGTGAGCGAGAACAGCCGCACCTCTTGCCGAGTGTATAAGCTCCAGTACATAACCCACATCGGGGTATTCCCTTTGAACAATGCAGGAGCCTGTTTTCTCGTTGAACAGTTCATCGTTAAGCTTGCCGTAAAAGTGTGTGGAATAACCGTATTCAATCAGTGCATGAAGAATGTGCTGCTTGTAAATCGCTTTTGAACCGGAAACGTGTTTGGTTATATCCTCTTCGGTGATAGGAAAGAGCTTTAGCACATTGGCAACCGTTTCTCTGGAGCAAGCCTGCCTTATTTCCGAGCATCTGTGGCATATTCCCTCAAGCCTGTCGGGCTTTTGAGGTGCGTAGCAGAGAATATGTACCTTTCTGTTTCTTTTTTTGTCCCATGCAGTAAGCTCAACGCCGGGGATAGTCTGTATTCCGTAGCGTTCTCCCAAAATTCTTGCCCGATTAAATGATGACATAGTGTCGTGGTCTGTTATCGAAATAAAGTCAAGCCCCACTCTTTTAGCCTGGACTATAACCTGTTCTACTCCCAGAGAGCCGTCCGACAGTGTGGTGTGACAGTGAAGATCGCCCTTTATCATGGTATAACACCGTCCTTTGAATTTTCACGGTATAGTTATATAACGGCTGCACATATGTACGGTGCATTATTATATACCATTATATTATATCACATTTCTATGTAGGATAGCAAGCTATTTTTTTAAAGTTTGACATAAACACATAAAAAACACTATTTTTATTCATTTTTTACGGGTAAAAAAATTATTTTAAAGGGTTATGCGCCTCTGCACTCCCGTGATTTTACAGAAATGTTTGTATGAAATAGGCACAATTTACAGTAATTTCATTGACATACGGTGAAAAATACGGTAAACTTATTATAACATTTTGTTTAAACATATGAATATTGGAGGAATTGTGACATGGCTTTTGATTTCAAGAAAGAGTACAAGGAATTTTATATGCCGAAGAATAAGCCGGAAATTATCACCGTACCTAAGGCAAATTACATTACGGTTAGGGGAGTGGGCGACCCCAACGAGGAGGGCGGCGCTTACAAAACAGCTATCGGTGTGCTGTATGCTTTGGCTTATACCCTAAAAATGAGTTATAAAACCGATTACAAAATAGAGGGATTTTATCAATATGTTGTCCCGCCCCTTGAAGGCTTTTGGTGGCAGGAGGGGACAGAGGGTATCGATTATTCCGATAAATCCTCTTTTCACTGGATTTCCGTTATCCGTCTGCCTGATTTCGTTACACAAAAGGACTTTTACTGGGCTGTGAAAACGGCATCCGAAAAGAAAAGGCTTGACTGTTCATCTGCCGAGATGATTACCGTTGACGAGGGCTTATGTGTGCAAATTATGCATTTGGGCGCATTTGACGATGAGCTGCAAACTGTGGCGCTTATGGACAGATATCTTGAAGAAAACGGTTATACAAACGATTTTGAAAGCGGCAGACTGCACCATGAAATTTATATGTCCGATGCACGAAAGGTTCCCGCCGAAAGGTGGAAAACAGTAATTCGTCACCCTATAAGGAAAATCTGATTTTTAAGTAGAGGGCGATGTCCCTTACTCAAAAGAAAATATATGAAAGGCGGAAAAATTATGGCAAATCCTTATTTACCTTTATGCGAGTATATCCCCGACGGCGAGCCGAGGGTGTTCAATGACAGAGTTTATATTTACGGCTCTCACGACCGTGCAGGCTCCGATTCTTTTTGCGATTACAGGCTTAAAGTATGGAGTGCGCCCCTTGATAATCTTAATAAATGGGTGTGTCATGGAGATATATTTGTCACTGTCGATTCACCCGACCGCCCCTCCGATACGGATTATACTCATAATCCGTTGTATGCTCCCGATGTTGTGGAAAAGGATGGCAAGTATTACCTGTATTGCTACATATTTGATTCAAAGGGATGCGTTGCTGTCAGCGATAAGCCCGAAGGTTCTTTTAAATTTTTGTCATGCTATGATTATGACCCGCAGGATGGGGGAGATGACGGAATTCTCAATGACCCCGGCGTTCTTGTGAACGACGACGGGAGAGTGTATGTGTATTACGGCTTTGAAAGGTCGAACATGAACGAGCTTGACCCCAATGATATGCATACGGTGCTGAAAGGCTCTCTGCATTGGGACGTTATACCTCAAGATGAACCTTTCGAGTTTTTTGAGGCAAGCTCCATTAGGAAGATAAACGGCACATATTACCTTATATATTCACCACGAAAGGGCAGCCGACTTGCCTATGCCACATCATCGTCACCCACAGGTCCTTTTGAATACAGAGGCTATATAGTGGATAACAGTGAGGATTACCCCAGAGGAAATAACCACGGCTCGCTTTGCTGCATAAACGGTCAGTGGTATATATTCTACCACAGAATGACCAACGGTACTATAACATCAAGGAGAGATTGTGTTGAAAGAGTGGAAATTTTACCCGATGGAACTATTCCAAAGGTTGAAATGACATCCCTCGGCTTTGAGGAATCCCTTTGCCCCTATTATCCCACTGCCGCACAGATAGCCTGTGTACTTAAGGGCGGCTGCTACATTACCGAAAAAAATCCTTTTAGCGGAATTATTACCGCAATCAAGAGCGGCTGTATTATCGGCTACAAGTATTTTGATTTCGGCGATGATTTTACCGGCGGCAAAATGAAGCTTTCCATGCTGGTTTTGGGCTGCGGTGCAAGCTCTGATGTTCATATCATGATTGACGGTGAGGACGGCGAGGAAATAGGAGTTTGCAGGGTTGGTGAGGACGACGGTATCTATACTACTGATGTAAAGTGCGTTACAGGTCGTCATTCCCTATACTTCCGTGCGGATGAGGCTTGTGCGGGTTGGTTTGCGGATATGTTCAAGGGCAGGCAGCTTTTTGAACTGAAGGAATTTGTTTTTATAAAATAAAATTTCAAAAATCCCTTGACAAATTGAAATTATGTGTTATAATATAAAGGTATTAACCTTTATAAAGGCTGATACCTTTACGGTAGACATGAGGTGTGGGCTGTGAGTGCGGATAAAAACCTTGCGATTTCCGAGCTGCTGGATTTTTACGGCGGATTGCTTACGGATAAGCAGCGAAATGTTATTGAGCTTTACTATAACGAGGATTTTTCCTTGGCGGAAATTGCCGAAAGGGAAAACGTCACACGCCAGGGTGTCAGGGACAGCATTAAAAGGGGAGAACAAACGCTGATTCGGCTTGAAAAGGAGCTGAAACTTGCTGAAAAGCGCAGAACGCTTATTACTGTTGCGCGTTGCTTGGAGGAATCGGCGGTGAAATTAGATGCCGCTTCAAAGAACGGCGGCGATTTAGATATGATTTCCGATTTGTTGTTGGAGTGCAGTGAAAGGATAAAGCAGGTTTTGTAGGCAGGAGGTGCGGTTTATGGCATTTGAAAGTCTTTCCGAAAAGCTTAATGCGGTTTTTAAGAAGCTGAAAGGACACGGCGTTCTTACAGAGGCTGATGTCAAGGAGGCAATGAGAGAGGTAAAGCTTGCCCTCCTTGAGGCTGATGTAAGCTATAAGGTTGTTAAGGATTTTATAGCAAAGGTCAGCGAAAGAGCGGTCGGTACAGACGTACTTTCAAGCCTTACTCCCGCACAGCAGGTTATAAAGATAGTAAACGAAGAGCTTGTGGCTCTTATGGGTGAGCATAACGCTAAAATTAACTTTCCCTCCGAACCGCCCTGCATCATTATGATGTGCGGACTTCAAGGTTCGGGAAAAACCACTCATGCCGCAAAGCTTGCCAAGTATTTCAAGGATAACGGAAAGCGACCGTTGTTGGTTGCCTGTGACGTTTATCGTCCCGCAGCTATAAATCAGCTCCAGGTTGTAGGTGAAAAAGCCGGGGTAAAGGTCTTTGAAATGGGACAGATTAACCCTGTCGTTATCGCTAAGCAGGCTGTCAAGCACGCTAAGGATCATGGCAATGATGTGGTTATACTGGATACCGCGGGGCGCTTGCATATAGATACCGAGCTTATGGAGGAGCTTTGCCGTATAAAAGAAGAAACCAATCCCCATGAAATAATGCTTGTTGTTGATGCAATGACAGGTCAGGATGCCGTAAACGTTGCCAAAACCTTTGATGATGCTTTGGGTATTACCGGTGTTCTTATGTCCAAGCTTGATTCCGATACAAGAGGCGGCGCGGCGTTGTCTGTACTGGCTGTTACGGGAAAGCCTATCAAGTTTGTTGGTATGGGCGAAAAGCTGGATGAATTTGAGCAGTTCCACCCCGACCGTATAGCTTCGAGAATACTGGGCATGGGCGATATGCTTACTCTTATTGAGCGTGCGCAAACCTCAATTGATGAAAAGGATGCCGAGCGGCTTGCCAAAAAGCTGGTTGAGGAAAAAAGCTTTGATATGGACGATCTGCTGGAGCAGATGACCCAGATTAAAAAAATGGGTTCACTCAAACAGATTATGGGTATGCTTCCGGGCGTGGGCGATAAGATTAAGGATATGGATATTGACGACCATCAGCTTAATCGAGTTGAGGCAATGATTACTTCAATGACACCCGCAGAGAGAGCGAAGCCCTCAATCATCAATCCCTCAAGGAAACGCAGAATTGCCGCAGGAAGCGGAAACACTGTTGCTGATGTCAACAGGCTTCTTAAGCAGTTTGAGGAAATGCAGAAAATGATGAAGCAGCTTGGCGTTATGGGCAAAAATGGCAAGGGGAAAAGGAATAAAATTCGTTTGCCCGGTATGCGTTTCTGATTTGGTTATTTGATTATAGCGCCCTGTGCGTTATGATATATGGCGTTATTGCGCCGCTAAGTTACATTATATAAAGGATTTTCGGAGGTGAAAATATAATGGCAGTAAAGATCAGACTTAAGAGATTGGGTGCGAAAAAGGCTCCTTTCTACAGAATAGTTGTTGCTGATTCCAGATCTCCCAGAGATGGCAGATTTATTGAGGAAATCGGTTACTATGATCCAACCAAAGAGCCGAGTGTTGTTGAAATAAATGATGACCTTGCTAAGAAGTGGATGGCTAACGGTGCTCAGCCTACCGATACCGTCAAGAAGCTCTTTAAGATTAAGGGTATAACCAAGTAAGAGTTTTCCCTGTGGCAGATATGGAGAAATGCTTTGCGTGCGATTCGGCACGGGTAATTAAGCTTCTTCTCCATTTCCGATTTTTCAAAAATTTAGGCGGAGGAGGCTGTTTTTATGGAAGAACTCCTTATTGCAATTGCAAAGGGTCTTGTGGAAGACAAGAATGCCATTACGGTTGACAAAGACGCTCCGAATGAGGAAGGAATTGTCGTCTATCATCTCCATGTTGCATCCGACGATATGGGCAGAGTAATAGGAAAGCAGGGCAAGATTGCCAGAGCTATCCGTGTTGTAATGCGCGCCGGTGCGGGAAGAATTAACGAAAGGATTATGGTTGAGATAGACTGATTTTATCCGAACCTATATTATATTGCGGCAATTGATGTATTGTCTGCAGTCGGCATTGCTCTTGCGGTATTGCCGATTTTTTTATCCTTTTAAGAGAGGAAATGGTATTTATGAAGCAATTTCTCGAAACCGGAAAGATAGTTGCGGTTCAGGGACTTAAAGGCGAGGTTCGCGCAGAGGCATGGTGCGACAGTCCGGATTTTCTGTGCGGATTTGACACACTGTATTTCAACAAGGGAAAAGTCCCTGTAACTATACAGTATGCAAGACCCCACAAGAATATAGTTATTATGAAAATAGAGGGAATAGATACACCCGAAGCGGCGAATGAGCTGCGGGGAAAGGTGCTTTACATGGACAGGGACGATGTGGAGCTTGAGGAGGGCTGCTACTTTGTTCAGGATCTTATCGGTCTTGAAGTGGTTGACAATGAGGACGGCACGGTTTACGGCACATTGTCGCAGGTCACATCTACAGGCGCAAACGATGTTTACCATGTGAAAAAGGACGGTAAGGAGTGGCTCATACCCGCTATTCCCGATGTTATCATGAAAACGGATATAGAGAACGGGCAGCTGCTTATACACAAAATGGAAGGTTTGTTTGAATGAGAATAGATATTGCGACGCTTTTTCCCGATATGTGTGAAGCAGTGCTTGGGGAAAGTATAATAGGCAGAGCCAGAAAAGCGGGAAAAATCGAGATTTATACCCATCAAATCCGCGATTATACCACCGATAAGCACCGCAGGGTTGATGATATACCTTATGGCGGCGGCATGGGAATGGTTATGCAGGCGGATCCCATTTATCGCTGCTATCTTGCCGTTACGGAAAAAATGTCGGAAAAGCCCCATGTAATATATATGTCGCCAAAAGGAACTGTCTTTACCCAGCAAAAGGCGGTTGAGCTTGTGGAAAAGGAGAATATTTTTGTACTCTGCGGGCACTATGAGGGTGTGGATCAGAGAATTATTGATAAAATCGTAGATGAGGAAATATCTATAGGCGATTATGTCCTTACGGGAGGAGAGTTGCCTGCACTTGTCATGTGCGATGCAATTGCAAGAATGTGTGACGGAGTTCTTTCAAGTGAAATTTGCTTTGAGGAGGAGAGCCACTATGACGGCTTGCTGGAGTATCCCCATTATACCCGACCGGAGGTATGGGACGGCAGAACGGTTCCTTCTGTGCTGCTGACAGGTCATCATAAAAATATTGAAAATTGGCGGCATAGTGAGTCTTTAAAAATCACCGCGCAAAGACGGCCTGATATGCTGGCGAAATATTTTGACAAGTCGGACAAAGCTTAACATAAATTTCGTAAAAATATTTTTTGTAAACTTACATTCTATAATTTTTTAATGATAATCTGTTATTTTGCATATAAATCTGTGTTGAAACTTGTATAAGTCTAATAAAATTCGTTATTTTAAACAAATAAGAGGAAAAAAAAACAGCCCGGATAATTCAAAAAGCAGAAATTTTGCTTAAAATCAACTTAAATCATATTTTTCCGTTGACTACCGCAAAATTTAACTGTATAATAAATACATAGCTTATTAAAGCGTATCATATGAGCCAGGCTATTTGAGAATAGGAGAGAGTTTTATGTTATTTAAAGATGTTATGGTTCAGAACCAGGTAGGTTTGCACGCACGTCCTGCTACATTCTTTATCCAGAAAGCAAATGAATTTAAATCATCTATTTGGATTGAGAAAGAGGAAAGAAGAGTAAACGCTAAGTCCCTCCTCGGTGTTCTTTCTTTGGGTATCGTTGGCGGTACACAGATCAGAATAATCGCTGACGGCGCTGACGAAGAAGATGCGGTTGCCGGTCTCACAGAGCTTGTTGACAGCGGTTTTGCTGAAGAATGCAGATAAACGTTCTTTGTTTATTTCTAATGCAGTCTGAATTTATGTTCGGACTGCTTTTATTTTTCAGCACTTTTTTGCATAATTCACAAAAAATTAACACAAATAATCATAATGTATGATAAAATTATATATGTATTGATAGCTTCAGATTTTATGCTACAGGCAGATACATCTGATTTTTGTAAATGAAAGGATGACGCAGAAAATGTCGAGCAGGCTTTTTCAGGAACTTATTCATCAAATGCGTGACACTATGGATTGCACCATAGGTGTTGTAGATACGACAGCTGCCATTATTGCTTGCAGCGATTTAACAAAGATAGGAACTACCAACGATTTTGTTTCCCTTGATCTCAGCGATTCACATGATATATTTGTCAGGGATGGATATACTTATAAGCCTTTCGGATCCCATATAAAGCCGGATTACGCCGTCTTTGTCGAGGGTACCGATGATACTGCTGCCAAGTATGCGAATATTCTCTCGATTACTCTTTCCAGCATAAAGCAGTATTACGATGAAAAGTATGACAGAAATAATTTTATCAAGAATGTCGTGCTTGATAACGTTCTTCCCGAAGATATCGTGGTAAAGGCAAGGGAACTGCACTTCAATTCCGATGTCAGCCGTGTGGTATTCCTGATAAGAATCCTTTCTGCGAATGATGTTTCCGCATATGACGTTATACAAAACCTCTTTCCCGATAAGACCAAGGACTTTGTGTTCAATATTACCGAGAGCGATATCGTTCTCGTAAAAGAGATAAAGAATAATGTTGAGTCAAAAGATCTTGAAAAGCTGGCAAGATCGGTTTCCGATACGCTTTCCAGTGAGTTCTATACGAGAGTAAGTGTCGGTATAGGTACTGCGGTTGTCGGCGTTAAGGATCTCGCGCGTTCGTTTAAGGAGGCTCAGACCGCTCTTGAGGTCGGCAAGGTATTTGATACGGATAAGGTTATAGTTTCCTATGACAATCTGGGTATTGCCCGCCTTATTTATCATCTGCCCACAACTCTGTGTGAAACCTTCCTGCAGGAGGTTTTCAAGAAAGGGTCTATCGATTCTCTTGACCATGAAACACTGTTTACCATTCAGAAATTCTTTGAGAACAATCTCAATGTTTCGGAAACGTCAAGAAAGCTTTTTGTTCACAGAAATACTCTTGTATACAGACTTGAAAAAATCAAGAAGCTTACAGGTCTTGATTTGAGAGAGTTTGACCATGCAATAATCTTCAAAATTGCGCTTATGGTAAAGAAATACCTTTCTGCCAATCCAACAAAATTCTGATTATTGGATGTATTTGAAATAATGCTTGAAAAATCGGCATATTATTGGGGGCAGTATTTTTGCTGTCCTCTTGCTATTTTATGTGCATTTGCTATTTTGCATAGTATATTAGTGTACAGAAGAATTTTTATTGTGCATGTTTAATAGGCGGTGAAATAATTGGTAGAACTTAAGAATGCTTCTGTCACCTATTCCAACGGTGTGCGCGCCCTTGAGGATGTATCGCTTACCGTAAACGATGGTGAATTTGCATTTGTTGTGGGAGAATCGGGTGCAGGAAAAAGTACGCTTATAAAGCTTTTGCTGAGGGAGGTTGAATCCGATTTACCCGAACAGGGACAGAAGCCCTCTGTGGTCAAGGTCAACGGCTTTGATCTCAATAAGCTGCGACCCAAGGAAATACCTATGCTCCGAAGGACAATTGGTTTTGTCTTTCAGGACTTTAAGCTGATAGATAATATTAACGTTAAGGAGAATATTGCTTTTGTACTGCGCTGTGTAGATGCTCCCGAAAAATATATCAGAAAGAGAATTTATACTATTTTCGGACTTTTGGGAATGAGTGAGGACAAGCTCAAATGCTATCCCCATGAGCTTTCGGGCGGCGAGCAGCAGCGTGTTGCCATTGCGAGAGCACTTGTAAACGACCCACAGCTTATTATAGCCGATGAACCGACAGGAAACCTTGACCCCCATACATCATTGGAGATTGTCCGTCTGCTCAAGGATATAAACAAGCGCGGAAATACCACTGTCCTTATGGTTACTCACGAACATTCGCTTGTCCAAAAGGTTGGCGGACGAGTTATAAATATCAGGCAGGGCAAGGTTGATTTCGATGGAGTAATATAAATTAGTTTGACGGCAGGCGAAAGGAAATGAATGTATAATTATGAGATTCAGCAATTTCAGTTACCTTGTCAGACAGGGTGCAAGGAATATATGGAGCAACCGCATTATGTCGTTCGCTTCGTTTTGTATATTGACAGTTTCATTGCTTATGATAGGTTTTTCGCTGCTCTTTTCGGCTAATATTGACCTTATGATAGGCGATATTGAATCGAAAAACGAGGTTATTGTTTTCCTTGAGGATGACACCACAGATGAATACATTGACGAAATGAAGCAAAAACTAAAAAGCACGGAAAATGTAAGCAGTGTTGTTTTTTATTCAAAGGAAGAGGCATTTGAGGATTTGAAGGCTGATATGACCGATGCGGAGGAAATATTCAGCTATCTCGGTGATGAAAGTCCTTTGCCCGATGCGTTTAAAATCAAGATTGACGATCTTGAACGTATGAGCAGTACGCTTATGATTATAAACGGCTTTGAGCATATTGAAAACGTGAAAGCACCATATGATTTTGTAAATGTGCTTACGGGACTTCAGTCCGTTGTAACGGTGGTTACAGTTGTTTTACTGACGGCTTTGCTCGTGGTAAGCCTTGTTATCGTCACAAATACAAATCACGCCAGTGTTGATTTCCGAAAGAAGGAAATACATATCATGCGTTTTGTCGGTGCTACCAATTTTTTTATAAAGGTGCCTTTCTTTATTGAGGGTTTCCTTTTGGGGCTTCTTTCGGGCGGCGCGGCTCTGCTTATCACATGGCTTGGCTACGACAGACTGGTAAACGTTCTGTCGGAGGAAACCACACTTTTCAGCACTCTCGGTATAAGCGGATTTATACCCACAAGCAGCTTTGTCACCTATGCGGCAATACTTTATCTGCTTGCGGGAACACTTTTCAGTTCAATAAGTACAGTTATCAGCACACAACGTTACGTTAAGGTTTAAGGCTATTGTCGGAAAGGATTGGTTGTTATGAACAGGAAAAGTGTGTTCATGAAAATGACTGCCGTAAGTGCCGCCATTGTATTTTCGTTAAGCTTCTTTTCAGGAATAGATACCAACGCTATATATGAGGATGAAATATATGCGCTGGAGCAGCAGATGGATGATATTGCCGCGCGGCGGGCAGAGGTTGAAAGCCTTTTAAGTGAATATGAGGATAATGTAGAGGAGCAGGAAGCATATCTCGCTTATTACGATGAAAAAATGAGCCTGCAGGAGCAGGAAATCAGCAACGTCAAGGAGCAGATTGAACTCCTTAACGAGGAGATCAGCGACCTTGAGGTGCAGATAGCCGATAAAGAGGCGGAGCTTGAGCAGGACATTGAGGACTTCAAACAGCGACTGCGCTCAATGTATATGTCAGGCAATGACAGCCTTGCATCTGTACTGACGGGAGCAACGGATTTCTATGATATACTTGCCAGAATGGAGCTTATACAAAGGGTTTCCAAGCATGACAATGAGATGATAGACGAGCTTACCGCAAAAATAACATCACTTAATGAGGATAAGGAATCCCTTGAGGCTGCAAAAAATGATGCCGAGGAGAAAAAGGCAGAGCAGGAGCAGATACTTGCGGATCTGCGTGAAACCTATCAAAATCACAGTGAAACCAAAGCATGGTATGAGGCGCAGGCTGCAGGTCAGGCTGCTAAGACAGATGAAATGAAAGCAGAGGAAGCCCAAGCGGAGGAAGAATTGCAGGCATATATCCGTTTACAGCAGGAGGAGCTGGAAAGACAGCGCCAGGAAGAAGAGGAAAGAAAACGTAAGGAAGAGGAAGAACGTAAGCGTCAGGAGGAAGAGGAGCGTAAGCGTCAAGAGGAGCTGGCTGCACAGCAGAATCAGTCTGATGATACGGAGGACACTTCCACTGAAAGTACGACCGACACCTCATCCGGTGACAGCTCTTCGGGTTCGACATCCTCGTCTGCATCTTCAAGCGGATTTATTTGGCCTTGTCCCAATGTGCTCAACTATACCGATACATATGGCTATCGTACGATCGATGAAGAGGGCGGTGCCAGCGATTTCCACAAGGGAATTGATATAACAAAGCCGGGCTGCTACGGTGAAACTATTGTTGCGTCCGCAGCGGGTACGGTTATTCAGGCATCTGATATGGGTAACGGCTACGGAAACTGTGTAATTATCGATCACGGCAACGGAATATCCGCGCTGTATGCCCATATGTCGTCCTGTGCCGTAAGTGTTGGAGATTATGTAAGTCAGGGTCAGACCATAGGCTACATAGGTTCGACAGGCTATGCATACGGAAATCACTGTCACTTTGAGGTGCGTGTAAACGGTCAGCACACAGACCCGTTTAATTATGTCAGCTGTTATTGATGACGGAGGGATAGTTTGAACAAAAAAATTTCTTTGGGGATAACCTTGGGATTGATGGCGATAACGGCGGCGATTACATTTATAATCACCGGAAACCTATCCTTGGAAATGTTCAACAGTAAAATAAAAAGCGTCAGTGAAAAGCAGGAAATATACAGTAAGCTTTCCGAAATCGATACGTATATACGTGCCCACTGCCTTGACAGCATTGATGAAACAGCCCTCATTGACGGCATGATTTCAGGGTATGTTGAGGGGCTTGGCGATCCTTATGCCGAGTATATAACTGCGGAGGAAAGCGCGCGGCGCGCAGAGCTTCAAACGGGTGTCAGCGTAAGTCTTGGCTTTGATTATGAAAAAAGCAGCGGCAGATATATAACCATCACATCTGTTTCTCCCCAGTCTTCGGCGGAGGAGGAGGGACTGATGTCGGGGGATATTATCACTGCCGTAAATGATATAGATGTTCTTGCATATGAGGGCGGCTATGACGAGGCGATAAAGCAGTTTGACTGTACTGTCGGAACTACCGTTAAGCTGTATGTAAGACGAGTAGGCGATGATAACAGAACCAATTTCATAAGATATACCGTTACCGCCGAAAATTCGGAAAAAATCACGGTAACAGGTCGGCTTATCGATTCGGCGGGATATGTCAGAATAACCGATTTTACCGATAAAACGGAGTCACAGCTTAAGGCTGTACTTGATGAGCTTATATCCTCAGGCGCACTTTCGCTTATATTTGATGTAAGGGGCTGTTCAAGTACAAATATAAGCGCACTTGAAGCAAGCCTTGACCATATACTCGGTGCAGGTGAGATTGTTAAGGCGTATTACGCTGACGGAACAGTTGAAACGGTTGTTACCTGTACGGAAGCAGAAAAGATAACCCTGCCTATGGCTGTACTTGTTACCCAGACCACATCGGACTGCGGTGAGCTTTTCGCCTTTGCGCTCAGGGACAATGCAGGTGCCCAGTGTGTGGGAAAAACCACAGCCGGTCACGGATATCTGCGTTCAAGCTATAAATGCTCGGACGGGTCGGTTATAATTTTTTCATCGGCTGTGCTGCAGACCTCAGGAAGTGCGGATTTTGACGGTGAGGGTCTTCATCCTCAATATGATGTTTCACTGCCCGATAATTTTGATCTTAACAATGTTTCCGAAGAAGCGCAGCTTATGACTGATACTCAGCTTATAAAGGCGCTTGAAATAACAGCTTCAGAATAGGAGATGCAGTAATGGATACCGGTATTGTTCTGCTTGATGATTACGGTTGGCTTTATATTGTTTTTCTTGCCCTTATAGTGGGCGGCGTTGTGCTTAATGTGATAAGTACCGTTCGCGTATTGAAAAAGGGGGGCGGCGAGCTGCGTGACTATGCCGATGTATTCATCAAATATATGACAATTGCATTTATGTTCATAATAGGTGCATGGTGTATGATAAACGTTATCACTCCCGATTACGACATTGTCACGGTGCTTGTTCACCTTATCATAGGGCTTGCGGTAATTGGCGACGGCATTTTTTCACTTATTGTCAAGCTTAAGTATAAAACCAAATCGCAAAAGGGACGGAGATTATAAGTGAAAATAAAGAAATCCTCCGATAAAGTGTCGCTTTTGCGTCAGCTGCTCACCGTAAAGGGTAAATTTTCCGAATCCTTTGCACTGGTTGCAGGTGAGGGATACAGCGACAGGTATATGGATCAGCTTAGGACTGAGTTGTCCTCCTGCAGCAGAAAGAGGGATATTGCCCAAGGACAGTCGCTTCTTGCACAGGCTATGCTGTTCAGAGGCGAGCTGCGCGGCGCATATGAGCAATTTGAGGCTGTTGACATAAAGCTTGTGCCAAAGGAAATGAGGGGCGTTTTTGCCGCAAATTATCTTATGTGCGTCTTTTTCCTTGGTAAGACCGGTAGGGTAAAGCAGCTCTACAGAGAGCTTAATGAATGGCTTTTAAGCGAAAATACGCCTCAAATGAGACGCTCCGTGGGTATTAACGAATATATAGAAGGGCGATATGAAAACGCGGTTACGGTTTTTGTAAAGCTGCTTGAATTTTCCGATCCGAAAGCTACGCTTTTTATAGATTATTGTCTTGTACGCTCAATGCTGGCACTGGATATGTACGGTGAGGCTGCGGAGCTTGCGGATAAAGGCTTTTCAAGGTATAACGGCAGAAAGGAAATTACCGCCGAAATAAATAAATTACGAAACCGTATTTCAGCGGGGCAAAGGCAAAACGGAAATTACCGAAAGGGCGATAAGAAAAAGCGCCGTAAATAGGGGTGCTATAAATGGAGCTTGCAAAAACCTGTGTATTGCAGATAACGGTAATGTTTATTCTCGTTGCCGTGGGATTTTTTTGCGGCAAAAAAAAAGATGATTGACAGCAAGTCAAATACGGTGCTGTCAAACTTTGTCCTTACCGTTGTAAATCCCACGATGATTTTCATGTCATATCAAGCGGATTATCAACCGGAAAGGCTGAAAAATCTGCTGCTGTCATTTTTGCTGTCATTCTGTTCTTTTCTGCTTACTATCGGTGTAATAACCGTTATTTACCGTAAACGTGACGATGACGGGGCCATTCTTGAAAAGTTTGCCGGAATATACTCAAACTGTGCATTTATGGGAATACCCCTTATAAACAGTTTGTATGGTGATGAGGGTGTTTTGTATCTTACAGGGTATGTAACCTTTTTCAACATCTTTATATGGACACACGGCTGTATTATGTACAGCGGCAAAAAGGATAAAAAATCCATACTTCATGCCTTCACCTCGCCCTCGGTCATTGCAATAGCGGCGGGACTTTTGTGTTTCCTTTTACAGTTAAGGCTGCCCGATATAATCACAGATGCGGCAAATCACATTAAAAACCTTAATACCCCTCTTGCTATGATTATAGCAGGCGTAACAATCAGCGGAATTAACCTGAAAAACGATATTAAAAATGTCGGTATATATCGTGCCTGCTTTCTCAGGCTGATACTCTCTCCGCTTCTTTTCTGGGCTGTGTTCAGGTGGTTTGATATTCCCGAAACGGTCTATATGACAGTACTTGCTACGTCGGCGTGTCCTGCTGCCGCTATGAGTACAATGTTTGCGCACAGGTACAATAAGAATGCCGAGTTTTCCTCGGAAATATTTGCATTTTCAACGGTATTCTCCGCATTTACCATGCCGCTGATCGTACTTCTTGGAATGTATCTGTAAAAATCACCGATTATGGAGGATAAATATGAATGATGTGAAAAATCCGCCTCCTACCCACGGGTTGGCTCACGGGCGAAATTCACGCCGTGCCAATCGTGCTGTTGTGATTATTTTGGGACAGGCTGTTGTGATTATAGGCTTAATTATAGCGCTTATCGCAGTAGTTGCCGCCTACAACGATGACGAGGAATACATATCCGCCGAATCATCCAGGGTGTTTGAATATTTTGGTGAAAAGGATATAATCAAGCTGTGGGACAGTGCGTTCGGTGACACATGGCTTGAGGCTCTTACCGATGTTCCCCGTCATACATATGATTTCAACAATATCAAAACAAGAAACGGTTATAAATATTACTATCAGGACGGGGCACTTGCCTCTAAGGTCGGAATAGATGTTTCATATTTTCAAGGAGATATAGACTGGCAGCTTGTCAGTGACGACGGTATTGAATTTGTCATTATCCGATTGGGCTATCGCGGCTATGAATCGGGTGCGATAAATATAGACGAACGTTTTCACGAGTACATTCAGGGTGCTGTTGATGCGGGGCTTGATGTCGGCGTTTATTTCTACTCACAGGCTGTTTCGGCTGACGAGGCGGAGGAGGAGGTTCTTGCGGTTATCAGCGAGCTTGGAGATTATGAAATTGCCTATCCGATTGTGTATGATTGGGAGGTTGTGGGCGAAGATACCGCCAGAACCAATGATGTAACCGTAGAAACTTTAAATGAATGTGCATCTGTTTTTTGCAACACCATTGCAGGTGCAGGATATATTCCGATGGTTTATTCTTCAAAGCGGATGGCGCTTATGAAGCTTGATTTAAGTCAGCTTGCCGGATTTGATTTTTGGCTTGCGGAGTATAATGATGAGCCTGAGTTTCCCTATAATTTCACCATATGGCAATATGCATCGGACGGGGAGGTCAACGGTATTGAGGGAGAGGTTGACCTTAACATAAGCTTTGTGGATTATTCACTGGTAAGACGTTGACAATTTCGGAGGGAAATAATGAATTTGCTTTACACTCTTGACAAAAATTATATAGAACAGCTTATTGTATCTATAGGCTCGGTTCTGCGCTTCAAGACCGATGAGGGATATGACGTATATATAATGCAGACGGATTTTTCCATTGAGGATAAGGAAAGGATTAACCGCTCATTTTCCGCCTGCTCTTATATAAGGCTGCACTATGTGGAAATGTCGGAGTCACTTTTCAGTGACTTTCCGAAAAACAATCGCTATCCGAAAACTATGTATTACCGAATACTTGCCGCAAAGCTGCTGCCGCCTGATATGGATAGAATCCTTTATCTTGATCCTGACGTCATTGCCATTAATTCTCCGAAAAGCATTTACGGTATGGATATTTCACAAAAATACTTTGCTGCCTGCACACATACGGGGGTTGTTCTTACCTCTATAAATAGGAAAAGACTGGGGATAACCGATGAACGTCCATACATAAATACGGGCGTTATGCTGATCAATCTGCCTTTACTTCGTGAAAAGCAGTCCTTTGAGGAAATAAAGGAATTTATATTAATGAAGCAGGATAATTTTATTCTTCCTGATCAGGATATTATCACGGCGCTTTACGGCGATAAGGTTTTAATTATTGACAGCATGATATACAATCTCAATGACCGACTTCTGATAATGAAACCGAGTACTGCAAGAGGAGAGGATACAAGGCTTGACTATATTGCAGAAAATACGGTTTTTATACACTATTACGGAAGAAATAAGCCATGGAACAAGGGCTATATAGGTATTCTCGATAAATTCTACAACGATGCCAAGTGTCTTGATTATTCGGGCGACAATATCTGTCAGCAGCACCGCACATAATTTTGCGGTGTTGTTTTATTTTCCTAAAATTTAAAATTAGTACGTGTATTTTTCAGAATTTCGGACTATAATCATAATAGACTGGCTTTAGTCTATGCAGTCTTTTATTTCGGAGGTCATTGACATGGAAAATGAAGCTTTTAAACAATACGAAATATTCGATGCCCATGCGCATATATTTCCGCAAAAAATTGCGGAAGCAGCTACCGTAAATATCGGACATTTTTACGATTTGAAAATGCGAAATACGGGTATCAGCGAGAAGCTGACGGAAAGCGGGGAGAAGGTAGGTGCCAAAGGCTATCTTGTTTTTTCCGTTGCCACAGCGCCAAGGCAGGTTCACAGTATAAATTCCTTTATAGCCGACGAATGCAGTAGGCACAGTGAGTTCATAGGCTTGGGGACAATGCACCCGCATTCGGAGGATATGGACGGTGATTTCCGTCAAATTGAGGAGCTGGGACTTCGGGGAGTAAGGCTTCACCCCGATTTTCAGGAATTTGACATAGACTCACCCGAAGCATATCCGATTTATGAACGTCTTGAGGGGAAATATCCCGTCCTTATACACTGCGGCGATAAGCGTTACGAACGTTCCGCACCGCGCAAGATTGCCGCTATCCACAGGGATTTTCCAAAGCTTGAAATAATAGCGGCACATCTGGGAGGCTATGAACGCTGGACGGAAGCGCAAAGGTATCTTGCGGGGCTTGATAACATATGGTATGATACCAGCAGCTCGCTGCCGTTTCTCACAAAACCGACCGCCCGCAGCTTTATTGAAAATCTCGGCGTTGAACGCTGCTTTTTCGGCACAGATTTCCCCATGTGGAGGCATGAGTCCGAGGCGGAGCTTCTGCTGTCATTGGGATTTACCGAAAAAGTCAATAGGATGATTTTCTCCGATAATATAAAGAATTTTTTTAAAAAAGCTCTTGACAAGGAGAAAAATATATGTTAGAATATAAATGGTGTATAAATACTTCAAAATGCTGTGATAGGAAAAAAGGCTTGGTTCGTTTTTTCAGAGAGCCGCAGTTCGGTGCAATGCGGCAATCGTTCAAAGCTGTGACTCGTCCTTGAGCATTCAGCTGAAATGAGGGTTTTATCCCTCAAATTAGGTGCGAACGGGTTCTCCCGTTACAGAGAGTCGCATTGTTGGATGTGGCTAAGGTGCGCAGGGTGATCTGTGCATGAATCGGAGTGGTAACACGGGTAATCGGCTCGTCTCTTTGTGTGAGATGGGTCTTTTTTGTTTGTAAAGATACAACGTGTGCAGGACGGTTTACCGCGAAAGGATAACTATGAGGAGGATTTTTTTATGAAAAACTTTGAAAAGTACAAGCGCCAGTATTTTATGCCGCCTGTCAAGTGTCTGAAATGGGCTGAAAAAGAGTATATCGATAAAGCACCCATATGGTGTTCGGTTGACCTTAGGGACGGCAACCAGGCACTGGTTACCCCAATGAGCCTTGATGAGAAGTTGGAATTTTTCCGCAAGCTGGTTGAGATTGGCTTCAAGGAGATAGAAATAGGCTTTCCCGCTGCTTCCGAAACGGAATTTGAATTTTGCCGCGCGCTTATTGAAAAGAATATGATACCCGCTGATGTCACCATTCAGGTGCTCACCCAAGCGAGAGAGCATATTATAAAGAGAACCTTTGAGGCAATAGAGGGCTGCCCCCACGCTGTCGTTCATCTCTATAACTCCACATCAGTTGCTCAAAGGGAGCAGGTTTTCCACAAGTCCAAGGAGGAAATCAAGGAAATTGCCGTTAGCGGTGCAAAGCTCTTAGAGGAGTGCAGACAAAAGGCAGGCGCAGGATATATATTCGAGTATTCTCCCGAAAGCTTTACGGGAACAGAGCCTGAATTTGCGTTAGAGGTATGCAATGCGGTTATTGATGTGTGGAAGCCCACCTCCGACAGAAAGGTAATTATCAATCTGCCTGTAACCGTTGAGCACTCGCTGCCCCATGTTTACGCATCACAGATTGAGTATATGAGCGAGAATCTCAATTGCCGTGAAAACGTAATTGTTTCCATTCATCCCCATAATGACAGAGGCTGCGCCGTAGCCGATACGGAGCTGGGCGTTCTTGCGGGCGCAGACCGTGTGGAAGGCACCTGCTTTGGAAACGGAGAGCGCACGGGAAATGTTGACATTGTTACCCTCGCTATGAATATGTATTCTCATGGAGTAGATCCGCAGCTTGACTTCTCCGATATGCCGTCGCTGGTTGAAATGTACGAACGTGTTACGAGAATGAAGGTCAATGACAGAAGTCCCTATGCGGGCAGACTTGTATTCGCCGCTTTTTCAGGTTCACATCAGGACGCTATAGCCAAGGGCATGAAATGGCGTGAGGAGAAGGATCCCGAGCACTGGAATGTTCCGTATCTTCCCATTGATCCCAAGGATGTGGGTCGTGAATATGATGCTGATGTAATCAGAATTAATTCCCAGTCGGGTAAAGGCGGAATTGGATTTATAATGGAGCATCAGTTCGGATTTGACATTCCTCCCAAGATGAGGGAAAGCTTTGGCTATGCCGTAAAGAGCGTTTCCGACCACGCCCACAAGGAGCTTGTTCCCGAGGAAATCAAGGATATTTTCTTTGACAGATATGTGAATAAGGAAACCTATTTCAAGGTTGATGAGGCGCATTATATTCAGAAAAACGGCATTACCGCATCTGTCACCATCAGCTGCGGCGATAAGATAATAACGCGGGAAGCCGTAGGAAACGGTCGTCTTGATGCGGTTTCCAATGCTGTGAAGGACAGCTTGGGTATAACATATACTTTGACCTGCTATCAGGAGCATGCTCTTCAATTCGGCTCACATTCACAGGCAGCAGCCTATGTGGGAATAGATGCGGGCGGAAAGACATCATGGGGTGTGGGTGTTAATGACGATATAATAGCCGCGTCCGTTTCCGCATTGGTTTCAGCCATAAATAACAGCGGTCTTGTATGCGGCATGGCAAAGTAAGCGTTGTTATCGCCTTTTTTGGCAAAAATCAAAATAATTCTTGACATAATGTATTGCTTTGTTGTATAATAAGACTGTATATGATTTTACTTTTTTGAGGTTAGTTTTAGTATGATTGTAGAGGTCATTTCAGCGTCTGCGGAGCCGCAGCAGCTTTCAGAGGATATTTGTCAAAATGCTCATGAGCGTTTGGCAACGAGGGGAGGGCATTTCACCGAAAGGGAAATGATTCCCGTATATTTCCTGCTGCTTGCGGGTTATAATGATGACGAAAGCTATAACAATTTGCTTTTTCCCCTGAGAGGGGATATCAAGAAAACAGGTAAGCCCTTTGCTTTTATCGATACACCTCTTGGAAAGCCGTCCTATGACGATGTGGAGGCTTACAAGCATATTGACAGAAATAATACTACGGCAGTTATCTCCGGTATATGCGCAAGCGTTAAAATCGGCGGCAGCAGTGAGAGAACCTACATTGCGCAGCACGCACTTATGGATATGCTTAAGGCGTTAAAAAACAGCACAAACGATTTGTTTGTTAAGGGAATAGGTATTGCCTCAAAGTTTAATTTGATTGTCAATGCCATAGGCGCGGGGGACACCGATGAAATTCCTCTGATACTTTACTATGGCATACCGACACAGGACGATTTGCTGTTTCTCTGCTTTGCACATAGGTGCGGATTTGATGTTATCTGCATTTCACCCGATAAATCGGTGATAAATGTTTTTACCGGGTGCGAATTTGCGGGTAAGCTTCAGATAGAGCAAATGGAGAACAGCAAAGCGGTAATGCCCTTTCCCACAAGGCAGCTTAAGTCAAGGATTTCCACGGTAGCATACACTGCCGAACGTGAGCTTGATACTGTGCTGTACGGAGGAGATACCCTCTTCAGGGATCATCAGTATGCGAAGCTTGATTCCGCTGTACTCAGAACCACGGAGCATGAGGTGCATCAGCTTTGGGAGCAGCAGGCGAAATACCGTTCGGGATTTGCCGTAAAGGACGACAGAGTTACTGTTCCCACTATTTTTGCCAAGATATGCGGTGTGAAAAACGGTGACACAAAGGAATACCTGGAAATGATTGAGGGATTTGTTACCTACAACAGCGTTTTTGCGTTAAAAGCACCGTCCTACAAGAAACCCGATCTGAACGTGTCAAGGCTTTATTCGGTTTATCACAACGGTACGCAGCTTCTGATTGATAAGCTAAAGCGTTCGCCCTTGAATAAGTGCAGCTACCTTTCCGATGATTTGCAGGATTTGATTTTTGAGAAGATGCAGGCTGTTATAAACGATGGCTTGCTTACCCTCGATTCTCCTGCGGAGGTCGTTGATTATGTCATGTACACGGGACTTAATTTGGATAAAACCGTATTGCAGCTTTTACAGAAATATGATTTTACCAAGGATATTCCCAAGTTTATAGTGGCGGATACAATTGAGGATCAGTTTTCCAAGCTGGAATGTACTCAGCTTCTGCTGCTTTCTTACTTAGGCTTTGATGTGCTTGTCTTCTGTCCCACAGGCTACAGGGATATGGAGGCCTATATATCATCGGATGCATATGATACTCATTCATACAATGAGTTTGTATATAATCTTTCAATACCGCAATTCAGAATACCATCCGCACCCAAACCGAAGAAGCAGGGCGGGGGAGTGTTCAAAAATCTATTTAAGAAAGGGCGCTAATTACTATGGGACTTAAATTTACACCATCAGAGGAACGTATTTCTCAGCCGACAGCACCTGTTACGCCTGTGGCGGTAGAAACCGCCGTCCGGGAGGATAAGGAGCTTAATCTCAAGATCGGTACGCCTGAAACTTATTCCATTATCGATACCAAGAAAGAGCTTGAGAGCCAGCTTGTAAGCAGCGACGAAATTGATAAGCTCGTCAGCACTATTGATGTCAATGATACCAACACTATCGTTACTTTCGGAAACGAGGTCGCAACCGAAATATCAAAGGCATCGGATCAGGTGCTGAATTCCGTAAATATGGCACAGCTGGATGATTCAAGCGAGCTGCTCAACGCGCTGGCGAATGTTATGAATCTGTTTGATGCAAAGGAGCTTGCGGAGGAAAAGAAGGGTCCCTTTGCCAACCTCAGAAAACAGCTTGACAAAATTCTTGCAAAATACCACACCATGGGTGATGAGGTAGATAAGATATATGTGGAGCTGCGTAAGTATGAAACGGAAATAGGCGCTTCAAACAAAAATCTGCAGACAATGTACGATGCCAATATCCAGTATTATAAGGATTTGCTGAAATATATAATGGCAGGCGAGCAGGCTTGTAAGGAGCTTGACGAATATATCGAGGATTTCAAGGTTAAGGTAGCAAACAATCCCGATTCGGGTACAGCCGCTATGGATTTGCAGACCTTGGAGCAGACAAGATCGATTATGGAGCAGAGGGTAATGGACTTGAAAATATCCGAAAATGTTGCTATGCAGACAGTTCCTATGCTGAAAGCAATGGAATTTTCCAATGTAAATCTGCTTAGGAAAATTAATTCCGCATTTATTATCACTCTCCCTGTATTCAAGCAATCACTTGCACAGGCGGTAATGCTTAAAAGACAGTGTATTCAAGCCGAGTCAATGAAAGCACTTGATGATAAGACAAACGAGCTGCTGCTTAAAAATGCGCAGAATACCGTTGCTCAGACCAAGATGACCACACAGCTTGCCAGCGGAAATTCAATTCAGGTTGAAACCCTTGAAAAGACATGGCAGACTATTGTATCGGGAATTGAGGAAACCAAGAAAATTCAGTCCGATGCTCGTGCAAGACGTGCCGATGATGCAAGACGCTTGCAGGCACTTAAGGACGATTACAAGGCTAAGATGAATTCATAAATCTATGGGGATTATCCCTATATGTTGCGGTATGGTCGGCGGACATACCGCATATGAATATCCCGCCGAGAATGGAGTTAAAATTGTTTTATGGGCATGACAATGACTCAGAAAATACTTGCCGCACACGCAGGTTTTGAAAAGGTTGAACCGGGACAGCTGCTCAGATGTAAGCTGGATGTGGTTCTGGGAAATGACGTAACCACGCCCGTGGCTATCAACGAGTTTGAAAAGGCAGGCTTTACAAAGGTATTCGATAAGGATAAAATTTCCATGGTAATGGATCATTTTACCCCCAACAAGGATATTAAGTCCGCCGCAAATACTCTCCAGTGCCGCACCTTTGCGGGTAAGTATGATATTACCAACTATTATGATGTAGGCGATATGGGAATAGAACACGCATTGCTCCCCGAAAAGGGCATAGTTGCCAGCGGTGAGTGTATTATAGGTGCGGACAGTCACACCTGTACATATGGCGCTCTCGGTGCATTCTCAACAGGTGTCGGATCAACGGATATGTGCGCGGGAATGGCTACGGGAGAGGCATGGTTTAAGGTGCCCTCCGCAATCAAGTTTAATCTCACCGGAAAGCTTGGAAAATGCGTAATGGGCAAGGACGTTATACTCCATATTATCGGTATGATAGGAGTTGACGGCGCTCTTTATAAATCTATGGAATTTTCAGGCGAGGGACTTTCCTCCCTTTCGATGGACGACAGGCTTTCTATGGCCAATATGGCAATCGAAGCAGGCGCAAAGAACGGAATTTTTGCCGTTGACGATGTGACTGTTGCATACCAAAAGGGCAGAGTAAACAGAGAGTACAAGATTTACGAGGCTGATCCCGATGCTGTGTATGACGAGGTTTATAATATTGACCTTTCAGCCATTGAGCCTACCGTTTCTTTCCCTCATCTTCCCGAAAACACTAAGACAATAGGGGAGTGCGGCGACGTCGCAATCAACCAGTCCGTTATAGGTTCATGTACAAACGGCCGTCTTGAGGATATGGAAATGGCTGCTAAGATATTGGAGGGCAGGCATATAGCGCCCGGTGTAAGGTGCATTGTTATTCCCGCAACACAGGCGGTTTATCTTGAATCCATGCGCCGCGGATACCTTGAAACCTTTATCAAGGCAGGATGTGTAGTTTCCACACCGACCTGCGGACCATGTCTTGGCGGTCATATGGGCATACTTGCCAAGGGCGAAAGAGCTGTTGCTACAACCAACCGTAACTTTGTGGGAAGAATGGGACATCCCGAGTCGGAGGTATATCTTGCATCTCCCGCTGTGGCTGCGGCATCTGCCGTTGCAGGAAAGCTTGCCGACCCACGCAAGTTTATTTGATTGAAGAAAGGATCGGTGCTGCATGAAGGTTTGCGGAACTGTACATAAATACGGCGATAATGTCGATACCGATGTTATCATTCCGGCAAGATATCTGAATACCTCCGACCACAAGGAGCTTGCTGCTCATTGTATGGAGGATATCGATATCGATTTCAGAAACAACGTAAAGGAGGGCGATATAATCGTTGCTGAACAGAATTTCGGCTGCGGTTCATCCAGAGAACACGCGCCTATAGCAATTAAGGCAAGCGGTGTTTCCTGCGTTATTGCATCAACCTTTGCAAGAATTTTTTATAGAAATGCGCTCAATATCGGACTTCCTATACTTGAATGTGATGAAGCTGCCAAGAGTATTGAAAAGGGCGATGAGGTTGAGGTGGATTTCGATACGGGAATTATCACCGATAAAACCAAGGGAATGACCTTTAAGGCACAGCCTTTCCCCGATTTTATCCTGGATATAATAAATGCGGGGGGACTGCTTAATTCCCTCAAGCAGAAGATGTGAGGGATAGTAAAATGAACAAGAATATTGCGGTTATCAAGGGAGACGGAATAGGTCCTGAAATTGTGACCGAGGCAATGAAGGTTCTCGACAAGGTTGCCAAAAAATTCGGTCATACCTTCAATTATGAACAGCTTCTTATGGGCGGCTGTTCCATAGATGCCAACGGTGTACCCTTGACAGATGAAACAATAGAACGTGCAAAGGTAGCCGATGCTGTGCTTATGGGTTCTATAGGTGGAGATACCAATACATCCCCCTGGTATAAGCTTCCTCCCGATCTTCGCCCCGAAGCAGGACTGCTTAAGCTGAGAAAATCACTGGGACTCTTTGCAAATCTGCGCCCATCCGTACTTTACCCGGAGCTTAGAGCGGCGTGCCCTCTCAGAGAGGATATAAGCGCAAAGGGCTTTGATATGGTTATAGTGCGTGAGCTTACGGGCGGTCTTTATTTCGGTAAAAGGCTTACGGAAACGGTAAACGGTGTTACAACTGCCGTTGATACTCTTTCCTATAACGAGAATGAAATAAGGCGCGCTGCCGTAAAGGCTTTTGAAATTGCCATGAAGCGCCGCAAAAAGGTCACCAGCGTTGACAAGGCAAATGTACTTGATTCCTCAAGACTTTGGCGTAAGGTAATAAATGAGGTTGCGGAAAAATATCCTGAGGTTACCTGCGAGCATATGCTGGTTGACAACTGTGCAATGCAGCTTGTAAAGGATCCCGCACAGTTTGATGTAATGCTTACCGAGAATATGTTCGGCGATATACTTTCCGATGAGGCATCGATGATTACCGGTTCAATAGGTATGCTTGCAAGTGCCAGCCTTAACGAAACGAAGTTCGGTCTTTACGAGCCAAGCGGAGGTTCTGCGCCTGATATTGCGGGAAAGAACGTTGCAAATCCGATTGCAACTGTACTTTCGGCAGCCATGCTGCTTAAATATTCCTTTGATATGGATAAAGAGGCTGATGCCGTTGAAAAGGCTGTTTCCGAGGTTATTGCCGAGGGATACAGAACCGGCGATATTATGTCCGAGGGCTGCAAGCGAGTTTCGTGCAGTGAAATGGGCGATTTAATTGCAAATAAGATTTCATGTCCTTTGTGTTGACATTTTGCGCACAAGGTGATATAATAATATGCGGTGTCGTTTACAGTATTTTGCGGCACTGCTAAAGTATGGAGGTTTTTAAAATGGGCAGAGTTTATAATTTCAGTGCGGGTCCTGCTGTACTTCCCGAGGAGGTTCTCAAGGAAGCAGCGGAGGAGATGTTGGACTATCAGGGAACAGGTATGTCGGTGATGGAGATGAGTCACCGTTCAAAGGCCTTTGACAGCATTATTAAGGATGCGGAAAAGGATATTCGTGAGCTTATGAATATCCCCGACAACTATAAGGTGCTTTTCCTTCAGGGCGGTGCATCTCAGCAGTTTGCCGCTGTTCCTATGAACCTTATGAAGAACGGCAAGGCAGCTTATATCGTTACAGGACAGTGGGCTAAGAAGGCTTACCAGGAGGCTCAGATGTATGGTGAGGCTGTTGCTGTAGCATCGTCAGCGGATAAGACATTCTCCTATATCCCCGATTGCTCCGATTTGGACATTCCCGATGATGCGGATTATGTATACATATGCGAAAACAACACAATTTACGGAACAAAGTTCAAGACTCTCCCCAACACCAAGGGTCATACCCTCGTTGCGGATGTTTCTTCCTGCTTCCTTTCAGAGCCTGTTGACGTTACTAAATACGGCGTAATTTACGGCGGCGTACAGAAGAATGTTGGTCCCGCAGGCGTGGTAATTGCCATTATCCGCGAGGATCTCATTACCGATGACGTTCTTCCCGGCACTCCCACAATGCTGAAGTGGAAAACTCAGGCAGATGCAGACAGCCTTTACAATACACCTCCATGCTACGGAATTTATATCTGCGGCAAGGTCTTCAAGTGGATAAAGAAGATGGGCGGACTTGAGGCTATGAAAGCCCATAACGAAAAGAAAGCCAAGATCCTTTATGACTACCTGGACGAAAGCAAGCTGTTCAAGGGTACTGTAGAGCCTAAGGACAGATCTCTTATGAACGTGCCCTTTGTTACGGGAAATGATGAGCTTGACAAGAAGTTTGTGGCAGAGGCAAAGGCTGCGGGATTTGAGAACCTCAAGGGACACAGAACTGTCGGCGGTATGAGAGCATCTATCTACAATGCTATGCCTATTGAGGGCGTAGAAAAGCTTGTCGAGTTTATGAAGAAATTTGAGGCTGAAAACAGCTGATTGTGAAAGGAGAAGGTGAGTTCGATGTCACAGTACAGTATACTTACCCTTAATAAAATAGCATCCTGCGGAACGGATATCTTCGATAAAGCCGTTTACAATGTAGACGACAGTGCTGAAAATCCCACTGCAATAATGGTTCGTTCGGCGAAGATGCATGATATGGAATTTGGAAGTAATCTTCTTGCCATTGCAAGAGCGGGTGCAGGTACAAACAATATTCCCGTTGACAGATGTGCAGAGGAGGGCATTGTCGTATTCAATACCCCCGGCGCAAATTCCAATGCGGTAAAGGAGCTTGCTATCTGCGCATTGCTTCTTTCCTCAAGAAAGATTACCGAGGCTGCCGCTTGGGCTGCATCACTCAAGGGTACTCCCGATGCGCCTAAGACTGTAGAGGGCGGCAAAGCTAAATTTGCGGGACCTGAGATCTATGGCAAGACATTAGGTATTATAGGTCTTGGTGCTATCGGCGGAAAAATCGCAAATTCTGCGGTTGATTTGGGCATGAAGGTTATCGGATATGACCCCTACCTTTCTGTAAACGCCGCACTCCACCTTAATCCTGCCGTTTCTATCACTAATGACATTAATGATATTTATAAGGTATCGGATTATATTTCCATTCATGTTCCTTATACTCCCGATACCAAGAATACCATTGACAGCGAGCAGATTGCAATGATGAAGGACAGCGTTCGTCTTATCAACCTTGCAAGAGGCGAGCTTATTAACAGCGAGGCAGTTGTCAAGGCTATTGACGAAGGAAAGGTTGCCAAGTATGTAACCGACTTTGCCGATGATGTTGTTCTGGGCAGAGAGAATGTTATTGTACTTCCTCATCTCGGCGCAAGCACCCCCGAATCGGAGGATAACTGCGCTGTTATGGCTGCACAGGAGCTTATTGACTTTATTGAAAACGGCAATATCAAGAACTCGGTTAATTATCCCAATGCGGAGATGAATGCTGCCGGAACAAAGATATGTGTTATGCATAAGAATGTGCCTGCGGTAATTTCCGAAATAACAACCATTCTCGGCGAAGCGGGAATAAATATAGACAATATGCTTAACAAGTCCAAGAAGGATTATGCATATACTATGATTGACGCAGCCGGAAATGTTTCGGATGATATTGCTGCAAAGCTTTCAGCTGCTGAAAATGTTATCAGAGTAAGGGTTATCGGCTAAAATAATATCACGGAAATCAAATGCCGCATGGCGCATATGCATTTGCGTCATGCGGCGATGTGCCGTTAAAAGGTAAGCTGTTCCGGTATGTCATTGCTTCCGTCAGCTAAATCGTAAAAGGTTTTCTTAAGGTCGATAATATCTGTGGAAAGTCCTCTTTTTTTTGCATAGGCTATAGTCTGTCCCGTGCCGCTGTTGTAATCCTCCACAATAGCTATAATGTGTGAGGAGTGTTCCACCATGTACTTATTTCTGGCGGAATAACAGCCGCCGTAATAGCTTTCTGAGATTATGATGGTGTCTGCCGCCTTCTTTTGTATTTCTTCAAATAATTCGGCGTCCTCACCCTTATATGATTTTCCTATATCCCTGAACGGATATACGGCTACTACCTCGACGGGAAATCTATCGGTAAGCTCAAATACTGTCTTTGCTGCCCATAAATCCGTTCCCCGCTGCATTCCTGTAAAAAATGTGGTATATCCTCGAACGGCGGCATCAAATGCAGCGTTTCTGAGCATTTGCTTTATTAAGTTCAGCTTATATGAATCCGATGAGAGCTTTTCGGGGCGATGCCCGGTAAAACAAGCTGTTTTTTCGATGACTGACATTTATGGTATTACCTTTCTTGAAAAAAATGTTGCTGTATAAGACAATTATAGCACCTATTTACGAATAAATCAAGTAAAACAGAAAATTTGTTCGATATGTGACATTTTTGTCCCAAATCTATTTTTATATAAGGGGAATAGGCGATGAAAAAGCTTCTCAGCCGCGCATGGGCTGAAATTCATCTTGACCGTTTGAAAAACAACCTTGATGAGCTAAAAAGGATAAACGATAATTCGCAAACGGAGATAATGTGTGTTGTAAAGGCTGATGCTTACGGTCACGGTGATAAGCATATTGCTCCATTTCTCGAAAGCCAAGGAATAAAGTATTTTGCCGTTTCCAATATCATTGAGGCGCAAACCCTGCGCAAATGCGGAATAAAGAGTGATATTCTTATTCTCGGTCACACTCCCCCCGATTATGCCGGGGAGCTTGCAAAATATGATATAATCCAGGCAATCGTGGGAGAGGAGTATGCGGCTAAGCTCTCCGAAGAGGCTAAAAAATGCGGGTGTATTGTCCGTACCCATGCCGCTGTGGATACGGGTATGGGACGTATAGGAGTATCGGCGGATGATGCACAGGCTTGTGCGAATGCTCTTGCAAGGATGTACAGACTTGAGGGCATAGCCTTGGAGGGTATGTTTACCCATTTTGCCGTTGCGGACAGTACGGATGACCATAACATTGCGTATACCGAGAGTCAGAAGTCAAAATTCTTTTCGGCTTATGATTGTCTTTGGGAAATGGGTATTACCCTTAAACACAGGCATTGCCTTAACAGTGCCGGCGGTGTGCTGCACTATGACAGCCGCAGTACACTGGTGCGCTATGGAATTTTGCTCTATGGTCTTATGCCCGATAATTCTCTTGATCTGCCTGTTAGCCTTATGCCCGTTATGGATTTAAAGGCTGCGGTTTCCTATGTGAAAACCCTTGACAAGGGCGACTTTGTGGGCTATGGAAGAACCTATTGTGCCGATAGAAAAATAACGGCCGCTACAATACCCATAGGCTATGCCGACGGCTATGCAAGGGCGCTGTCAAACAATGGTTATGTATTGATAAACGGCTGTAAAGCACCGATTATCGGTCGTGTCTGCATGGATCAGATTGTGGTGGATACAAGCGGTATACCCGATGTTTGCGAGGGGACTGTCGTTACCTTGATAGGAAAAGACGGAAACGAAGCTATAACTGCGGATATGCTTGCACAGCTTTACGGAACAATAGGCTATGAGGTTGTATGCGGCATTTCAAAGCGCGTTCCCAGAATTTACTACGGCGCTGACGGAGTTATTATTCCCGAATAATCGATATGAGCTTCCGATTTGACAGAGAAATTCTGCAAACGGAAGTTTTTTCATTTTTTCTTTAAAAATGCTTGACTATAATGCCAAGCTATGATAAAATGTATAGGATTAAAATCGGTTTTTGTGTACATATACATAAAAGGAGAATAAAATGAATAAGATTCGTTCTGTCCTGCGAGTAATATTTGTGGTTATAATCATATTCCTGATACAATTTATATTTCTGCCCTATAGAAATATATATCTTGGTGATTTAATTCAGAGAGTCACATATGATGACGGCTACGAGGTTTCCGAGCTTTCAAAGGAGCAGATGAAAACCGATCTCGACTATATGCTTGATTGCATAACGAGTACTACATATTACAGTGATGATATGCGGGAGGTTTTCGGATATACCGTTGAGGACAAGCGGGAGCATTACTATGATTTGCTTGACGAATGTGAAAATAACGGAGATTTCTATATTCTTCTTTCCCTCATACTCAGTGAGTGCGGTTCACCCCATGCGGGTATGACCTATTGTAACGCATCATCTTATACAGGTGCAAATACTTTTAATGCGGATATACTTAATCTTATGCCGAATAACGGCGGTATAGGCGACGGCTGGTATAATTATCTTAGCGAATATGCTTCTGAATATTACAAACGTTATTACGAGAGTGATCTATCGCCCGTTTATGTTTTTTGCCATTACGGCAGCGATTATGTCAGTACGATACAACAGGGTCTGGATTATTGCTGTATAATAGAAATTAACGGCAGCTCTCCCGATGAATTTATAAACTCGCATGATTTCACTTTCCTTATGCAATATGATTTTATAGAAAACAGCCTTTTCAGAAATTACCTATATTTTCTTAGAAATCCCGCATCGGAAAGCTCCGAGGAGGTTGAAATTACTGTGAAATACACTGACGGTACTTTGGAAACAATAACCTGCTACTATGATTTTTGGGAAACGGAGAGATACGTTTTAGCCGAGCAATATATTGGTGAGGTAGGCTATGGATTTGATGTGAATGAGGGCACGGAGGCGATTTCCGAGGATGAATATATTATAGAATATGAGGAGGAAACCGATACCGTATATATAAAGCTGCCGTCCTTTGAATATATTGACGGTGAAACGCTTAAGGAGAGCATTTCCGAGTACGCCGACTCCGATAATATTATAATGGACGTTCGTGAAAATCCCGGAGGATATGTGGGATTTTGGGAAAATTACGTTTATCCTGCCCTTTACGTAGCGCCCTTGGAGAACACATGCAACTCATATATTGAAATCGGTGATTTCTACATGAACATTTTCTATGGCTTTAGGGTAACCTGCTCAGATTATGACAGCATAGAAACTTTGAAAGCCTCTCAGCTTCCCATAAGCGTGAACAGCAGCAATAAATGGTATCATTTAACCCAAACTCAAGAGGCAATCGGCGAATATACGGGATTAAATCACGACAGAGATATAGCAATTCTTACGGACAGCATTACCTGTTCCTGTGCCGATGATTTTGTAAATTATTTTAAGACAAGTAATCTTGCCACAATCTACGGGACAAATACATGCGGTGAGGGGACATCAATTACATTTGCGCAGTGGCGCTTGCCCGAAAGCAAGCTTATATTCAGCTGCGGCTATGGTATAATTCTGAACGATGAGGGTAAATCATCAAGCATATACGGAACCTCTCCCGATGTATATGTTCCTGTAGACATTGATTTATTTCAACAGAGCAGGGTAAGCAGGGATAATGGCTTGTCCCTGTACTCAATAGAAAGCATGAGCCAATATGACAGCGTATTTATAAAAGCCTATAATGATATAGTAAATGAGTAAAGTGAGGGTAAACGCTATGGAAAGAGTAATTCGGATCGGTGCTTCAATGCTTAACAAAATACCAAATCAGACCTTTGACGGCTACGGAATGGTAAGTGCAAACAATTCGTCACGGCTTTTAATCGATTACAAGCAGGAAAACCCGACTGCCTATATGGCTATACTTGAACGCATTTTCGGTGAAAAGGGAATAGGTGTAAGCCATTTGAAGATAGAAATGGGTTCCGATGTTAATTCATCCTCGGGCACTGAGCCTGCTGTAAAAAGATATGCAGACGAAAGGGCTGATGTAAGGCGAGGAGCAGGCTTTCAGCTTGCGGCAGACGCTAAAAGGTTAAATCCCAATCTTAATTTGGATATGCTTTGGTGGAGTGAGCCTGCATGGGTAACTCATTCCTCCGATGTATATGCCGCTCGCTATCGATGGTATAGAGGAACCCTTATTGCCACCTATGAAGCATACGGTATTAAATTTGACTATGTAAGCGGAGATAAAAACGAAAGACCCTTTGACAAGGAATGGATTAAGTATCTGTCACGCCGTTTAAAAGAGGAGCAGGATTGTCCCTATGACTTTTCACGGATTAAGATTTCCGCCGCCGATGAGATTTGCACATGGTTTCTTGCAAATCTCATGTTGGAGGATAAGGAGCTGCTTAAAGCGGTAGACGCTGTGGGAAGTCATTATACAAGCACTTCTACGGAGAATGCCGTGCGCCTTTCCGATGAATACGGCAAATTCCTTTGGATGAGCGAGGGAAGCCCTCCAATGACCTATTCAAGGGGAGCATATCGCTTTGACGGTACGGGGTCCGGACTTGCGGGAATAAACGGCATTCTTGATGCGGCAAACCGCATGATTGCCATGTATGCCTGCGGTCGTATGACTATGTGTCAGCTGCAGCCTATAGTTTCCGCATACTATGACGGCGTGACATATTCGCATAAGCAGCTTATATCCGCTTGTTGCCCATGGAGCGGCTATTACCGACTTGAAAGCGGATATGCCATGATGATGCATTTTTCACAGTTTATAAAAAAGGGCTGGGTATTTGTAAATGACGGGTGCTTTTCAGACGGAAAGCCCGGCGGTGACGGTCATGCAATCGTCGATGCGACATACAGCTATCTTACCGCAGTTGACAGCAGTACAGGGGATTACAGCACCGTTATCACCAACACAACCGATATGCCTATCACCTACCGATTTATCGCCGACCCCCCCAAAAGCGTGTCTGTATGGGAAACAAAAGGTCCGAATAAGGGCTGCAGTGACTACAGTGAAAATTATTTTAGGAAAATACAGACCATAGCGCCTGAAAACACGCCTGAAGGTCATAGCTTTAGGGTAACAGCCAACCCCTACTCCATAGTAACCGTTTCTACTGTTGAACCCATCTGCGGCGCTTTTGCGGATAATATTGGGAAAAATACGGTATTGGCATTGCCCTATTCGGACGATTTTTGTTATAGCGAATATTCTCCCGATTATCTCTCATCAAGGGGCGGCGCGCCGCGTTATACCACCGATGAGGGCGGTGCCTTTGAAGTAAATGAAATTGACGGAAGAAACGTCCTTATGCAGATTATTACCCCTGATATTAAAGCGGTGGAATGGGGATATACGCCAAATCCCGTTACTACGTTGGGCGATGACAGATGGTATAATTATTCCGTATCGATAAAGGCATCCTTCGCCGATAAGGGTGAACCGAATGAATGTTACGTTGGCGTGGGTATGCGCTATATCCTTGCGGATATAGCGGAAAGCGGTTGGCAGCTGCGGCTCTATAAAAGCGGTGTTTGGCAGCTTAGGAAAAACTCCCGCATACTTATTGAGGGAAAATCGGATAACCCTGTACGAACGGCTGTGCTTAAAATAGAGAGTATGTATAACTCGGTGAGGGCATATCTTAACGGTACGCTCTTGTGCGATTATTCAGCGGAAAATGAGGGTGTGCCCTGTGCAGGCAGGGCGGCGCTTTACAGCTCCTATGACAATAATTATTTTGAACAGCTGCTGATCGAACCCCTTGAAAACACTTATATTGAGCGGTTTGACAATACTGACTTGTGCTTTTCTTACAAGGGAAACTGGAAACATGAGCTTATGACAAGCTTCCGCAATTACAACCGCACACTTTCAACGGGTTATGCGGGGGATAAGCTTTATTTCACATTTGAGGGCACAGGATTTTCTCTTGTGGGCGAAAATCATTTTGATGACGAAAACCCCGTTATTTCCGTGAATATCGATGGTAAATCGACATTTGAGGGGAAAGTACCCATGTGTGAAAACCGTCAGGCATCATACTGCTGCTTTGGGCTTGAAAATAGTAAGCATATCGCTGAAATAACGGTTATTTCGGGAAAATACAGCATTGACAGCGGAGAAATTTCCCATGAATGAGAGGAACAGTAAATTATGAAAGCTCTTTCCGTTAATATGACAGAGGAAAGTCCCTTTCGGCATATCGCAGCCTTTGCGCTGCCTATGCTGCTGGGAAATCTTCTCCAACAGGTTTATAACCTTGCAGATACCCTTATTGTGGGAAAATATTTAGGCGATAATGCTCTTGCCGCTGTCGGTGCCACAGGCTCGGTTACATACTTTTTCTATACGCTCTGTCTTGGCCTTTTGACCGGTGCGGGAATAATTATATCACAGTTTTTCGGTGCAGGGATTGAGCAAAAGGTGAAATCGGCTATATTCAATTCGGGGATAATGACACTGTTCTTCGGCACGGTGGTAAGCATTATTTCGGTGATCCTTACCGAACCTGTTCTGCGGTTTATGAATACTCCCGAAAATCTTATTTCCGATTCGGCGGCATATATGAAAATAGTTTGCGGGGGTACAATTGCCGTTGCCGCATATAACTGGATAATGGCGGTTATGAGAGCCTTAGGCGACTCGAAAACACCCTTGATATTCCTAGGACTTGCCAATGTGCTTAATGTGGGACTTGACCTGCTTTTTGTGGTTGTCTTTGGAATGGGCATAAGCGGCGCTGCCGCGGCGACAGTTCTGGCGCAGGGCTTTTCGGCTGTTTGCAGTATAATTTACGGCTTTGCGAAAAATAAAAATATAAGCCTTACCAAAAGCGATATGCGGCTTAGCGGAAATATGCTTGCCGTCTGCTTTAAAACAGGAATGAATATTGCTGTGCAGAACGCAACCATTTCCGTATCCATGATAGCGCTTCAAAGAGTTACCAACTCCTTCGGTGAAACGGTTATGGCCGCATATACGGTTACTATGAGGATTGAGCAGCTTATTCAGCAGCCATTTTCCTCCCTTAGTGCGGCAATGTCAACCTTTACGGGACAAAATGCAGGTGCTGCAAGGTCGGAAAGAATGGTAAACGGCTATCATATAGGAATGAAGATGTCCACGGCTGTTGCGGTGGTTGTAATGGCAATTTTCCTTTTAACCGCACAGTATGTAGTAGGGTTATTTGTAAGCGGAGAGGATGTTATATCCATAGGCGCTGCGGCTTTGCGGCTCACATCATGCTTTTATCTTTTCCTTGGAACAATTCATGTAACAAGGGGATTCCTCAACGGTGCGGGCGATACCACATATGCAATGATTAACGGACTGGTAGAGGTAGTATGCCGTATAGCTTTCTCGTTAATACTAACGAAAATAGCGTTTATAGGATATTATGGGATATGGGCGACAACCGCCGTTACATGGCTTGTTACCGCCGCTTTCAGCGTTATAAGGTATAAGCAGGGTACATGGAGGAAAAAGAGCCTTGTTACCGCAGAGTGAGTATTTCCCGGTAAAATCATTTCCCTAAAATCATTTCCCATATACTATGCAGAGCTTCAAGGAGATACTCCCATGAAAAGTCGGGGAAGATAAGCTGTATCAGCCTTTCGATCAGCGGAATAATCAGAAAAATCAGCAGCAGAACAGCCGCCGCAAGAGTGACAATTCTTGCAAGAAATGATGATATAATCATTTTTACCAGTTCGGATATATCCCGTAGATCCTTTTTGCGATTTTCTTTGTTTTGGTTATCGTTGTCCATAGCTTTCCTCCCCAATTTCCAAAATACTAAAATAGGAAGTTTAACTGCGGTTAGACTTCCTATTAATTTAATAAGGGTGATTGCCCTACTAAAGACCGTATGTCCCCCGTCTGAAAAGACGAGGGACATCAGCCAAGTTATAAATACAAAAGTGGACCTGAAGGGAGTCGAACCCTCGACCTCTGCGATGCGAACGCAGCGCTCTCCCAACTGAGCTACAAGCCCTTAAAGCAGTATAATTATACCACACTATTTCCGATTTGTCAAGTGTTCTTAGTTTTTTTGCGTAAACATATAAATATTACAGTTTTACGCTTGTGGGAGATGATTATTAAATTGGAAGTCCTTGACAAAATTAATTCGGTAATCTGGGGAAGCTTTACAGTAATTTTAATTCTTGTAATAGGTATCTATTTTACAGTGAAAAGCAGATTTATACAGTTCACATTTATTAAAAAGCTTAGCCTGAAAAAACAGGGGAGTATAGGGGCGGTAACAGCGGCTCTTGCCGCATCGCTGGGTACGGGAAATATTACGAGTTGTGCAGCGGCAATTGCTGTCGGCGGCATAGGTGCGATTTTCTGGATGTGGGTATCGGCGTTTTTCGGAATGGCGATAGCATATGCCGAAAATCATGTGGGAATATCCTGCATACAAAAATACGGCGGCAGCGGACCTATGAGCTATATGGAGAATATGATAGGGTCAAAGGTATTGGCAGTGATATATGCCATAGGCTGCGGGGCAACAGCTCTTTTTGTGGGAAGTGCCACACAGGCAACTGCATTTGTAACCGCTGTATCCCCCTATTTTAACATATCCTCCCTATTAGCGGCACTTATTTTGGCGGCGATTACAGCGGTTATATTGCTTTCCGGAAGCAATGCCGTGTCCGCAGTCATGTCGCTTACCGAAAAAATAGTACCGTTTATGGGTGTGCTTTATATGGGAGGGGCTGCGGCAGTCATAGCCTTTACTCACTGCAATGTCCTTGATGCGCTTGGAAATATAATTCGGGATGCATTTTCTTCAAGCGCGGTTTCGGGAGGAATGTTAAGCTCTGCAATATCCATAGGACTGCGCAGAGGGGTGTTTTCCAATGAAGCGGGCATGGGCAGCTCAGTAATGGTTCATTCCTGCGGGGGAATGACTTCCGCCGAAACGGCAGGCGCATGGGGAAGCTTTGAGGTCTTTCCCGATACAATAATTTGCTGTACGGTAACTGCACTGGCGGTTATAGCTGTCGGTGAAACCGATATTACCTATGTTTTTTCCTCGGCATTTTCCGCAATCGGCGCAGAAATTATCGGCAGAGTAATAATCACCGCGTCAATATGCCTGTTCGCCTATGCGTCAATTCTGGGCTAGTTCTGTTACGGTCAGATCTGTGTAGATTATCTTACTGACAGCTTTATTGTGGGAAAAAAGGCAAAAGGCATTGTAACAAAAGTCTTTCCGACGGTGTATACGCTGCTTATTATTATCGGAGGGATGACCACTCAGGAAACTGCTCTTGCTGTGGCGGATATATGTAATGCCTTTGTGATGTTTCCCAATTTGCTGTCCGTAGTTTATCTGTATTCCCGTGAAGTAAAGCCCGACCGTCAAGGGTGATTTATGCTATTCGGTTTCACTGTTGACTATTTGGCTGTATATCTCACTTTTCTTAAATCCAGAAAGCTTTGCGGCCTGCTTGCAGGCATCAGCGGGTTTGGCGCCGTCTGAAATGAGCTTTTCCGCAATTTTGACAGCATCCTCGAGGGTAGTTTCCGTTTCCTCATCGGGAGTATAGCCCTCCACAACCAGCACAAATTCACCCCTGGGAGAATTTTCACGGTAATATTCCACTGCGTCTGAAAGTGTTGTCCGTATTACCTCCTCATGCAGCTTGGTAAGCTCACGACAGATGGCAATTCGGCGTTCGCCGAAATATTTCAGCATATCTTCAAGTGTAGACAAAAGCTTGTGAGGGGCTTCATAGAATATTAAGGTGCGTTTGTCGTGGGAAACCTCCTCCAAATGGGAGTAGCGCTGCTTTTTTGTAACCGAGAGGAAGCCCTCAAAGGTAAATCTTGCAGCGGGTATTCCGCAAACAGCGGCGGCAGTGGCTGCTGCCGTAGGACCGGGAACGGATTCAACGGCTATACCCAAGTCACGGCATCTTCTCACCAAATCCTCACCGGGATCGGAAATACATGGCATACCCGCATCGGTGACAACAGCACAGCTTTCGCCTCCCTGTAATCTTGAAATAATATTCTCTGAAACGTGCCACACCGAATGTTCGTGATAGCTAAGTAAGGGCTTTTTTATATTTAGGTGATTAAGCAGCTTCACTGTAACCCTTGTATCCTCGGCACAGATAAAGTCAACCTCCGACAAAATTCTTGCCGCTCTGTAGGTTATATCCTCAAGATTGCCTATGGAAGTACCCACAACATATAGCTTTCCGCTCATTTCTTATTATCCTCCGTAAAATTACTGTATTCCGAACCGTCGAAAATAGCCGAAAGCTCCGGCGATATTGCATTTCCTCCGCCGATAAACAGCGGAGGCATTACCTGCAAAAATGGATTTCCGCCGCTGCGTCCCTCAATCAAAAAGAGCCACGGGGAGGACTCGGGGGACTTGGAAACAAAGCGTAGCTTCTTAGGTTCAATCCTATTATTTCGCATAGCCGTTATGACATCTGCCAGCCTTTCGGGACGATTACACATACATAGTCTGCCGCCGTATTTCAGCAGACGGGAAGCAGCCCTGCAAACGTCATCGATATTGCACATAATCTCATGTCTTGCTATCCTTTGCGCCTGAGATAAATTCTGTATCCCAGCGCTGTCGGCTTTATAAGGAGGATTGCAGGTGACTAAGGTACATTCGCCCAAGGGTGCGGGCGCAGTGAGATTTTTTAAATCCATAAGCAGGGGATGAACACCGTCCAGTGATGAACGTTCCACCGTAAGGTTAAACTGCTCTATTGCCTGGGGCTGTATGTCAATTCCATATACCTCCTTAGGCTTATATCTTAAATGCATAAGCACAGCAATAATTCCGCAGCCTGTCCCCAGATCGCAGATTACATCCTTATGACGTGCGGCGGCAAAATCGGCAAGCAGGAACGCATCCGTGCCGAATGTATGCTCCTTAGTGACACATAACTCACAGTTATCGCCCAGCTTCTCAAATTGAGTATATTTGTACAAGCTATTCTCTCCATTCTCACTAACTTGTTATATTATATCATTGATTGTGATATTTTGCAAGGTATTTTTCAATAAGGGGCATCGTCCCGTTATTCAACGAACGACCGGGGGCGTTAACTCCTTAGGGGTTTCTGAGTATATCGAAAAGCAGGAATTTATCTGAATTTTCTATTGTTAAATTGCATATAAGCTCTTGACATCTATAAATTAATATTGTATAATATAACTGTGTGGATTTTTTTGTTGTGCCTATTCGGTTAAAGGAGAGACTTTTATGAGAAAATGTATTGCGGTTTTCCTTGCCCAGCCGGAAAAGCAATATCAGTTGGGAATACTTCAGGGAATTTATAACGCTGCTTTTGAGAATGGCTATAACGTTGCGGTTTTTGCGACCAGCTATCCCGATGGCAAGGAAAAGAATATGAACGGGGAATTGGCTATTTTCTCTGTTCCTAATTTAAATAAGCTTTCGGGTGTCATCTGCCTTAGTGATACCCTTAAATTTGATAATATATCCATGCAGCTTGAACCGCTTTACCGGCAGTCTAAGTCTAATGGCTTGCCTGTTGTTACGGTGGATTACTCCTATGAGGGTATTCCAAGCTATATATGTGACGATACATATGTTATCGGTGCTATGGTGGATCATCTTGTAAAATGTCATGGCTGCAAGGATATTGCTTATATGACCGGAATAAAAGGGCATCCCCATGCCGAACATAGGCTTATGTGCTTCCGAAAAGCTATGGCAGAGCATGGTCTGACCGTTAATGAGGATAACTTGTATTACGGCGATTTTTGGTATTTTGAGGGAGAAAACTTCGTTGAAAAGCTTACCTGCGGAGGAAGAAAGCTTCCCGATGCCATAATGTGTGCCAATAATCCTATGACGTATAGTGTCTATACGGCACTTTTCGATAGGGGATATCATGTCCCCGATGATGTTCGGATTGCGGGCTACGATGAGGAATTTAATAAACTTAATTTCATATCCGAAACCTGCAGGTCAACCGAAAAGGTAGGGGAGGCAGCTTGCAGAGGACTGATTGACTTAATCGAAGGGAAAGCCGTTTCAACCGTTCCACAGCGTGTTAAGTGCGAATATCAGTCCAACTTTTCCGTAACCTGCGGATGCTCCACAACCTCGGATTATGATTTCACTTCAAAAAAGCAGCTTTGGAATTCCAATGAAATGGGCGGCTTTTTCTCCGAATTTAACGGAATGAATGAATGTATGCTCAGTCAATGTGATTTTGACGGTGTGTTTTGGGAAATTGACGCTGCAACCTACTATATCGGTGAATTTGAAGACCTTTACTTCTGCATGAACGATATGTGGGATGACCCGGAGGCAACGCTTGACGAAAATGAAATCGCAAAGGAATATACTCCGATAATGCATCTTCATTACTATCACCATAACAATAATCACCGAGATAATCACGATGGTTACAAGTCAAAGGTAGGTATTGGGATAGATTTTCCCCTTTCAGATATGTTTCCGCTGCTGTATGATGAATCACTCCCGCCTGCCGCATATACATTCCGTCCGCTCCACTTTACCGACAGGTGCTTCGGCTATGTGGTTATTTCAAACGGGCAGGGACTTTTTCATCCCGATATTGCCTTTAATTCATGGATGAGAAACGTGGCGAATGCACTGGAATCCCAGCAGCGTTTGCAGAACACCATGTACCTGTATAAACGTATGCAGGAAAATGCAATTACCGATTTGATGACAGGTCTTGGAAACAGAAACAGCTTTAACATAGATATGCATGATTTTTTGGAAAGTGCGGCTAAAAATAACCATGAGGTCGTCCTTATACTCGGTGACCTTAATGGACTTAAATTTATCAACGATACCTACGGACATCTTGAGGGCGATGTAAGTATAAAGGCGGCGGCTCTTTCCGTTTCCTCAAACGTAATAAACGGTTCGGTTAAAACGGAGAATTACCGTATCGGCGGCGATGAATTTGTTAAAATAGCCTCAGGGCATTTTACCGACAAGGACATAGAAGAGTATTGTGACAGCGTTCGCAAATTTCTCACAAATTACAACCATAATTCCGGTAAGCCATATCCTGTTTATATCAGTATGGGTGTTTGCAGGAGAAAGCCCAATGAAATTAACGGTATTGATGAGCTTATATCAGCCGCAGACAAGGCAATGTTTGAAAACAAGCTTAAGGTGAAAAAGGAAACAGGATTTGATCCCAAGAGGAAAACGTAACGATGGGATTACGCCCCATTTCACATACAGAAGCTATATGCTCGCCGTCAGTTAAGGTTATAAAACCGCAGCTGTCGGCGATTTCTTTATCTGCAAGGACAATACGATTGTTATTCATGCACAGCTCCGCTTTTTTCATTCCGTATGCAAGTCCCGTACCGATTGCTTTCACATAGGATTCCTTCAGCGTCCACAGTGCGGCAGCGCCCTTTGGAATACTGCCGCAGGTATTTACGGCGGATATCTCCCTTTCCGTAAAGCAGCGCTTCATAACCCTTTCACCGATATTTCTTCCGACAGCTTCAATATCGCAGCCACATTCCGTATCGGAAATATAACAGACCGCCATATCAAAGCAGTGTGAGTAGCTGAAGTGGATATTCGGATATCGGGGAATAAACGGTTTTCCGTACCTGCCTGTGGAAATACAGCTTTCGGATATACAAATACCATACTCCTTTTTTATGCCCTCGGTAAGAAGTGACACAGCGCAGCGATGCAGTCCGTGATAATCACCGTGCAGGGAATTATCGACAGGGGAAATATAAAGCATTATCACACCTCAATAAAGCAAAAGGGTGCAGTCAATGCACACTTTTGCAATAAATAACGATATCAGATCAAAAAACAACCTTAGCAAGCTGTATACCAACACCGGCATTACCCTGCATCTTAACAGTGCCCTCGTTCAGAGCGGCAGCAATGTCCTTCTTGCCGGTAACAACAGCGTAGAATGCATCTGCATCAGCATCCATGTCTATATCGGCATCCTTGTAATCAAAGCCTTCAACAACAGCATATCCGTTTGCAACGAGGACATAAAGAATACCCTCAACGCTTCCGGTAAGTGTTATCTGAGCTGCGATTCTCAAATCTGCGGGTGCCTTTGCCTTAGCAACGGATGCTCTGAACTTTGTAACGATTTCCTCAAAATCAAGCTCCTTGGAAGCAGCAGCAGTCTTCTTAGCAGCAGCAGTTCCTGTTGATGTAGTTGTCTTCTTGATTCCTGTGGACGTCTTAGTGGTTTTTTTTGCAGGAGCAGCAGCCACCTCAGCAGCTTCTACCTTAGTCTCCTTTACCTCTGCAGCTTCAACGGCAGCATCAGCAGTCTTCTTAGTTCTAGGCATTGTAGATTCCTCCTAAACAATTTTAAAAATTAACCTTTTACTTGCTTGTCATATAAATAATACCACTAAATATATTATAATTATTTTGTGCAGTTATGTCAATAGTTTTTGAAATATTCATGGCTTTGCACAAATTAAATTAAATTATTTTTAGAACCGCATTACAATTTCCACTAAAAAAACCCAAAAAAATTATTCAAAAAGGGGATTTCAGGGGGATTTGAGCTATCCCTCATCTTTAGAAGCATACGTTTGCTCATCAAGTGTAAGTCCATAGCCGGGTAAAAAATGATTAATGAAATATTCGACTTCAGGCAAATTCATTTCTCTTATTGCTTCAAGTGATGATTTTTCGGCGCTTTCAAAATCAGTATTGCCTGTTCTGCGCTCTTCGATACATTTGATAAGTGCGGAAATTTTATCTGCGGCTTTTACCAAAATCCACAGCTGGGCATCATCCTCACGGGAATAATCACCAAGCGACAGATAGGGCGATATTTCCGACTTCATCTCATCGGGAAGCATGGAAATAAGATTTTCCTTTGCATTGTTCTCAACCTGCTTGTAGGAATTTCGTATTTCATCATTGAAATATTTTACCGGTGTCGGCATATCTCCCGTAAGAATTTCCGTTGCATCGTGAAAAATACCCATAACAGCACAGCGTTCCGCATTTAAATTTCCGCCGAAATAGGTATTTTTAATTACAGCAAGTCCATGCGCGATTATTGCCGTTTCCAATGAATGCTCGGATATATTTTCATTACGGGTGTTTCGCATAAGTCCCCATCTGTTTATAAGCTTCATTCGTGAAATTATCGCGTAAAACTGGTTATTCATATTCTTATTCCTCCATGAGTTCTCTCTCATGGTTATATTTTATCATATAGTTAGAAATAAGTCAATCGAAAAAAAACAAATGCTCAATCAGCGTTTTTACACCGATTAATATAAGTATTATACCTCCCGCAAGCTCTGCGCCGGATTTGTATTTTGTGCCGAATACCGAACCGATTTTCACGCCGACTGCGGAGATGACAAATGTACAGACCCCTATAAAAAGAACTGCCGCGCCGATATTTACATCAAGAAAAGCATAGGTTATTCCCACAGCAAGGGCATCTATACTTGTTGCTATGGCAAGCATAAGCATTGATTTTGCGGAAAATGACGGATCAGTTGTTTCATCATCCTTTGACAGACCCTCTTTAACCATATTGAAGCCGATTACTGCCAAAAGGATAAAGGCAATCCAGTGGTCGAATGAGGTTATCATGTTTTTAAAATTTACACCCAAAAGCCAGCCTATAAGGGGCATAACAGCCTGAAATACCCCAAACCACGCGCCGCAGATCAACGAGTATTTTGCCTTGTATTGCGGTGTGGCAAGCCCCTTACAGACGGAAACCGCAAAGGCATCCATAGAAAGTCCCACAGCCGTCAAAAACAGTGTGATAAAATCCATAACCAATTACCATCCTTAATTAGCCCCTTTGCTCATAGGGCAGTTATTTGTCCATTTAGAGTATATGTGGTCAAGCATTAAAATAGACTCATGTACAGCATATAAAGCCATACATGAGTCTCATCATCGGGTATTTAAAACCCTAAGGTAAGCCGTGCCGAGCAGCGCCCATTTGCACTGTATGGCAGATATGTCGATTTGCCGCAATTACTTGCCGATTACTCCCTCATGGATATTAATTTATAATGATACCACATATTTTGATTATTGTCAAGAAAAATTTTTCCGATTGATACATTATCCGAGAGTATTGTATTATCCGATTTCGGACGCCTCTGTCAGGGTAATTCCGTTTTCACCGAGGGGTATTTCATGGTCAAGTCCCACAAATTTTCCGTCAGCCTGCCAAAGCACCTCCTTGACAAATTCGTACTTTTCCTCGTCCCATGTTGTAAAATCGTCCAGAACCAAACCGCCTGTGTCACCCGAATTGGAGTTAAAGCACCAAAATGTATGGTTAATTCTGTTTTCGGAAATAAACTGCCGCAGATAGGTCATCCACTTTAAATTGGGCTGTGTCATAATCCGCCCCATTCTCCGATAAGCAGGGGAGCAATGTCGTTTTCCTGTATGTAAAACCAGTTATCATGCCATACATCCTCGTAAAGGGATTCATAGGTGTAATCGCCGTCAAACCATGATTGCGCATATACCGTAGGACCGTAATCGTGGGGCGAATACACCAGCTTGTTCTGATATTTTCCTAAATCTACGGGATTATCCGCCACACCTCTTAAATTACCTCCCCACCAAGTGTAATAGTAATCAAAGGGGTTTTGTGAGGAAAAGTCGCCGTTTACGTCCGTATCTGTGGGATATATTTCTATTCCCTCAACAACTATTAAAACATTGGGATTTTCACCGAGTACGGCAGCTGCCGCCTTTTCGGCAATGTATTTCCAGTTATCGCTGTCTGTGGAATCGTCCCACTTAGCGCGAGGGGATTCGTTTGCTTTTCCGTGGGGTTCATTTTTAAGGTCATAGGCTATAATAGTATCGTCCTGCGAATAACGTGCCGCTATCCATGAGAGGGCGGCAAGATAATCCTCCTCGGTAATATCACCATTATACCACATATTGTAATTATGTCCCGATGCGTCCGTTTCGGCACTGTGAATATCTATCATTATCTTAATGCCGTTTGCGCGGCACTGTCCTATAACATAATCGAATATTTTCAGACTGTTAAGCCCGACTAAATAATAGTTGGTTGCTTGGTTGAAATTTGCGGTGGGGTAGCTGCCCTCCGACCATTCAAGGATCAGCTCCGCGGATATAGGTACACGAAGCAGATTAAAGCCTCTGTCTGCAATTGAAGATATTGATGTGTTAAGGCCACAGCTCCACAGACCGTCAAAGGTGTTCGTTCCGGTGTTATATCCGAACCAGTTAATTCCCGTAAGCCAAACCTCGTTACCGTCGTCATCATAGATTTTGCTGCCGTCGGTGTGCAGCCAGTCATCTGTAGTCGCTTCGGGAACGTCCTTTGCGGGAGTGTAGCTTACACCACTGTAATATGTATTTCCGCTTGAAGCTGATGCTGAAATAGATTGTCCCGAAACAGTTGCCTCAAAGCTGTCGTTTATATCCGCATTTTTCAGGATAATACCGAATGAAACGCTTTCACCGTCCGCTATCACAGAGTTATATTCCTCGGGAACAACGGTAATAATGCCGTTCTCCAGTGAAAGTGAGCAGTTCCAGTGCTGATCAACGGAAATACCGCTGCCTACCGTTATTTCGGCAGTCCATGAGCCGACCGATGTTCCCGAACAGCTTACTATACCGTTAAACTGGGCATAGCTGCTGCTGCCGTCGTTCCAGCTGTTTTCGGCTTTGAATGTTATGGATATTCCCTCGGTAATATCAGGCGTTGTATCGGCAGTTACATCATTATTGCTTTCCGTTTTCGCTGAAGAAGCTGTTACGTCAGAGGCTTCTGTTTCTTTTGCCGATACCAATGTTTCCGTGGAATTAGTTACAGCGATCACCTCCACTGTGGTTTGTGCCGCCGCTCCGCCTTGCGAATAAGGGTCGTAATCGTCCGCAAAGGGGTCATATGAAGCACCGAAAAAATCACTTTCCTCTGTCTGCACATCATCGGTATTATCTTCCTCATCAACAGATGAATATGCAGTTGAATCGGCTGTGGTAACGGCAGACTGATCTGTATCGCCGCCACATCCGACCAGCAGCGAAGCCGTCATTGCTGCACAGATTATAAGGGATAAAGATTTTCTTTTTATTTTATTCATATTATGTCCTCCAATTAAAATTGTAACTATTATTACAAGTATACCATGTTAGTTTACCGATTTCAAGTGATTTTCACATTTTTGCAAAGTAAACGGCGAAGCTTTTTTGCTCCGCCGCATTTTGTTATTCTATTGCTTTCATAGAAACCACCATATCGATTTTCTTCAGCTTAAAATGGAGAATTACATTCACTATCACCGAGAATAGAATCATCAGCGCCGCCGCCAATACAAAGACATAGGCGGGAATTTCAGGCGAGAACATTACAGCATCGACCTCCGATGTGCGTATAACAAAGCCCTCAAGGAAGATCCCCAGTATCAGTCCCGCCACAATTCCGATAAAGGTTGAAATAATGCTCTCTCGGTAAATATATGCATCGGTTTCATGGTCATAAAATCCAAGCACCTTTATGGTGGCAAGCTCTCTTTCTCTCTCATTCACGGTTATATTGGCAAGATTGAGAAGTATAACAAATGAAAGTGCCGCCGCAAATGCAACCACCACTATTACGATTAAATCCATACTGCTTACAAGATTTCTAAAGCTTTCCGCGCCGTCATAAAGGAATGTAACGGACAGAATACCGTCATAAAGGAGCATTTCCCTTGAAAAGTCCTCCCGTACATCCTTTTCGGGAGTGCCGCCGGTATTTATCAGAATAACATTCTCATCTGCTGCACCGAACATTTCCTCGTAAACGTCCATTGTGATATAGCAATAGTTGTAGGTATAGTTTTCGCAAATATCTGTTATGGTCAGCGGACGGTCACTGCCCTCAATATAGAGAGTATCGCCGATATCAGCGTCCAAAAGCCTTGACAGCTTCTCGTTAATAACACAGCCGTCATCAAGTATAATAGGTTCATCGGTGGTACGCTCTCTCAAAACGATATAGTCGTTTAATTCATCTAAAGAGGACGGAACAAAGACATATGCCTCAAAGGAGGTGCTTTCGGAGGTGATTTCCTTGGACTCCTGCACAGCAAAGGTATAGCCCTCCACAAGCTCGGAATTATCAAGATAGTCCAGATATTCCGCTATTTCCTCCTCATCGGCTGTGTCGTTGGGGATGGCTATTGCGTCATATATAAATATCTCATCATACTGCAAATCCGCAATGCAGGATATGGAGTATTTAAGTCCAATACCTGCCACCATAAGGGCACAGCTTCCCGCAACTCCTACAACCGTAACAAAAAATCTTGTTTTGTACCGCAAAAGATTTCTGAATGTAACCTTTGATGTGAAATTGAGCCTGTTCCATATAAAGTGAATTTTTTCAAGGAAAATTCTTCTGCCGTCCTTCGGTGGCTTTGGTCGTATAAGCTGTGCGGGAACGATGTTCAATGACTTGCTTGCGGTATATACCGTTGCAACTCCCGTGCAAAGTATCGAAACGACAATGCAGGCAAGCGCAAACGCAGGCCGGAACGGTGTTTCAAATATGGGATAGTTGTACATGGTACAGTAAGCAATGTATATTATGTTGGGAAGCAGCTTAAATCCCAATGCAGTGCCTATAACTCCTCCTATTACGCTTGCGGAAACAGCGTAAAGCACATATTGCATAATTATGGCGGATGAGCTGTAGCCCAGTGCTTTGAGAACACCTGTTTCCGTGCGCTGTTCCTCAACCATTCTCGACATAGTTGTGGCACACATAAGCGCGGCAATTATTATAAAGAAAACAGGGAATACCTTTGCAATGGCGTCAACACGTTCAGCGTCCTCACCGTATGTAAGACAGCCGGGATTAAATTCATCTCTGTTCCATACATACCACTTAGCCTCGTCGGCAGCATCCTCCAATTCCTTTTCCGCATCGCTTATTTCCTGCTCAGCATCCGCAATTTCGGATTTCCCATTTTCGATTTCTTCGGCAGCCTCGTCCAAGGTCTTTTTAGCGGATGCAAGCTGTGATTCCGCTTCGCCTATCTGCTGCAGAGTTTCATTAAACTGATCCTGAATCGAATCAACCGTCTGAATTTGCGTATCGGCAGTTGACATAGCCTGTGCCGCCGCGGCGTGTACAGTTTCATTTACCTGAGTTATAGCTGCCTTGGCAGTAGCCTTGCCTACAGGGTCTTTATCGGGATTGGTAATGATGTACACCGCAAGGTAATCGGCAATTTGAATGTCTAATCCGTACTTGTCATAAATTGTCTGAATTTCCTGTATATCCTCAAGTGTTGAATCAAACAGCTGCCGCTGGTACATCATATCATACTTTTCAATATAACCGTCAAGTATGTTACAGGTGGACAACAGCTCCGCAGACGCGGTTGAACCGTCATCAAGCTGTACAAGGGAGCTTTCATATTCGGCAACGGCATCCTCATATTGCTGTCGGGCATCTGCAACCTCCGCAGCATTGGCTGTATATTCATCATACCCGTCTTGATATTCCTTTTCGGCATCCTCAAGCTCAGCCTTTGCGTCTTCGATTTCGGCTTTTACATCCTCTATTTCCTGTTTTGCATCGGCAAAGGCATCTGTTTTGCGAATTTCAAGCCGTTCATCAGCCAGTGCTTCAAGCTTATCCTCCTCATCCGCAACAATCTGATTGTATTCATCGGAAAATGGCTCTGCATCGGCAGCGCCGTTTACTTTAAGGTAAATATCCGTATAAACGTCTAAGCTGAAATCCTCGTCAGGTATGTAAAAAAAGGCACTAAGCGTACCGCTGCCCACAGTTGTGGATCCGCGTTCAAAGGAAACATACATAGGGGATTTACACAGACCGACTACTGTGTATTCGGTGACAGTAAGCGTATCGGATATATCGTCATCTGTTGCTGATACAAAAGTGACGGTGTCACCAACGCTGTAGCTGAGAGGTGATTTGGCATCGGCATCTGCAAGACATTCGCCGCTGTTTTGAGGAAGTCTGCCCTCGGTAAGATAGGGAATATTCAGTGATATATCCTCGCTGTATGAAATAAGCTTAACAGGAATATTGCCGTTTTCATCGTCCACATAAACATCGGCGCTGTATCCCGCATCACCTGTTTCAAAATTCCCGCACTCCAAAACAGCGTTAAAATCATCCTCCGTAAGACCCAAAGTAGACTTAACCTGAATATCAGCCAGCTGCTGCATTTCATAATACTTCCAAGCCGAATTTTTCATATAGCCGCAGGAGGATTTCACTCCGACAAAAAAGCAGCAGCCTATGGCGATTATAGACATGACGGCTATAAATCTTCCCGGTGACTTTTTAATGCCCCTCAGGGTATTCAGTGCAATTTTACTTTTCATATAAACATATCTCCTTGCCGGGCTTTTTACCATTCAATTTGTTCCACAGGCATAGGTGTCGGATTAAGCGAGATTTTCGCAACCTTACTGTTTTTTATCTTAATAACTCTGTCAGCCATAGGCATAATAGCCGAGTTGTGGGTAATTACGATTACAGTCATACCCTTTTCGCGGCAGGTGGTCTGCAAAAGCTTAAGTATATTTTTTCCCGTGTTATAGTCAAGAGCGCCGGTTAGCTCATCACAGAGGAGAAGCTTGGGCGACTTGGCAAGTGCCCTTGCAATGGAAACTCTCTGCTGTTCGCCTCCCGAAAGCTGGGCGGGGAAATTGTTCATTCTGTCCTCAAGTCCCACTTGAATAAGCGTTTCCTTGGCATCGCACGGATCTTTGGCAATTTGTGAAGCAAGCTCCACATTTTCGAGAGCGGTAAGATTTTGTACAAGGTTGTAAAACTGAAATACAAAGCCGATATCGTATCTGCGGTATTTTGTAAGAGCCTTTCTGTCAAGAGCGGCTATATTTACTCCGTCAACATTAATTTCACCCTCATCGCAGGTGTCCATTCCGCCTAAAAGGTTAAGTACAGTGGTTTTGCCCGCACCGCTTGCGCCGGTTATAACAACAAATTCACCCTTTTCAATATCAAATGAAACACCGTCTGATGCGGTAATTGTAACCTCACCCATTTTATAGCGCTTATATACATCCTTCACAGAAACATAGCTCATATTATTACTCCTTTGCCGCAAAAGTAACCTAATTACAGATAATATAATTATATCACAGATTATGAACAAAAATATATAGACATATTTAACAAAGGTTATATAAAAAACAGCCGCTGAATTGTAAAACAGCGGCTGCTTTTCACCTGATTATCACAAATTTATACATTGAAACGGAAAAGAACGATATCTCCGTCCTGCATAACATATTCCTTGCCCTCGGAGCGCACAAGCCCCTTTTCTTTTGCGGCTGTCATACTGCCGCAGCTCATCAAATCATCAAAGGAAACAACCTCCGCGCGGATAAAACCCTTTTCAAAATCACTATGTATTTTGCCGGCTGCCTGGGGTGCTTTTGTGCCCTTGGTTATGGTCCATGCCCTTACCTCAGGCTTGCCTGCGGTGAGATAGGAAATAAGTCCCAACAAAGAATAGCCCTCCTTGATTATTCTGTCAAGACCCGACTGCTCAAGTCCCAATTCCTCTAAGAACATCTGCTTATCCTCATCGTTCATGTTGGAAATTTCCGCCTCAAGCTGTGCGCAGATGGGGAATACGGCTGCCTTTTCCGCCGCCGCAATATCGCACACGGTTTTATAGTGGACAGATGTTGACAGATCACTCTTGAAATCGTCCTCGCTAAGGTTAGCCGCATATATAACGGGCTTAGCGGAAAGCAGGGGAGTGGAGGATATAATCTCTCTTTGCTCCTCGGTGTAATCAAATGAACGTGCCGAATGTCCATCCTCAAGATGTGCTTTAAGCGCTTCCAAAAACTCAAGCTCAGCCTGATATTTCTTGTCAGCCTTAATCATCTTTTTAGTCTTGTCAATACGTCTGTCCAGCAGCTCTATATCTGAAAAGATAAGCTCCAAATCAATGGTTTCTATGTCACGCCGAGGATCTATGCTGCCGTCAACGTGAATAATATTGCTGTCCTCAAAGCACCTTACCACATGGACAATAGCATCAACCTCTCTGATATTTGCAAGGAACTTGTTTCCCAATCCCTCGCCCTTGGAAGCGCCCTTTACCAGTCCCGCAATATCCACAAATTCCAAAACAGCGGGGGTAAATTTTTCGGGAGAATACATATCCCTAAGTTTGTCAAGACGGCTATCGGGAACAGAAACTATTCCCACATTGGGTTCAATCGTGCAGAATGGGTAATTTGCCGACTGTGCGCCCGCATTGGTAAGAGCGTTAAAAAGCGTGCTTTTTCCTACATTTGGAAGACCAACCATACCTAATTTCATATCAGTGAAAATTCCTTTACTTTATAGTATAATTTTATATTCGCCGGACACGGCATTACTCATCGTCAAAATCCAGATTATTCACATAATCGTCCGCATCAAAGTCATCGCAGCAGTCACATCCGCTGATTTTCTTGTGGCAGGCAATACCTGCGGCACAAACTCCCACAATAGCACCCACAAGGAACGAGCATACGGTGAGGAGAACAAGAGCGCCCTTGGAGAGCTTTACCTTTTCCTCGGCACATTCTATAATATCATCTAACATTTCCTGAAACATAAATATACCATCCTTTCCGATTAAAAATACAGCATTACGCAAGCAATGCAGTATACCATAAGGCTATTATACCCCATTGTGAATAAAATTTCAAGGGCTTTTATAAAAAAATATACATTTCTTATTCCGTATGCTGCTTGTAAACCACAATTATAACTTACAACAGATGCCACTGTTTTTTTCATTAACGGAAACCATTGCATTGTACTTTTATTTGTGGTAAACTGAAAAATGCGGGGGTGATATCATATGCTGTATGATGAAATATATGAGCGGTACAAAGATAGGATTTTATCCTATTGCAAAACACTTCCGAACGGTAATATTCACAATGCTGAAGATTGTACACAAGAAATTTTTCTGAAATTAAGCAAAATAAACAATATAATCGAGCTTGCGGAAAAATTTAAAGGCACATCGGTCTACAGTAAGGGTGCAATAGGGAATATTCTTGCAAGTACCGATAAATATAAGTTGGACATTCAGTCTACAAATGCTTTTAGTGCTGAAGCGTACATAACTCCCGACAATACTACCAATGACAAATACACTATTGACTTCACTAAAAAAACCTGACCTCAGATGAATTATCGGTAAATTTATCCAAAAAATTTTATTTGTGTTACAATTCAAACAGGACAAACCCCACAGCGTATGCAAAAGAAGAAGAATATACATTTTTGCCATACGAGGAAAAGCAGTTTTCCTTTGATGTTGAAGCTGATTTATGGGGTACGGAGGATGATAAAGTAATATATGGTTCATGTGTACTTGAAATAACAAACAGTGATAAATATGATTATTTCAATGTTTTAAGTGCAGAACCATACATTGTAGAAAGGATTAAAAATGAAGAAAATAATTAGCGGTACCTCGGTTAAGCAAAATGAATGATAATAGTAATTATATGGCAAGCACGCACAAGGTATAGACAAGCGGTAAGCTGTTTCGACGATTTTTCAGTAACTTGCCCTACTTTTACTTGACACATACATTTCCCTAAAAAATCTTTGACAAATGAAATATAATGTGATATAATAGGCTTATAATACTATCCCGTAAAGGAAATGATAATAAATGAGCAATTTTAAACCTGCCGTAATTGTAAGCACTGCGGCTTTGATTGTGGTTATAATCACAATACTGGTATTGGCATTTGGCGGAAGTGATAAGGGACTTTATGTGCTTTCCGCATCCGGAGATGTTATATTGAGCAACTCCTCTGACGGAACCTCCGAAACCTTGTCAATTACCGCTGATTCCGATGCTGTCAAGATGAAGAGCGGAGATGTTATCACCGTTAATACAGACGGTGAGTGTACCCTTGCATACCGTTCAAAAAATAACACTGATGACAAGAACTATATTATCGTTGAACCATTGTCGCAGCTTTTTATTACGGAGGATTTTGACGGCAGCAAGGATGGTGAAATTTACCTTAACAGAGGTGCTATTATTGTATGCAGTCCCGAAAATATTACTCCGAATGTTGTTGTCAGGACAGCGAATTCCTCCTATACTACCGCAAGCAGTGTAACTCGTGTGGAATATGTGCTTGACGAGGAAAATACCGATTATACGGACGCAGCATCCTTTGGCGGGAATATAGATGTCACTATGTATAATGCTTTGGGCAGTGTTGTGACTATTGCCGAAACCCAGGATAGCGGCGATGTTTCTCAGCTGTTGGGTTCGGGAAGATCCTCGAGAATAAGAACAGGCACAGATACGCCCTATTTTGAATTTCTGAACACGGAAATTGTTCTGACCGACTACAGTGCATACACTCTTTCAAAGCTTATGGAAATTTCCTCTCGGACGGATATACTTGCTTTTACATATACCGATTTAAATACCGCCTATGAAGCAGTTTCAGACGGTGAAGATAATGCATCCGAAGCGGATGAACAGCTTGAAGATGAAACAGCGGCGTCGGAAACCACTGCCTCCGAAGCTATACAAACCGCTGTTCCAATTACTACTGAAACTGAGGCGGAAACTACCACCACAACAGCACCCCATACTGCATTGGTGACTACAGTGACCACTACAGCCGCTCCCGTGACTACCACAGCGCAGCCTGCGACAACAACTGCCGCACCTGCAACCACGGCGGATTACGATGATACAGACGACGATGACATGGAGTATTGCACGGTAACTATTATAATTGATGATGAAATAGTCGAGCAAATCGTTCCTTACGGCAGTGATGCGGAACAGCCCTCTGATCCCGTCATTGACGGTATGACCTTTGTAGGCTGGGACGGTTCCTTTACAAATATCACATCCGATGTCACAATTACCGCCCAATTCGTTGAGGACAGCACCGCTGCTGTGACTACGACGGCAGCTACGGATATAACCTTTACCACTACAACCTCTGCAACCTCGTCAACAGCATATCATACAGTAACGATTGTAGTTGGCGATACTACATCCACGGTACTTGTAGCGGACGGTGAGGATGCGCCTCTTCCCACGGTTGATCTTGACGGCTATACCTTTGTAGGCTGGGACAACAGCGGAACGAATATTACAAGTGATATTACCATAACCGCACAGCTTATCTACACGGGTATATCTACAACAACAACCACTGCAAGCAGTGAGTATTATACAGTTACCTTTATAGTTGACGGAGTTTCATATCCCGTTACCGTTCAGGCAGGCACTGCGGCAACACCTCCTATTACCCCGACAACCGACCAATACGGCAACACCTTCACTATGTGGGTGGGTGATTATTCCAATGTCACAAGTGATATGATTATTACCGCATTGTTCTCATAATGAACAGTCAAAAAATCGTAACGGCAGGAAGCTCAATGCTTTCTGCCGTTTTGTGTATATAGTTATTTTTTTCAGTCAACCGCTTTTCTGATTATCGTTCCCTTGGGATAAATCCTGCCAGATGTATTTGGCATGGAGAAACGCATAGCCGCGTGACGTGTGTCCTCTATAGGCTCGCCATATTCATTGTATAGTGCATTGACCTTGTACAGATCAAATGTACATCCCGGAGAAAGTATTTCAAGGGTATCTCCAAGAAAAAACTTATTGCGCTGGACAGCGTAAATTCTTTCTTCGTCACAGCTCTCCACCACAGCGGCAGCATCATATTTCCTGATATACCCATTGTCACTGTAATATTGACATTCTGTAGGGTGTCCGAAGAAAAAGCCGGTGCAGTAATCCCTGTGGCTTACTTTGAAAACCTCGCTTCTGATTGATTGGGGCAATGTAAAGTCGTCAGGATTTTTACTGAACAGATCCACTGCCATTCGATATGCATTTGTTATCACGGAAACGTAATATGCCGACTTTGCGCGTCCCTCTATCTTGAGAGATGTAACTCCCGTATCTGCAAGCTTGTCGATATGATCAATCATACAGAGATCCTTGGAGTTAAGTATATACGTTCCCTTTTCGTCCTCAAAAACAGGGAAATACTGTCCCTCGCGCTTTTCCTCCATAAGATGATATCCCCAGCGGCAGGGCTGTGCGCATTGTCCTCGATTGGGATCCCTGTCGGTAAGGTAGGACGACAGCAGGCATCTTCCCGAAAATGAAACACACATAGCGCCGTGGACAAAAACCTCTATTTCCATTTCGGGCGGGCACTTGTCGCGGATTTCCGCTATTTCACCGATAGACAGCTCCCTTGCAAGTACAACACGCTTTGCGCCCATTCGGTAAAGCTCGCCCGCCGTGACATAATTCACTATGCCTGTTTGTGTAGACATATGGATTTCCATATCGGGTGTAAATTTTTTTACAAGCGACATAAGTCCTATGTCGGCTACAATTGCCGCATCAACTCCGCATTGGGCGGCAAAGCGGATAAATTCGCCGAATGGTTCAATTTCATTGTTTCTCGGCAAGGTATTGCAGGTAATGTAAACCTTTATGCCTTTGGAATGACAAAGATCTACAGCTTTTTTCAGTCCATCGGCATCGAAATTTTTTGGACCGGCTCTCATTCCGTAGGCTTTTCCAGCAAGATAAACCGCATCGGCTCCGAAATCAACCGCTGCTTGAAGTCTTTCCGCATCGCCTGCCGGAGCGAGAACCTCCGGTTTATTAAAGCGCATAGCAAACTCTTTTCATTATATATATTTGTGTTATGATGTAAGACCTGCCTCGACCAGATTCGCCTCATGCTCCTCGAGGGTTTCCGCATAGAACATTTCACCTGTTTCAAGGTTGGAGCAGAAATAGTAGTAGTTTGTTTCACGAGGATAAAGTACAGCCTCAATGGCATCAGTTCCGGGGTTGCAAATAGCTCCGGGCGGCAGACCCGCACCTTGGTATGTATCATATGCGATGTACATTTCTTCCGAGGCTATGACTATATTAGGCTTTATTACATCTTCAACATAGTTGGTTGTAGGGTCGGACTGGAGCAGGGGATATTCCTCAGGATTATTCAGCCTATTCAAAAAGACGCTTGCCACAAGCTTCATATCCGTTGAATAGGATGCCTCCGCCTGAACCATTGAAGCAAGTATAATAACCTCCTCCAGCGTCATATCCAAGTCCTCCATACGCTGACGATAATCTGGGGTAAACTTGTACTCAAAGTTGCGATAGATTTTTTTCACCACGTTTTGAGGATCCTCGTCAAGGTAGAAGGTGTATGTATCGGGGAAGCAATAGCCCTCCATCTTATAAAACTTATATTTTGTTACGGTTACTTCTTTCTCAAAGTCAAATCCAAAGCTTGAGGAGTTAAATGTCGTTATAAAATCATCTGCGGAGCAAACGCCTGCTTCTTCAAGCTTTTCGGCTGCTTCAATAAGGGTAATTCCTTCTTGGAAAGTAACGTTGACAAATTCACGGTCATCAATAGGCTGTTCCTGCAAGGTTTCTATTATTTCACTGTATGTCATACTGGGAATAAGCTTGTGCGAGCCTGCCATATATGTACCGTCTGCATCCTGCAGCTTGGATATAATGCGGAACATAGTCGCATTTCCTATAACGCCCTCATCTTCAAGAAGGGTTGCTATGTCCTCGGTGCTTGAATTTTCCTCAACCTCAACGGAAAGCTCTACATCGGATCTTCCAAGTCCGAGTATTTCCTTGGCTGACGACAAAATCATTGCCGCAAGCAATATTGCAGCAGACACTATAACCGTTACCAAAATCAGTGCAAAGATAAATCTTCCATGACCCTTTTTACGCCTCTTTTTACGTCGGCGTTCCTCTTGAATACGCTCACGCTCCGCAAGGAGATCCTCATCGCTGTAATCCTCCTCGTCAACGGTATCGGCTTCATCAGGCTCATTTTCCCGCAGATTTTCTTCGGCGCCTGCGCTTAACACCGCCGCGTCATTATCGGTATCATCACTGACAGCATTGCTCAGATTTTTGTCATCCACCAAAATAACCTCCTATCAATCTTTTGTATTTTCCGTCTGCTCTGTCCTGTGGATATATTTTTCCGTAATAAGCATATCTGCGGATACATCAAATCTGCCGTGATGAAGTTCACTTACAGTACATGGGCAATAGCACAGTCCCACCTTGGTAAGTCGGGGATGTGCCGAAAGGAAACGGTCGTAGTATCCCTTTCCGTATCCCAGACGATAGCCTTTCATGTCAAAGGACAGTCCCGGAACAATACAAAGCGCTTTTTCATAAGCGTAAGCCTTGACACACTTTGAGGGTATCGGTTCAAGTACGGAGAAAGTACCCTTTTCAAGATCGTCCATTGATTTTATAAAGTAGAAGTTCATGTCCCGTGTACCGTCTATGCACCGTGGAACGGCAACACGTTTTTTGTCGTCCATCGCTTTGTTAATAAGTGCACGGGTGTCTACTTCTATATCTGTCGAAACATATGTCAGCACAATATCGGCATTTTTGTACGCATCAGTGGAAATAAGCCTTTCAAGGATAGCCAAGTCGCGCCGCTGCTTATCCGATTTTGACATATTTCTGCGAATGTCTTTGTATTTTTCCCTAAGCTTCCTTTTGTATTCCCTTATGTCGGGAATTGCATTCATTATTTTTTCTTCCATACTATACTCTCGCTCAATTCCTTACTTTTCTTTTCGGATGAAAGCGCCTTTATAAGCTCCTCCGAAAATTCCAGTGCCGCGCCCGCGCCCCTTGCTGTTATTATATTACCGTCCCTGACGGCAGGCTCGGTACACACCTCGGCACCCTTTAGAGCCACCTCAAATCCCGGATAGCATACAGCTCTTTTGCCTTTAAGCAGGCCCATTTCACCGATAACGGAGGGAGCGGCGCATATTGCACCGATAAGGATATTTCTTTCAACAGCCCTGTTTATGCATTTTTTCACACATTCCGATGCGGCTAAATTCTTTGTTCCGGGCATTCCTCCGGGGAGTATAATAAGCTCGGCAGACTCCATATCGCACTCATCGGCTGAAATATCCGCTTTGACAGTTACCTTATGGGAGCTTGTAACCATTCTGTCGCTTCCCGCACCCACAGCTGCAGTCAATACGTCAAAGCCGCATCTGCGCAGCATATCGATAGGGGTGATAGCCTCGGTTTCTTCAAATCCATCAGCAAGAAAAACATATACCATAAATAAAATCTCCTCTCGTTAATTAAACGTTATTGTGTACTTTTCTATCATCATTGCGGGATGATAGGATTTCTTTGCACGGCGTAAGCCTTCTATTCCCAGATCCTCCTCACGGTTGACGTAGCGGAAGCTCATAGCCTCTGCCCTGACAAATTCGTTGTTGATTGCGGGGTATGCGCCGTCAATCAGCGGATCAGCCTTTTCTATATGAACCCCAATGGTATCGGAATTTATCCTTTCTCCAATGGTAAAGCCTGCCGTTTTTCCGTCAATCCTCAAAATACCGCCCACAAGCTGCATTTCATGATAGTGACTGAAATACATATTTATAGCATATTGCTCTGCGACAGCTGAATCGTTGGTATATCCTCCGGAATTATTGTAACTGTTCACAGCGAAAGTAATGCAGTCGTCAAAATCCTCCTCCGTAAGCGGTTTATAGTGATATCCCATGGATTGAATCTTCTTGAGATGATTTCTCTTTCCGTGATATTTACGTCCCGAAAGATTAATGAGATCCTCGGCAAGGTAGACATAATCCCAACCGCCCTCATCCGTGGAAACAGTGAATGCCGATTCTCCGTAAAGCTCCTTAAAAACAGGTATCTGTGACGGTGTTACCGAGCCTATGATAAGGGGTTCGTTTCTGCTTTCGGAAAAGATCCTCATCTGCTCAAACACATCCCTGTAATCCCCGTTTCCTGCAGGAAAGGTAAATCTGACACCGCCCTTAAAGGAGCAGGATATATAGAAATTTTTGTATCGTGTTATCTTAGTTTCGTATAATCTGCGCCAAGCAAAATTATTTGCAAAGCAGTATTCGCAGCCTCTGAAATCCGAGGCGGCAAGCAGCTTGTCTATCCAAGACTTGTCCGAAAGCTCAATAACCTTGAATTCAAGCATAAATTTAAATTACCTCTCTGATAATGTCCATAATTTTTTCTGTAATGATATTTATCGGCAGGGGAGCGCTTTTATCCTCGTTACAGCAGTCAACAACGCGCCAGCCCTGTTTTTTTGCCACATAAAGGGCAGCTTCGCGGCAGCGCTTCATATACGCTTTGTCAGCCTCGTGAATATCCTTTTTTTTCTCGTCGCCGCCGTATCTGCCCTCAAGCAGCTTTTGTGAAACCTCTGTGGGCATATCCAAGAAAACGACACTGTCGGGACGAGGTATTTTCATCTTTTCGTATTCGTAATCATCGAGCCAGTCAAGAAAATTATCCCTTTCCCGTTGGTTAAGCTTGGCGGATTGATAGATAGCGTTAGAGCTTACATATCTCCCAGCAAGGATAACAGTACCGTTTTGGTAGTCGTTTTCCCAATAGAGCTTGTAGCTTGCATACCTATCAGCGGCATAGAAGGTAGATGCGGCGTAAGGATTTACTCCGTCGGGGCTTTTTGAAAAGTCGCCGTTCAAGTACATTTTTACAAGAGCAGAGGAGGGCTTATCGTATTCGGGAAAGCTGATAGCCCTTGTGGGACGCAAAGCACCGAGCTTTTGGGAAATAATATCAAACTGTGTTGATTTTCCACAGCCGTCAAGCCCCTCAAGGACAATCAAAGTGTTTTTGTTCATCTTTAATGTTCCTTTCAAAGATCATTACCTTAGTATTATAACATAGTTTTTCAATTTGTGCAACCCAAAATCGACTATTTTTCTGTATTTTGTATAGGTGCAAAAAAAAATCCGCCCTGCATACATAATAAATGCAGGACGGATTTCTGTTTAATTTTAAGTTCATTACACACAAAAAAACACAATCCTTATTCAAATAGCTGTTTTTTGGCATTACCATATGCAGAACCGCAAGATTTCACAAAATATTTTGAAATGCCTATTGACTTTATAGGGCGAATGTGTTATAATCACCCTGTAATTTAATAGCCTTATCAAGAGCGGCGGAGGAACTGGTCCTGTGAAGCCCGGCAACCTATCTGCATTTCCGTGCGGAGAAGGTGCTAATTCCTGCGGAAATTATTTTTCCGAAAGATGAGGATTTTTCATCGAGTGAAGAAATATAAGGCGTCCAAGTACAGTGGGCGCCTTTTTGGCTGTTAAACGGAATAAAATATCAAGGAGGACGAAAAATGTCGAAAATGTTGTTTACTTCCGAATCCGTTACCGAGGGACATCCCGACAAAATATGCGATCAGATTTCCGATGCTGTGCTGGATGCTATCCTTGCGGCTGATCCCAACGGAAGAGTTGCCTGCGAAACCATTACTACAACTGGATTCGTTATGTGTATGGGAGAGATTTCAACCTTTTGCTATGTGGATATACCTAAAATAGTAAGACAGGTTGTCATAGATATAGGCTACGACCGTGCAAAATACGGCTTTGACGGTCATACCTGCTCCGTTGTCACTCAGATAAATGAGCAGTCTGCGGACATTGCTCTTGGAGTTGATGAAGCGCTTGAACACAAGGACGGCGCTGAAAGTGCCGATTATACTATCGGAGCGGGAGATCAGGGCATGATGTTCGGCTATGCCTGCAACGAAACACCGGAGCTTATGCCGTTACCGATTTCATTGGCGCACAAGCTGGCTAAAAAACTTACAGAGGTTCGCAAGACAGGCGTTCTGCCGTATCTCCGACCGGATGGAAAAACACAGGTTACCGTTGAATATGAGGATTCAAAGCCTGTGAGAGTTGATACGATTGTAGTTTCCTCACAGCACGCAAATGAAGTATCCCTTGAAAGAATTAGGGAGGATATTATTGAAAAGGTTATAAAGCCTGTTGTTCCCGAAAACCTGCTTGTTGATACCAAGTACTACATAAATCCCACGGGACGCTTTGTTATCGGCGGTCCGCAGGGTGACAGCGGTCTTACGGGCAGAAAGATTATAGTTGATACCTACGGTGGATACGCTCGTCACGGCGGCGGAGCATTTTCGGGTAAAGACCCCACAAAGGTTGACCGCAGTGCCGCATATGCCGCAAGATACGTGGCAAAGAACATAGTTGCTGCGGGACTTGCGGATAAATGTGAGGTACAGCTTGCCTATGCAATAGGTGTTGCAAAGCCTGTTTCCGTAATGGTTGATACTTTCGGTACGGGTACGGTTTCGGACGATACTCTCGCCAAGGCTGTGGATAAGGTATTTGACCTTACTCCCGCTGCTATTATCAGGGAGCTTGATTTGAAAAAGCCTCAATACAGACAGCTTGCCGTCTACGGTCATATGGGCAGAGAGGATCTGGGAGTAGCTTGGGAGAAAACCGACCGTGTTCAGGTGCTTATAGACGCTGTAAATAACTGATTTCACTCTTGACAAAAGATAATGCAGATATTATAATATAATAGAAAAGCCGATTTTATGGCATATTTCCCGAAAAGGTGGTAATTTTAATGGCATTTGAAAAAACGATGGACAAGGTTGTGGCAATATGTAAGGGCCGAGGATTTGTATATCCCGGAAGTGAGATTTACGGCGGCCTTGCAAATACATGGGATTTCGGTCCTTTGGGCGTTGAACTGAAAAACAATATAAAGAAAGCGTGGCTTAAAAAGTTTGTACAGGAATCCCCCTATAATGTCGGTCTTGATTCCGCGATACTTATGAACCCTCAGACATGGGTTGCATCAGGTCATATCGGAGGATTTTCAGACCCTCTTATGGACTGCAAGGAGTGCAAAACCAGACACAGGGCTGACCAGCTTATCGAATCCCAGTCCGATGCAAACCCCGCAGGCTGGACAAACGATCAAATGGCTGATTATATTGAAACACACGATATTAAGTGTCCCAACTGCGGAAAGAAGAATTTTACCTCCATTCGCCAATTTAACCTTATGTTCAAGACATTCCAAGGTGTTACGGAGGATTCAAAGGCGGAGCTGTATCTCCGTCCCGAAACTGCCCAAGGTATTTTCGTAAACTTTAACAATATCCAACGTACCACCCGTAAAAAGGTTCCTTTCGGTGTGGCACAGGTCGGAAAATCCTTCAGAAATGAAATTACTCCCGGTAACTTTATCTTCCGTGTAAGAGAATTTGAGCAGATGGAGCTTGAATTTTTCTGCAAGCCCGGTACTGATCTTGAGTGGTTCGCCTACTGGAGAAGCTACTGTAAGGATTTCCTCTTGGGTCTTGGTTTAAAGGAGGAAAATCTCAGACTTCGTGACCATTCTCCCGAAGAGCTTTGCTTCTACTCAAAGGCAACTACCGATTTTGAGTATCTCTTCCCCTTTGGCTGGGGTGAGCTTTGGGGCGTTGCCGACAGAACCGATTATGATCTTACACAGCATACGAAGACAAGCGGCAAGTCACTGGAATATTTTGATCCCGAAACCAACGAAAAGTATATCCCTTATGTAATAGAGCCGTCCCTCGGCGTAGAGCGCCTTTTCCTGGCAATTGTCTGCGAGGCATATGACGAGGAGGAAATAGGCGAGGGTGACAAGAAGGACGTAAGAACCGTTATGCATCTTCACCCTGCTCTTGCACCGGTGAAATGTGCGGTGCTTCCCCTTACAAAGAAGCTTCGTGAGCAGTCGCTGGAGCTTTATACCAAGCTTGCTAAGAAGTTTAACGTTGACTATGACGAGGCAGGTCAAATCGGTAAGAGATACCGCCGCCAGGATGAAATCGGAACACCTATGTGCGTAACCTATGACTTTGATACCCTTGAGGACGGTTGTGTTACCGTAAGAGATAGGGATACAATGGCGCAGGAGCGTGTTTCTTTGGATAAATTAGAGGAATATATCGCTGCGAAGATCGAGTATTGATGTAAGGAGCTGAGGGTAATGGTATGCTTTGGTAATGATTGGGATGAAATCATGGCAGGGGAGTTTGATAAGGAATATTATCTTAAACTCCGTGAATTTCTTAAGGAGGAGTATTCCACCCACGAAATTTATCCGAATATGTACAATATCTTCAACGCCATGAAGCATACCGCCTATAATGACGTAAAGTGCGTCATATTGGGACAGGACCCTTATCATGAACCCAATCAAGCTCATGGGCTGTGCTTTTCCGTACAGAAGGGCTGTCCGCTGCCCCCCTCGCTGCAAAATATCTTCAAGGAGCTTAACAGTGATTTGGGCATTCCCATTCCAAGCTGCGGTGAATTATACCCTTGGGCGGATAATGGTGTGCTGCTGCTTAACACTGTGCTTACGGTAAGGCGCGGACAGGCAAACTCCCATAAGGGAAAGGGTTGGGAGATTTTCACGGATAACGTGATAAAGAAGCTTAACGAGCGGGACAAGCCCATAGTATTTATACTTTGGGGTTCCAATGCCAGAAGTAAAAAGCAGTATATTACCAATCCGATTCACTGCGTGCTTGAATCACCTCATCCCTCGCCGCTTTCGGCATATAACGGATTTTTTGGCTGCCGTCATTTCTCCAAGGCTAATGATTTTCTTATTTCAAAGGGGATAGAGCCTGTAGACTGGGGAAGTCTTAATTCCGTAAATTAAAAACAAAAATATAACACCGTTGCTCTGCCGCAGCGGTGTTATCATATTTATAGCTTTTTCGGTTTGCAAATCCTACTCTGACTTACTGTCCTCCCATACTCCGGTATACATGAAGTTGTATACGGCTGCTTTTTCATCCTCATCCTCAATGGGAGCAGGCTGCCAGTTGTTGGTTTCACCGGTATAGATGTAAAAGGGTATTATTTCCTCATCTGAACCTATGTAGCTGCCGTCAGCATCAAAGGAAAACGTTTCGGTTAGTATTATGGTACGGTTTTCGGGAGTTCTGTTGGCACCATAGCAGAAATTTCCCAGTGAATAGAATATGTCCGTGCCATTGTATTCCTCACAAGGGCGCAGTACGTGGGGTGTGATCCCACAATAAGGTCAACTCCCATATCGGCATATTTATGACAGAGATTTACAAGCCAATCCTCGGGGGTGTATTCCTTTTCCGTGCCGCCGTGAAAGTACAAAATCTGAACATCGCTGTTTTCCACAACTTCCTCAATTACCGGAGTAACCATAGGGTCGTAATTTTCGGTGGAAAGGTTAGTGCAGATTATACCAAAGGTGATGCCGTTTTTCTCAACATAGATAGGGTTATTGAGATCGCCCCAGGTGATATTCTCCGATTCAAGGGCATTTTTGGTATCCACATATCCCTGTTCGCCGTAATCATAGGTGTGATTATTGGCAAGTGTAACTAAATCTATTCCTCCGCAGCGCAATATAGATGCAAAGGAAGTGGGGGACTTAAACCAAAATGCCGTTCCGTCCTTATCAGACTTGGAAAGGGTGCTGTCACTCATTACAAACTCACAGTTTGCAAGCACAAAGTCGCTGTTTTTGTAGTAAGGCTTAGCCTTTTCAAAGAAATAATAATTGGACTGTGACTTAGCCGTTTCGATAAAAGTGCCCTCACGGGTATCGCCGTCATTGGATGAAAGAATACAGTCACCCAGCACAGTAAACGATATGGTAAAGCCGCTGCTTTCTTCCTCCGAAATATTGTCGTCAGTGCTTTCATCGGACTGATATGGCTCGGTTTCGGCAGCTGACTGTGCCGCTGAAATCTGTTCGGGAGGCTCGGTAATATTGCTTTCCTCCACAACCACAGCACCGCTTTCTATGTCCCTGTTATAAAGGTAAAAGCAGCCGAACACCAACAGCACGGCAAATACGGCAAAACAGAACACAGCATTGAACACAGCTTTAAAAAGCTTCAAAATATTCAACTCCGTTTCTTAAATTGTTCTTACGCTTAGACGATGTCTTGTATATATCTTCTGTACACCGCCTGCAAAAAATTGCTGTTAAAATACAGGCAAAATCCCACATATACATTATAAACCACATCATAAACCACATCTAAGATACAGTCAATAGCTTTTGTGGTTACAATTTGGAAACACAGGCAAAACATTCTGCAAAAAATTGTGTAATTTAGTCAAAATGTAATAAAATCGGGCGAAACATATAACGTTATTATGTAGCTTCTTAAAATAAAGAGGAAAAAGACTTGACAAACATGATATTTAGCGGTATAATACATTTTGCGGTGTTGTGTTTCAAGGGGAGGTTTTTGACTTGTCAAGCTTGGTAACATATAAGTATATTAGGCAAAATCCGGATATTCGCACATATATAGAAAATGCCGATGCTGCCGTTAAAGCGCAGGGGTATACGGAGCATTCCTTTGCCCACGTTGAAAAGGTGGCAGATACTGTCAAGATGATACTTGAAACTATGGGCTGTGATGAACGCAAGGTGGAGCTTGGCATGATAGCGGCATATCTTCACGATATAGGAAATGTTATAAACCGTGTTGACCATGCACAGAGCGGTGCGGTTATGGCGTTCAGACTGCTCGATAATCTGAATATGCCCGCAAATGAGATTTATGACATTATTTCGGCTATAGGAAATCATGACGAAGCTACGGCACAGCCTCTCAATGCAATTACAGCGGCGCTTATTATCGCCGATAAAACGGATGTAAGGCGAAGCAGGGTAAGGAATATTGCCGATCTTGCGGGAGATATACACGATCGCGTTAATTTCGCCGTTGAAAAATCCGAGCTTTATTTCAGTGAGGATAAGAGCGAGCTTATACTTGATTTGACGATTGATAAGAGAATATCGTCGGTTATGGATTATTTTGAAATATTTATGCAGAGAATGATACTCTGCCGAAAGTCTGCCGCATTTTTGGGCGTTACATTCAGAATGAGAGTGAACGGTGCGGACATGATTTAACCCATTTTGCATAATTTTGGAGGCAAAATTATTATGGATTCAATCTTTAAGACGATACCCTTTATTGAGCTGAGCTTTTATCAGATGTATCTTCTCTTTTGTATCTGGAGCTTTGTGGGATGGGTTATCGAGGTTTGCGATATGACATACGAAACCGGTGAATACCAAAACAGAGGTTTCCTTAATATGCCTATTTGTCCCATATACGGCTTTGGCGTACTTATGCTCACGGTTTTCTTCCGTCCTCTCAAGCCTTATCCGGTGGTGCTGTTCTTTGCTTGCGCAATACTTTGTACTACCTTTGAGCTTGCTGTGGGTCTGCTTATGGAAAAGCTTTTTCACAGTACATGGTGGGATTATTCCAATAAAAAATTTAACTTTAAGGGATATATTTGCCTAGGCGTTACGCTTTTTTGGGGCTTTGGCGGCGCGTTTGTTGTAAAGGTTGCCGAGCCTGCTACGGAAAGAGCGGTTAATGCTCTCCCGCAAAATATTGGCGTAGGCATTATTATAGTAATGTCTGTACTTATACTTATTGATTTGATAGCGTCTGTGATGGCGGCATTGAAGCTGAATAAAAAAATCCAACGTCTTGATGAGCTTTCACAGCTTATGCTTGCAGGCTCTGTAAGGGCCGGCAAGAAGCTGGCGTCCAGTACCATTAAGCTAATGGAGGTAAAGGATTCCACCGCAAATAAGATACAGGATATTAGCAATGCGGGCTACGACAAGATGAAGGACGAGTACGATAAGCTGAAAGAGGAGTATGATAACCTTCTTTCCGAGAGAGATGCCCCCACCGATCGTCTTATAAAGGCTTTTCCGAGGCTTAAATCTACCATCTATCCCGAAGCGCTGGATCAGCTGAAGCTGAAAACATACGGCAAGGTGTTTAAAGCTGCGAGCGACAGCGATGATGAAAATATCGGCTCAGAGGACGAGAGCAGCGGCACTTCGGATGAGAATGTAAAGGAAAATTCTGCCGTTCATTAAAAGTTAATTATCTTTTTTACTGTGTAACGGTTGACATAGTAAATTGTTTGTGGTATAATCAACATAGCGTTTGAGGAAATGTATAGAGATTTTCTCGGATATGTGTTCGACCTTTAAGTTAATCCCGTGAGATTGACAAGGCGGCTGATTGTGTGTGATGTGCCTTAGTGCGGCTTTTTTGCTGTGCCCTTGCATATGTGTACTGTGCCTGTCTGTCAGTCTGACGGACAGGCTTTTTTTGTATGGAGGCGTTTATTTTGGTTCAGAAAGCGGTTATACTCGATGATAAATCCATGAAACGTGCCATAACCCGTATTTCTTACGAAATTGTCGAAAGAAATAAGGGCGCTGAGGGTCTTTGTTTTATCGGCATCATGTCAGGTGGTGAGTATATCGCTAAAAGAATTGCAGAAAGAATTAAGGAAGCAGAGGGTTTTGAACCGCCTGTGGGAAAGCTTGACATTACGGCTTATCGTGATGATGGCAGATTTGTCCCCGACGGCGACAGATCCTCTGTTTCTTTTGATGTCAGGGACAAGCAGATAGTCCTTGTGGACGATGTTATATTCACGGGAAGAAGCTGCCGTGCTGCTATTGATGCCATAATGAGCAGGGGCAGACCGCGCAATATTCAGCTTGCCGTGCTAATAGACAGGGGACACAGGGAGCTGCCTATTCGTCCCGACTATGTGGGAAAAAACGTTCCTACATCCAGGGAAGAATCGGTAAAGGTCATGATGAGTGAAATTGACGGCTGTGACAAGGTCGTTATTATGAAAGCCGGTGTGTGATGAGTAAAATACTGTTTAAAAATGCCGATATATATAACGAAAGCGGCGTAAGGACAGGTAATGATGTTCTTGCTGTTGACGGAGTTATTGAGGAAATAGGCGGGAATATAGAGTGTGACGGTGCGGAAGTGATAGACTGCACAGGACTTGCAATGCTTCCGGGACTTTGCGATATGCACGTTCATTTCCGGGATCCCGGACTTACCTATAAGGAGGATATAATAACCGGGTGCGCAAGTGCTGCGGCAGGCGGAGTTACGGCAGTTGCGTGTATGCCAAACACAAAGCCGGTATGCGATTCGCCCGAAACTGTCAGGTACATGATAGAAAAGGCAAAGCCGACAGGAGTTGCCATTTACCCCGTTGGCGCAATTACGCAGGGTATGTCGGGAGAAAAACTCACCGATTTTGACGCCCTTAAAGCCGCAGGCTGCAGGCTTATATCCGATGACGGAAAGCCTGTGGAAGATGCCGCTCTTCTGCTTGAAACGCTTAAAGACACAAAGGATAACGGCTTACTGGTTGTTTCCCACTGTGAAGATTTAAACATAATAAACGGCGGTATAATGCACAAGGGCAGTGTATCGGAGGAGCTTGGAGTTAAGGGAATGGACAGAGCTTCCGAGGACTGCGTAACCGCGAGGGAAATTGCTCTTGCCGCATCATGCGGAGCAAGAGTTCATATATGCCATGTTTCTACAAAGGGCTGTATAAACATGATTCGTGCGGCAAAAGCGGGCGGAGTAAGAGTAACCTGCGAAACCGCACCTCATTATTTTACATACACACACGAAAAGCTGCGGTCAAGAGATGCGGATTACCGCATGAATCCTCCGCTTAGAGAGCAAAGCGATGTTGATGCGGTGCTTGAGGGAGTGCTTGACGGTACGGTGGACTGCATAGTTACCGACCATGCCCCCCATGCGGCGGAGGAAAAGGCTGATTTTCTCACTGCACCAAACGGTGTGGTCGGATTGGAAACATCCTTTGCGGCAACTCTTACCCGACTTTATCATACGGGACGCATGAGCATTGAGGGGATAGTCAAAATTATGTCGGCACAGCCCAGGAGAATACTTGGTATTGTCCCGCTTGAAATAAAGGTCGGCGAAAAAGCCGAGATAATACTTGCGGATCTTAACAGGGAATGGGTTGTAGATCCACAAAAGCTGAAATCTAAGGCACACAACACCGTTTTCAAGGGTGAACGCCTAAAGGGAAAGGTAGTTCTTACCTATGCGGACGGCAGGTTAATATATAGGGAGGCATAGATATGGATAAAGTAATTGAGAATAATGCACGATCCTTTGACACGCTTATAGATAGGATAATTGAGCTTAAAAACCCCACTGTTGTGGGACTTGACCCGAAGCTTGACTATGTTCCCGAATTTATAAAGGACAAGTGCGTGGAAAAATACGGTGCTAACCTTAAAGCTGCGGCGGCTGCCATAAGAAAATTCAATGAGAAGATAATAGATGAGATTTGCGATATAGTTCCCGCCGTAAAGCCACAGTCCGCATACTACGAGATGTACGGTTATTACGGAGTAAAGACGCTTTACAAAACTATTGAATATGCAAAAAGCAAGGGAATGTATGTTATCCTTGACGGTAAAAGGAACGATATAGGTGCAACTATGGACGCCTATTCGGCTGCATATCTGGGCGAAACCGATGTATTCGGTCAAGGTGAGGTCGCTTTCGGCGCGGACGCTCTTACCGTAAACGGTTACCTTGGAAGCGATTGCATTAATTCCACGCTTAATGTGATAAATGCGGGATGCGGCGGAATATTTGTCCTTGTAAAAACCTCGAACAAATCCTCGGGTGAGCTTCAAGACAGGCACTTGTGTGACGGCAAGACCATCTATGAAACTATGGGGGATATGTGTGAGAAATGGGGTTCGGACACCATAGGCAAATACGGCTATTCTGCAGTTGGTGCTGTGGTTGGCGCAACCTATCCTCAGATGCTTTCCAAGCTTCGTCAGCGTATGCCGCATACATTTTTCTTAGTTCCCGGCTACGGCGCTCAGGGCGGCGGTGCCGAGGGTGTTGCAGGCGGATTTGATAAAAACGGTCTTGGTGCGATTGTCAATTCTTCAAGAGCCGTTATGTGCGCCTATAAAAAGGAAAACTGTCCCGAAAAGGATTTTGCCCTCGCCGCAAGGCGCGAGGCTATCCGCATGAGAGATGATATAACGGCACATATTGCCATGTAATATAAAGGAGGCTAACCAATGTCTTTATTCAATATGGGCGATAAAGCCTATGTAATGTTGGAAAACGGCAGAATATTTGAAGGCTATTCCATGGGTGCAAAGGGTACGTCAATAGGCGAAATTGTATTTGCAACGGGAATGACCGCATATGAGGAAACACTTTCCGATCCCAGCTACTTCGGTCAAATTGTTACGCAGACCTTTCCTCTTATCGGCAACTACGGCGTGAATGAGGAGGATTACGAATCAAAGGGCAGCTGTGTAAGCGGTTATATTGTCCGTGAATGGTGCAACACCCCTTCAAACTTTAGGTGCGAGGGCGATGTGGATGCCTTTCTGAAAAAGCACGGAATTATAGGAATACATTCCATTGATACCCGCTGTCTTACAAGAATTATTCGTGAAAGCGGCGTTATGAACGGCGTTATCACCACGGAAAATGTTTACGAGAAAAAGGACGAGCTTATGGAGAGGATAAAAGCCTTTACCATAAAAAATGCCGATGAAAGCGTTACAGTTTCCGAAAAGGAGTACTACAAGGCGGTAAACCCCAAATACGAGGTTGTGCTGTTTGATTTCGGCTATAAATATAACATACGCAGGGAGCTTGTGAACAGAGGCTGTAATGTAACCGTTGTACCCGCAAGCACCTCACCCGATGAGGTTAAGGCATTAAATCCCGACGGAATAATGCTCTCCAACGGTCCGGGAAATCCTGCGGAAAATGTGGAGATTATAGCTAATCTCACAAAAATCAAGGATTTCGGCATACCGATTTTCGGAATATGCCTGGGACATCAGCTAATGGCACTTGCCAACGGCGCAAAAACAGAAAAGCTTAAGTACGGACACAGAGGCGCAAACCAGCCTGTTATCGATTTGTCACTGGATAAGACCTTTGTTACTTCTCAAAACCATGGTTATGCGGTTGTAGGCGACAGCATCGATACGGCTGTGGGCGAGGTTTCGCATATTAATGCTAACGATAAAACCTGCGAGGGAGTACGTTACAAGAATTTCCCCTGCTTTACCGTTCAGTTTCACCCGGAGGCTTGCGGCGGTCCTCATGATACCGCATATCTCTTTGACGAGTTTATAGATATGATTGACAAAGCAAAGGAGGATAAGTAATATGCCGCTGCATTCGGATATAAAAAAGGTTTTGGTAATAGGCTCCGGTCCTATTATAATCGGTCAGGCTGCGGAGTTTGACTATGCGGGAACTCAGGCTTGCAGAGCGCTTAAGCAGGAGGGACTGGAGGTAGTGCTTGTAAACTCCAACCCTGCAACTATTATGACCGATAAGGCAATGGCGGACAAGGTCTATATTGAGCCGCTTACTCTTGATGTTGTAAAGAAAATAATCGAGATAGAAAAGCCCGACAGCATTCTGTCCACTCTCGGAGGTCAGACGGGACTTACACTTTCCATGCAGCTTGCGGAGGAGGGATTTCTTGAGTCCCATAACGTAAAGCTGCTTGGAGCAAATCCCGAAACCATTCACAAGGCCGAGGACAGACAGGCTTTTAAGGACACAATGGAAAAAATCGGCGAGCCTTGTATCCCCTCAAAGGTTGTTGAAACTGTCGAGGATGCTCTTGAATTTGCAAAGGTTATAGATTATCCCGTTATCGTTCGTCCTGCATTTACTCTTGGAGGAACAGGCGGCGGAATTGCCAATAATGAGGACGAGCTTGCGGACATTGCAACAAACGGTCTGCGGCTTTCACCCATTACCCAAATTCTTGTGGAAAAGTGTATAAGCGGTTGGAAGGAAATAGAGTTTGAGGTTATTCGTGACAGAAAGGACAACGTTATAACCGTCTGCTCCATGGAGAATTTTGACCCTGTGGGTGTACACACAGGCGATTCCATAGTAATAGCACCTGCGGTTACACTTACAGATAAGGAATATCAGATGCTGCGTACTGCCGCACTGAATATTATTTCCGAGCTTAAGGTAGAGGGAGGCTGCAACTGTCAGTTTGCTCTTCACCCCACAACCTTTGAATATGCGGTTATCGAGGTAAACCCCAGAGTTTCCCGTTCATCAGCCCTTGCCTCCAAGGCAACAGGCTATCCTATTGCAAAGGTTGCGGCTAAAATTGCCATAGGATATACCCTTGACGAAATTATAAATGCCGTTACGGGAAAAACCTATGCCTGCTTTGAGCCTGCACTGGATTATGTTGTAGTAAAATTCCCCAAATGGCCCTTTGATAAATTCGTATACGCTAAGAGAACATTGGGCACACAGATGATGGCGACCGGAGAGGTAATGGCAATTGGTACTTCCTTTGAACAGGCTATGATGAAGGCTGTACGCTCCATTGAGCTTGGACTGGATACCATGAATTTGAAAAAGCTTGCAAAGATGTCCGATGATGAAGTGCATGAAAAGCTCCATGACGTTGACGATGAGCGTTCATTCGTTGTTTTTGAGGCACTGAAAAGGGGAATATCCGTAGAGGAAATACATCGGATAACCATGATAGACTGCTGGTTCATATCCAAGCTTAAAAACCTCGTTGAGCTGGAAAGATTCCTTGCAGAGGGAGAGCTTACAGCTGAAAAATATGATTTGGCAAAGCGTTACGGCTACCTTGACAGCACTATCAAGAGGATAAGCGGTCAGGATTGTCCAAAGCACAGCGATGCCGTATATAAAATGGTTGATACCTGTGCCGGAGAATTTAAGGCTGAAACACCTTATTTCTACTCCACATTTGACAGTGAGAATGAGGCTAAGCAGTTCATTGACAGAACCGATAAGGGAAAGAAAAGAGTAATAGTTTTCGGTTCGGGTCCTATCAGAATAGGTCAGGGAATAGAGTTTGACTATTGCTCCGTTCATTGCGTGTGGGCACTAAAGGAATTGGGATATGATGCGGTAATATGCAATAATAACCCTGAAACCGTTTCCACAGACTTTGATACAGGCGACAGACTTTATTTTGATCCCCTTACCGCAGAGGACGTTGACTCTATAATCGATACGGAACAGCCCTACGGCGTTGTTGTACAGTTTGGTGGCCAGACGGCTATTAAGCTAACAAAGCATTTAGCTGAAAGAGGAGTAAATATCTTAGGTACTTCCGCAGACAGCATTGATGCGGCGGAGGACAGGGAGCGTTTCGATGAGCTGCTTAATAAGTGCGGCATACCCCGTCCCGCAGGACATACGGTTATGAACGTTGATGAAGCATTGGCAGCAGCCAAACAGCTTGGCTATCCCGTGCTTATGCGTCCTTCCTATGTGCTTGGCGGTCAGAATATGATAATTGCCCATTCCGACCAGGATATAGTGGAGTATATGGAAATTATCACCAGAACAGCCTTGGAAAACCCTGTTCTCATCGACAAGTACATGATGGGCAAGGAGGTAGAGGTAGACGCTATATGTGACGGTACGGACTATGTTATCCCGGGAATTATGGAGCATATCGAAAGAGCGGGTGTTCATTCAGGCGACTCAATTTCCGTTTACCCTGCGCTTACACTTACCAAGCGTATCCGTGAAACAATAATCGAATATACACGCCGTCTTGCTATGGAGCTGCACGCTATAGGACTTGTAAATATACAGTATGTTGTTTACAATAACGAGGTTTACGTTATTGAGGTTAATCCTCGTTCATCAAGAACAGTGCCGTATATATCCAAGGTTACGGGCGTTCCGATGGTTGATATTGCCACAAAGATAATGCTCGGACACTCTCTTAAGGAGCAGGGCTATACCAGCGGTCTTTACAAGGAAGCGGATTATATCGCAGTAAAGGTTCCTGTATTCAGCTTTGAAAAGCTCCATGACGTAGATACTGCGCTTGGACCCGAAATGAAGTCCACCGGTGAATGTCTGGGAATTGCCAAAACCTTTGAGGATGCCTTGTATAAGGGACTTATCGCAGCAGGGTACAATATGAAAAAGGACGGCGGTGTCCTCATTACCGTAAGAGATACCGACAAGCAGGAGATTATTTACGTTGCACAGAAGTTTGAACAGCTGGGCTTTGATATTTACGCTACAAGCGGAACAGCCTCCACTCTGAACAAAAATATGGTTGCTGCCAATGTTGTCAGAAAAGCGTCTGAGGAAAAGCCAAATGTTATGACGCTTCTTGACAGCGGAAAGATAAACTATGTAATATCCACTTCGGCAAAGGGACGTATCCCCGCCTTTGACAGCGTGAAAATACGCAGAAAAACCGTTGAACGTTCCATATGCTGTCTTACGGCTATAGATACAGCCAATGCTGTTGCCGATATTTTGGCAATGAATAAGAACATAGATAATATCGAAATGATAGACATTACAAAAATATAACACGATACCATGATATGGAGCAGAGAGTTTGGAATTCAAACTATTTAGGGTTTGTTTTTCTACTCTCTGTGCTTTATATAGGTTCGGAGGTAAAAATGAAATACACACAAGGACTGTATCCTATTGTCGAAAAAAAATCAATAGCGGCGGAAATCTACGACTTGACCGTTTTTTGTCCGGAAATTGCAAAAACCGCCGTATGCGGTCAATTTGTTAATATCAAGGTTGACGGCTTTATGCTGCGCCGTCCGATTTCCCTTTGCGGAATAGATGCCGAAAAGGGTACAATACGCATTGTTTTCCAGGTAAGGGGCAATGGCACAAAGGAGCTTTCAAACCTTTGCAAGGGACAGCTTATAGATATGGTAGCACCGCTGGGCGGCAGGGGATTTACCCTGCTTGATAACGACAAAAGGACTGTTATAATCGGTGGCGGAATAGGCAATCCCCCCATGCTCCCGATAGCTAAGCATTACGGAAAAAATGCCACGGTTATAAGCGGGTTCAGAAATGCGGCAGCCGTTATTCTTCAAGAGGATTTCGCAGAAACCGGTGCAAGAACCGTGCTTTGCACCGATGACGGCTCGGTTGGAAAAAAAGGATTTGTCACAGCAGTCCTTTCCGAAGAGCTTAATACCATGAAACCCGATATTATTTACGCCTGCGGACCATCGGTTATGCTGAAGGGTGTAGTTGACATTGCAAGGGCGGCGGATATTCGGTGTGAGGTTTCCTTAGAGGAGAGAATGGGCTGCGGTGTCGGTGCGTGTCTTGTCTGTGCCTGCCGAACCGTCAAGGACGGAGAGGAATTTTATAAGCATGTATGTAAGGACGGCCCTGTTTTCAGCGGCGAGGAGGTTCTGTTTTAATGATTGATATGTCAAGGCTTGGAGTGGACTTTGCAGGGGTGCATTTTAAAAACCCCATTATCCCCGCATCGGGTACATTCGGATATGGTAGGGAATATGAAGAATTTTTCGACCTGTCGCTCCTTGGAGGAATATCTGTTAAGGGAACTACCGGCTCGCGGAGAAACGGTAATCTGCCGCCGAGAATTGCGGAAACACCCTCCGGTATGCTTAACAGTGTGGGGCTGCAAAATCCCGGCATAGATCATTTTATCGGTGAGGAGCTGCCATATCTTAAAACAAAGAATACCGTAGTTATAGCGAATATTGCAGGTTCAAACGAAGACGAATACCGCACTGTTGCGGAAAAGCTGGATTCTACCGATGTGGATATGATTGAGGTAAATATATCCTGTCCCAATGTCAAGGCAGGCGGTGCGGCATTCGGAGTATCGTGCGATGGTGCGGCAAGGATAACACGGGTGGTGCGAAAGGCAACAAGCAAGCCTGTTATGATGAAGCTTTCCCCTAATGTAACGGATATAACGGAAATAGCTAAGGCCTGCGAGTCGGAGGGTGCAGATGCCGTGTCCCTTATAAATACACTTTTGGGCATGAGAATAGATATTCGTACAAAGCGCCCGATACTTCACAACAATGTGGGCGGACTTTCCGGACCGGCTGTGTTCCCCGTGGCGCTTAGAATGGTATGGCAGACAGCAAATGCCGTAAAAATACCCGTTTGCGGCATGGGCGGCGTTTCCTCTTGGGAGGATGCGGTTGAAATGATGATGGCTGGAGCAGTGCTTGTTCAAGTCGGTGCGGCTCTTTTCAGCGACCCCAATTGCCCCGTAAAGATAGTTGAGGGATTGTCGGAATACTGCCGCAATCAAGGTTTATCGTCGGTAACGGAGCTTACCGGTTCCGTAAAGGTATGGTGAGGACATAGCATGAAGATAATGTCGGTTGATTTTGGCGACAGCAGAACAGGCATAGCGGTTTGCGACAAAAGCGAGCTGCTTGCCTCGCCCCTTACCGTTATATTTGAACGAAACTTTGACAGGTGTGCCGATGCGGTTTCACGGCTTGCACTTAAAGAAAAAGCGGAGCTTATAGTTGTGGGCTACCCTAAAAATATGAATAGCACAGTAGGGGAGAGAGCCGAAAAATGCATCCTATTTGCCGAGAAAGTAAAGGAAAGCTGCGGTATAGAAACGGTAATGTGGGATGAGAGATGCACAACGGTATCGGCGCATAACTATCTTAATGAGGTAAACGTTCGGGGAAAAAAGCGAAAAAATGTAGTTGATGAGGTTGCAGCTGTAATCATACTTGAAAGCTATATGGGATACAGGAAGAATACAGCAGGAAAATAGCATTTGTTAAATTGCGCATATTTCCACTGAAATTTTGTGCAGAACGTAATTTTGACAAAAAATCAGAAAAAAATCATTAAATGCACTTGACAAATTGATTTTCATATGATATAATTCAATAGTTGCTTGGGATTGCTTTTAAAGAAAGCAATATGGAGAAGTCGCCTAGCCTGGTTTATGGCGCACGACTGGAACTCGTGTATGCGTTTATAGCGCATCGAGGGTTCGAATCCCTCCTTCTCCGCCATAAGTCCTGTAAACGTTTTGTTTGCAGGACTTTTTGTTTATCCGATTTTTTATACAACGGCAAAAACCCTGTGATTTTTTCACAAGGCTTTTGTCGTTTATGCCGTGATAACTATATCTACTGATTTGTGTATTTTTTCAGATCAAGCAGCTTTACTAAGTAGATAAATTCCGTCTTGTATTCGTCATCGGAGTAGTCATAGTCGGAAAGCTGGCTGATTATGTCCTGCAAGCCAAAATCACCTATAAAGCTGCTTTCACGGAGAATCATACCAAATTCGGCAGCAGCCGATGCAAAGCACAGCTTTTCACTCATGGCGGGGGAATATATGTCCGCCTGCACAGGATAAGTAAGCAGTCTGCTTTCATCACCGTCAGGCATTTTGTAACGTATGCTTAGGGTCAGCAGCTCGTTTGACAGCTCTGCAGTGTCGCTGTCGGAGTATTTAAGGTCGGGTTCGTTAAAGGACATATCGCTGTCTGCGGGAATAATTTCGTAAAGCACCGTAACTGAATGACCTGCGCCTACTTCTCCCGCATCCTTTGTGTCATCGGCGAAATCCTCATCTGCAAGGGCGCGATTTTCATAGCCTATCAATCGGTAGCCTTTCACATTTTCGGGATTAAATTCAACCTGGAATTTCACGTCCTTTGCAACGGTAATCAATGTGCCGCTCATCTCCTTGACAAGTACCCTTTCAGCCTCCCTTTCGCAATCAATATAAGAGTAGTTGCCATTTCCGTAATCGGCAATTGCTTCAAGTCTGTTATCCTTGTAATTACCCGTACCAAAGCCTAAAGCGGAGAGATACACACCATTTTCACGCTTTTCCTCAACCAATCGTATAAGCTCCGATTCGGAGGATATACCCACATTCAGGTCGCCGTCGGTTGCAAGTATAATTCTGTTGTTGCCTCCCTCAATGAAGTATTTCTCCGCTATTTCATAGGCAGTTGTTATACCTGCCGCACCTGCGGTAGAGCCGCCTGCCTCAAGGCTGTTGATAATTTCAAGTATTTTTTCCCTGTCGTTTCCGTCAGCACCCTCAAGCAGAACCGCATCACTGCCTGCATAGGTTACAATGGAAATCCTGTCGCTTGATGAAAGATTATCCGTCAGCATTGAAAAGGATTTCTGTACCAACGGTAGCTTGTCATCGGAATACATCGAACCACTCACGTCAATGAGGAAAACAAGGTTCATAGGTTCCCGTTCCTCCATATCGATGCTTTCGGTATTTATACCCACCATAAACAGCTGTGTTTCCTCATTCCACGGGCAGTCGGCAAGCTCTGTGTATATGCCGAAGGGTTCATCCTCATTGGGGTCGTCATATCCGTAATCGAAATAGTTTATTATCTCCTCAATCCTCACGGAATCTATCGGAACATCGCTGTCGGACGTAATAAGGCGGCGTATATTGGTATAGGACGCCGTATCGACATCCGCCGAAAAGGTGGAGAGGGGAGATGTTCTTACCGAAAGAAATCCGCTTTCCTCTATGTAGCTGTATTCCTCATCATTCTGTTCAGAAATGTCTGCTGTTATTGTTTCTCCGTAGGATATACCTGCGTTTTCCGCAGCTTCCTCAGCCGCCACATCGTCACAGGCAACGCTGCTGTTATTGTAATATGTGTCGCTTTCCATGCTGCTGCCGCAGGCGGTTAGGGACGATATTGCCAAAACCGCCGATAAAGCGGCTGCCGTGTATTTTCCTGCTGTTATATTCATAATGATACCTCCATGTTTATTGGGTTTCCTTGGCTGCTTTCCATGCATTAAAGAGGGATTCGAGAGCGGCTTCGCTTGTCAGGTTCATTCGGTCGTAAAAATAATCGTCCTTGTAAACCTGTGTGCAGCCGCTTACGGTTGCATATTCCTCCGATTCAAGGGAAGTCCAGCCATTGTGATATAGGATTTCTCTGTCAAGTGTAAATTCGATCTGCGGTGCATTTTCAAAGACTATCTGCAGCTTATCGTCCACTATTGCAATAGGGAGAAGATATTCACGCCCTGTCAGCAGCATATAGCAGCTGCCGGAATAAACGCTTACTGTTTCCGGCAGGGATTCCACGGTGTCGGAAACAAGGTGAATAACCGAGATTTCATACACAACTTCACCGCTGTCCGACATTTCGTAGGATTTCACACTTCCGTCAAGAAAAAGCTCTGTTTCCTTGAGAACGGCGGATTCCACAAAATATTCCTCCTCAATGTCGGCAGATGCCTTTGCGTTGTAGATTTCTCCGTTGGAATAGGCAAGTTTCAGGGTCTTGTAGTCAACATTTTCCCCTAATGACGCATTTTCGCTGTAATCCCATCCGCCAGAGGACAGAATAACACCGCTTTCCTCGGATTGAAGAGTGCTGTCGTCATTTTCGTAAAAAACCTCATCTGCGGCAATGCTGTCACTGCTTTCGGAAACAGTTACAGTTTCGTTATGCATCATGGTTAAGGGCAGGACAATAATGACAATCACAATTGCGGCTGCACAGGTAAGAAGTCTGCCACGATTTTTTTTGATTTTGGCTTTATGCTTTTCATCCTTTACACATTCCTCGTAGGCAGCCTCAAAGAGGGCGATGTCGGTATCCGAATTGCTGTCTGTGTCATCAGAAATGATTTTATCCCACAGCTTATCCATATCCAGCGAAAGGCTGTTCATATGGTCTATGTATTTTTCCGTAATGCGTTTATTGTCAGACATTATAAATCAGCCTCCTCTTCATAGTATTTTTTCAACCGTCCCAAAGCGGTGCGGTAATGCCACGCGACAGTGCTTGGGGGAATTTTGAGAATATCCGAAATTTCGCCGAAGGTAAATCCGCCGTAAACCTTAAGATTTACAATTTCACGGTCGTTATCCTCTAAAATTGACAGAGCCTTTACCGTGGCAGCGGCAGCGATTGTGCTTTCCTCAAATTGCTTTGGGTCTGCTGTGGATGAAAGGGTACTTTTTTCATCTGAAATATCTTCGGGGACTTCTCGTGACTGCCTTTGAATGTAGTTAAGCGTAAGATTTCGCGCGGATACAGCCAACCATTTCTTGTGACCGCAGCCGCCTTTATACACCATCGCGGCTTTTTTCAGACGCATGAAGAACAGGCTTGTAATGTCCTCCGCCGTGTGTTGGTTTCGGCATATTTGCAGGGCAACGGAATATATCATTTTCCCGTATTCCGTGTAGATTTGTTTCAGACCGTTCATATCTCCCGACTGCACCAGCTGTATACAATCGGAAAAGCAGCTATCTGTCATTTTTCGACCACCCCTTTTCGCCCTCATAATATATACAAATAATAGGGACTGAATTTATAAGGATAATGTAATATATTTTGTAAACATTTTATGACGATATTATACCATACTTTTCTGTATATAGCAAGATATTGTAAGGAAAATATTGCTGACATTCAAAATGTATAACAGACACCCTCGCAGCCAATAATTTTACGGAGAGGAAATGTGGCAAAAGGGTTGTGTGAAAAATGTACTACAATAAGGTTAATATATGCGGAGTGGATACGTCAAAATTGGAGGTTCTCGATGAGAACGAGAAGATGGAGCTGCTGAAAAAAGCCCATAGCGGAAATAAAGCCGCAAGGGAAAGGCTTATAAAGGGCAATCTGCGGCTTGTTCTCAATGTAATGCAAAAATTTATGAGCCGCGGTGAAAATCCCGACGACCTATTTCAAGTGGGCTGCATAGGTCTTATGAAAGCCATTGACAACTTCAATACAGAGCTTGACGTTCGATTTTCTACCTATGCAGTGCCCATGATAAGCGGGGAAATACGCCGTTATCTCCGTGGCTGCACACCTATAAGGGTAAGCAGAGGGCTGCGGGATCTTGCCTACAGAGCAATGCAGGCAAAGGAGGCTCTGACAGGTGAGCTTCAGCGTGAACCTACCATTGATGAAATAGCGGCACGTATCGAAATGCCTAAATCGGAGGTGGTTATTGCACTTGAAAGCATTACCGATCCGGTGTCTATTTATGAGCCTGTTTATTCGGATTCGGGAGATACTCTATATGTCCTTGACCAATTAGGTGACAAAAGCGATTTTACCGACTGGATAGACGAGCTTGCCTTTCGGGACGCAATCGTGGGTTTGCAGGAGCGTGAAAAAAACATACTGTATCTGCGCTTTTTTCAAGGTAAAACTCAGGTTGAGGTTGCAAAGGAAATCGGCATTTCCCAGGCACAGGTATCAAGACTTGAAAAAAATACTATTGATAAGATAAAGGGCTGTGTTAATTGACGATTTAAAATGGAAGGCTGCACCGAAATCATAACTCGGTGCAGCTTTATTAATAGGCAAATAATATTAGCTATCACATAAAAAATTCATAGATTGCCCTTGCCATAATAAAAAAAATGTTGTATAATGTAACAGGTGTCAATAAATATGCTGAAAGGCGGTACATATTCTTATGATAATGTCCAAGTACACAAACCTTATAGATCTCGATGATATGAGCAGCGAGCAGTGGCTGAAGATAATCAAGCTTGCAGCTGATATTTCCGAAAATCCCTCAAAATACTCAAAGGTGTGTGAGGGAAAGATTATGGCAACCTTATTCTATGAGCCCTCGACCAGGACGCAGATTTCCTTTCAGACAGCTATGCTGCGCCTCGGCGGAACTATAATAGGCTTCGATAACCCCGCCACATCCTCCGTTGCAAAGGGAGAAAACCTTAAGGATACCACAAAAATAGTGTCCTCCTATGCGGATATAATGGTTATGCGCCACCCGATGGAGGGTGCGGCTAAGGCAGCTGCACTTATGGCGGACTGTCCCATTATCAATGCAGGGGATGGAAGTCATCTCCACCCCACACAAACCCTTACGGATATGCTGACTATATATAAGGAAAAGGGGAGACTGAGCAATTTGACAATAGGTCTTTGCGGTGACCTTAAAAACGGACGAACCGTCCACTCCATGTGCAAGGCTCTTTCTGATTTTCAGGGAATTAAGTTTGTGTTTATATCTACTCCCGAGCTTGGTATGCCTGCATATATCAAGGATATTTTAAAGGTAAAGAATTGTGAATTTACCGAAAATCCCGTATTGGAAAATGCCATAGGAGGGCTTGATATTCTCTACATGACAAGGGTTCAGAAAGAGCGCTTTTCCAGTGAGGATGAATATCTTTCCCTAAAGGATGCGTATTGCCTTGACAGAAGAAAGCTGTCAAAGGGAAAGAATGACCTGATTGTACTTCACCCACTGCCAAGGGTTGACGAAATTCCTATGGATGTTGACGATGACCCGAGGGCACTTTACTTCAAGCAGGCTAAAAACGGCGTTTATGTGCGTATGGCTCTGGTTATGTCAATTCTTGAAAGTCCAAATGCTTCCACACCGCTTTTAAAGGGCGAGGTTTATCCCGATTTCAGGTGTCAGAATCCCGCCTGCATAACTCAAAAGGAGGATTATCTCCCAAAGAGCTTTACCGGCACGGAGGATATGTGCGTTTGCGAATACTGCGATGCAAGGTCGCTGAGATAATAAAAGCAGGTGAGGGGCAGCTAAGCATCTCACCTGTTTTCTACTAATTATCTATTATATCCTTAATTTTCTGCATGCGGTTATCCAAATCGGAGATAGTTTCTGCGCAGTCGGTAAGCTCCTCGGAAATTTGTGTCAATATGTCCGAATCAAGATCCTTCTTATAACGCAGTCTGTGTTCAAGGTTCGCCCAAAACTCCATTGCAATTGTCCTTAGCTGAACCTCCACACGCATAGGTTTTTTTTTCATCATGGAGAAAAATCGGTATTTCCACTATAAGATGCAGATTTCTGTAGCCGTTTGGCTTAGGATTGGCTATGTAATCCTTCGTTTCCGGCAGCTTTATATCGTCCTGTCGTATAAGGCAGTCCGCAAGCATATATATGTCGTCAACAAAGGAGCAAATCACCCTTATTCCCGCAACATCGTTGAGATTCTTTTCAATTGAGGTAATGGAAACGGGCAGATTTTTCCTCGTCAGCTTTTCACTTATGCTTTCAAAGGATTTAAGCCATGTTTTAATGCTGTCAATGGGATTGCGTTCATGAAACAGGGAAAATTCCTCGTTAAGCACCTTAAATTTTGTTTCAGCCTCATATATAGCGCATTTATAACAGCTCATAAGCTCCATCATACGGTTATACATATCCTGCAATGATTCGTTGGTATTGTCGGAAATTAAAGTCATAATTTCCTTCTTGATATTATCCTGCAAGTCCTGCATAATTTATTCCTTTCTGCTATAACATCCCCTCCTTGCCTTTTGCGGCAAAGAGGGGATGCACTTCACATTGTAAAGCTTACAGCATCCAAAGCTCCTCAGCGTATTGCCTTACGGTTCTGTCGGAGGAAAACTTTCCGCTTGCGGCAATATTCATCCAACACTTCTTTCCAAAGGTGTGTCTGTCCTTGTAATCGTACAGACAGCGCAGCTTGGTGTCGATATATCCCTCCAAGTCGGTAAGGAGGAAGTAGTTATCGGGACGATGCCAGCTGCATCCGTTGATAAGGCTGTTGAACAGCTCGCCGAACATACCTGTATCACCGTCATTGAACGTCCCGTCAACAAGGGTGTTAACCACTCTCTTGACTCTGTCATTCCTGTTGTAAATCTTCTCTCTCGGGTTATAGGTGGGGCGTACAATTGCAAGCTCTTCTACTCTTGCACCGAAAATGTATTCGTTCTCCCAGCCTGCCTCCTGGACAATCTCGACATTTGCACCGTCGTATGTGCCCAGTGTAACCGCACCGTTAAGCATAAATTTCATATTGCCCGTTCCCGATGCCTCCAGTCCGGCAGTGGAAATCTGCTCTGATATATCAGCGGCAGGGAACAGCTTTTCACCGTAGGATACATTGTAGTTCTGAACGAATATAACCTTAAGCTTATCCTTGGTATCCGGGTCATTGTTTACAAGCTTTGCTATCTCGTTAATATATTTGATAATTCCCTTTGCGCGTCTGTAAGCAGGCGCAGCCTTAGCGCCGAATATAAATACGGTCGGCTGGAGATCGGGCAGCTTATTCTCCTTAATCTGGAAATACAAATCCATGATGGAGAAAGCATTAAGGAGCTGTCTTTTGTATTCATGCAGACGCTTGCACTGGATATCGAATGCCCATTCGGGGTTAATTTCAATGCCCTCATGCTTTTTGATATAGTCGCACAGCTGCTGCTTTTTCTGCTTCTTAATTTCAAGGAACTGATTTATGGTAGCAGGCTCATCAACAAATTTTCTCAAATCCGAAAGCCTGTCAAGATCGGTTTCCCAGCCTGCACCTATCTTCGATGTAATCAGCGCTGAAAGCTCAGGGTTGCAAAGACCGAGCCATCTTCTCGGGGTGATACCGTTTGTCTTGTTTTGGAAACGTTCGGGGAAGATATCATACCACTGCTTTAAAGCATCATTTTTGAGAATATCGGTATGGAGTGCGGCAACACCGTTGGTATGTGCGGAGGCATATATAGCCATCCAAGCCATGTGTATTCTGCCATCCTTGACAATAAGCTTATCAGCCATCTGCTCCTCGGTCTGACCGATTCCCGCAAGGTATTTTTTCAAATGGTTGTTGATAAGCAGTACAATTTCGTACACGGTAGGAATTACACTCTTAAACAGGTTAACATCCCATTTTTCGAGAGCCTCGGACATAACAGTGTGGTTGGTGTAATTGCAGGTCTTGCTTACAATATCAAATGCCTCGTTAAAGGACATGCCTTCCTTGAACATGAATATCCTGATAAGCTCCGGAATAGCTACCGTCGGGTGGGTATCGTTAAGCTGAAGGGCATAACACTGTGCAAAATGTGAAAAATCATCACCGTACTTAGCCTTATAGCGTCTGACTATATCCTGTACGGAAGCGGACACAAAGAAATACTGCTGCTTGAGCCTCAGCCGTCTGCCCTTTTCGGTATTGTCGTTAGGGTAAAGCACATCGCTGATAGCTTCGGCAAGAACCTTATTTTCTGAAGCGCCCATATAATCTTGACTATCAAATCTGCCAAAATCAAAACCGCTTACGGATTCAGCCTGCCAAAGGCGAAGTGTGTTTACAGCCTTGCGGTTAAAACCGATAATAGGGGTATCGTAAGGCACAGCCTTTACAGTTTGATCTGCAAATTCAACGATTACTGCGTCACTGTCGCAGCGAACGCTCCATGCATCGCCCCAGTCAAGCCAGGAATCGGCGGATTCCTGCTGGAAACCGTTACCGATAGACTGCTTGAACAAGCCATATCTGTAGCGTATGCCGTAGCCGTCAAGGGCAATATCACAGGAGGCGGCACTGTCAAGGAAGCAGGCTGCAAGACGTCCCAAGCCTCCGTTACCGAGAGCGGCATCCTCAACCTCTTCAAGGCAAGCTATGTCAACGCCGTTTTCAGCAAAGAGCTCCTTTGCCTCATCGAGAAGTCCCGCACAGTAAAGGTTATTGTAAACGGCACGTCCCATGAGAAACTCAGCGGAAAGGTAATATGCGCGTCTGCCCTCGTTTCTGCGCTTTTCGGTGTCATTCCAAAGGGAAATGATATCGCTCATAGCTGCATGGCTTACAGCGTTATGCAGCTGCTTTACATCAGCATGTGAAATATCGGTCCTGTATTCGGATAAAAGATTTTCGTTAATTTTCGCAAGAAACTGTTCCTTATCCATGGTAAAATACCTCCGTCTTTTTTTCTTTTTTAATAATAAAGCCTAACGACAGAATTTCATCCGCCGTTAGGCAAAAACAGTCCGAAATCAGTCGGGAACGTATGCAATAAGTGCCATATGTCTTGCTCTCTTAATAGCAGAGGCAAGCTCTCTCTGGTGATATGCGCAAGTACCGGTAACACGGCGGGGAAGAATCTTGGATCTTTCGGTCATGCACTTTCTAAGTCTTGCAACATCCTTATAATCAATCTTGTCAACTCTGTCAGCACAGAACTGGCAAACCTTTTTACGACCTCTTCTTGCACCTCTGGGTGATCTTTCTCTATCTCTTTCCATGGTTGAAACCTCCTTCATACATTGAATTGAAACAATTGAAATCAGAACGGCAAATCGCTGTCGGATATAACCTCTTCAAAATCGGAGAAGTCATTCACGGTAGCAGCGGAGCTCTGGGGAGCAGGCTGCTGATAGGAGCCGCCTTGATTTTGGTAGGAATTCTGATTGCTGTAACCGCCCTGGCTGTAACCGCCGCCTTGAGAGGATTTTGTTTCACCGAAAGAAATTCTTTCGGCATACACCTCGCAGGTATAATGCTTTACATCGGGATGATTACGATCATCGTATGAGCCTGTTTTCAGGTTACCCTCAACGAGAATAAGTCTTCCCTTGCTTAAGTAGCGGCTTGCAAACTCGGCATTTTTATCCCATGCATTAACAGTGATAAAATCAGTCATACGTTCATTGGTTGACTGGTTTGTACCTCTGTCTACAGCAACCGTGAATCTGCAGGTATTGGAACCGCTGGGGAGCTGTCTGAGTTCGGGATTTTGGGTAAGTCTGCCCATAAGAATGACTTTGTTTATTGCACAGGAATTAAGCACAACAATCAACCTCCATAAGTTTACTTTACAGTTACCAGCGAACGCATAACGCCGTCGGTGATGTTAAGAACACGCTCGATCTCCTTGGGGAAATCAGGGGAAGAAGTGAAAGTGTAAAGGGTATAATATCCCTCGGACTGGTAGTCGATCTCGTAAGCAAGTCTTCTCTTGCCCCACTCGTCAACATTTTCAAGAGTACCGTTTTCGGTAATCATGGTCTTAAATCTTTCAACCAGTTCCTTTACCTTTTCTTCGCCGTCCTTAACGCTGAAAATAACCATCAATTCATAGGTTTCATTCAGTTTTGCCATTTAAAAGCACCTCCTCTTGGATTACGCACATAACTCTGCGGAGAAAACTCCCTATGTGCGAGGATAACAGATAAATTATACACTAAAATAAACAGCTTGTCAAGAGAAAAGGCAAAATTTTTTTATTTTTTTTAGCGAAAGCTCCGTATTTTCGGTATCATTCCAAATATTTCGTACAACTGCGGGAAATAATTGACTTATTTTGGTATATAGCATTAATCACATATCTTCCTTGCAAGGCTCAATATTAAGGCTGTTTCCTCCTTGGGGTCGGCACGGTCGGGCGTGGTGACCCATTCCAGAATAAGTCGGAAAGCACCATATGTCACAAAAGAAATTATCCCCTGCATCTTCTCGTCGTTCTCTACGTGACGCAGCCTTTCGTTGAGTAAATCGATTATTTTGGGCATGGTAAATAATCTTTGCACAAAATCGTTACCCGTACAGTTTTTCATCAGCATCAGTGCAGCATCGGAATTTTGCACCATATATTCAAGGCAGGCGGTAACTCTATGCTCCGTTTCCTCCCTGTCGTCGGGAGAAATATCCTTAAGGCGTTCTTCCAAGCCGTTGAGAAAATTATCCGTCATTTCATTAAGCACATCGTATTGGCTGCCGAAATGCTTGTAAAACGTACTGCGATTGATTTCCGCCAAGCTGCAAAGCTCTGTTATGGAAATATTGTGGATATTTTTCCTATGCATGAGCTGTGTAAAGGCACTGAAAATTTTGGATTTGGTTACAAAAACCTTTTGTTCATACTGTGATCTCATCGTTACGCCTCCACGTTCAACAAATAGGGCAAATTTGTCGGTTGCATAATCAACAAATGTCGATTATAATTATATCATATTTATCCGATAAAAACAAGGTGATTTTTGTGGAGTATTTTTGGTATTTTATCGCTGCCTTAGGCGCAGGAATAGGTACGGGTTTGGCAGGGCTTTCCGCCGCAACGGTTATGGTACCGATTTTAATTGTTCTTTGTCCCTCATTCAGCGGGGAACATGGAGCTTATCAGGCGACAGCCATTGCATTGGCATCCGATATTCTCGGTTCTGCCGCAGCTACGTCAATCTATGCAAAAAATAAAAAGATTGATTTAAAGCATGGCTGGATACTCATGTCCTGTATTATTGCTTTAAGCGCTGTGGGCAGCTACGTGGCATATCTTGCGGGAAATGTTGTTTTGGGGGGGATTTACACTGTTTCTCACGTTCTGTATCGGCATACGCTTTCTGGTCAAACCCGATACGTCAAAATCGGGAGCGGACAGCGCTAATGTCAGACTGAATCTAAAGGAGATAATTATATCCGTCTTTTTCGGACTTACCATCGGGTTCGGTACCGGCTTTGTGGGAACAGGCGGCGGTATGATGATGCTGGTCGTTTTTACTGCCTTTCTCGGATATGACCTTAAAACAGCCGTGGGTACAAGCACGTTTATCATGACCTTTACCGCGCTTATCGGCTTTATCAGTCACGCCGTTATTCATCCCGCAATAGTGTTTGAACGCACCGATGCACTTATAATTTGCATAGTTACGGCAACAGTATCGTCATTGATTTCCGCGCGCTTTGCCAACCGTGTGAATAACAAAACAGTCGGACGTGTTACGGGTGTTATTTTGGTTGTTTTAGGTGCTTCTATGATTTACCTTAATTATTTTCACGATGCGGAAATTCCCGAACCTGTTTCGGAAATGCTGCATACCTTGGGAATATTGGTCGTCTTTTTGGCTGCGGCAGTATGCTTGGCACTGCTTGGATTTAAGCCGCTGCACATTGACGGTGAGGTGCGCCGCAAGATTCTCCATACGATAGCCTTTCTTATAATACTGGTTATCGTCATTGCTTCTGAGCATTGGTACATACCCTCCCTGCTTTCTGTAATATTTGCTGCGGTTGTATATCCTATTTTACGGGCTTTTGAAAATAAAACATTCTATTCCGCCTTATTTCGGGAGCGTTCTCACGGAGAGGTCAGAAAAAGCCTTATTTTGTTGTTTGGAACGGCGGCAATTCTTATTACACTGTTTTGGGGCATATTAGGCTCAGAGCTTACGGTTATTGCGGCAATTCTCACTTGGGGAATAGGCGATGAGGCTGCAGCGTTGGTGGGAAAGCGCTTTGGAAAGCATAAAATCGGTTGGCGCTTTGTGGATAACCGGAAAACATACGAGGGAAGCATAGCCATGCTTTGTATATCTTATTGTGCGGTTTTAATTTCTCTGGCGATAGGGGGGGATTGAAATACCGGCGGCGTTAATAACGGGATTTCTCGCTGCAATTGTCGCAACAATTACGGAAGCAGTTACTAAAGGCGGATATGATACCGTGTCTGTCCCAAGCGTGACATCGGCTGTAATTTACATTTCCCTAATGATTTTACAATAGTGGCAAAATACATAATTTACGCTGTTAAAATGCAGTTTCATTTGTATATATTGCACATTGTAGAAATTGCAGTAATTTGATATAATATTAGATAAGGACAGCAGCTACGACTACAAGGAATAATATAAAATCTCATAAAAAATGAAGCTGCTTAAACCGAGTTTAAGCAGCTTTGTTTGGTGGAGATGACGGGAGTCGAACCCGTGTCCGAAAACCTATCCACACGACTTTCTACGAGCGTAGTCTGTTATTTACATTCCCTCGCATAATTCCGAACAGACACGGCATTATGCTTGGTAGCCTGAAGTACATCATCGCGGCATAGGCAGTCCGAAATGACGTTCACCGTTAGTCGACGCCCGATGTCGGAGTCACGGTACTCTCCGAGCGGGCGAGCAGTGCGCTTAGGCAGCTGCTAATTCAAAATTATTGTTGTCGTCTAATTTTAAAACGAGTGCCGTTTAAAGAGAATGACACAATCCTCTGCCCGCTTATCCTGCTTCAAAATCCCCGTCGAAACCATTACATCCCCATAATTAGGAGAGGTCAAACGGAAAAGAAGTGGGTTTTGCAAATTAACTTTAATGATTATGCTCCTTGAATGCACGTTCAATGTCGCGCTGTGCGGCTTTTGCCGCCATGTCATCGCGCTTGTCATGAAGCTGCTTACCCTTGCAAAGACCAAGCTGCATTTTTACTCTTGAGTCTTTGAAGTAAAGCGAAATCGGTATCAAGGTAAGTCCCGTTTGCTTGACAGTACCGTAAAGCTTGTTGATCTCACGCTTATGCAGCAGCAGTCTGCGGACGCGCATCGGGTCACGGTTAAAGATGTTTCCATGGTCATAAGGGGATATATGCATACCCTTTACCCACAGCTCTCCATCCTCAACGGTACACCAGCTGTCCTTTAGGTTTACACCGCCTTGTCTGATTGCTTTTACCTCTGTACCTACAAGCTCAATTCCTGCCTCATAGGTTTCAAGTATAAAGTAATCGTGACGTGCCTTGCGATTTTCGGCGATAGTCTTAAAATTGCTTTTCTTTCCCTCCGACATTGCAGACACTCCTCTCATTTTTGGCGGGTATACTACATTATATCACCGCAATTTACGATTGTCAAGAGAAATTTGTAATATTTTTTCGTTTATTTTCGATAATAAATACAGAAAGGAAGATGTTTATGAATATGCAGAAATTAACCAAAAAGAGCGTTGAAGCTATACAGGCTGCACAGGATATTGCTGTAAATTATCAAAACAACAATGTGGATCAGCCTCATTTGTTTTATGCTCTGCTTACTCAGGATCAAGGACTTATCCCGCAGCTTATTTCAAAGCTTGGAAAGGATCCTGCTGCTCTTGCCGGTTCAGCCGAGAGGATTATCGCACGTCTGCCAAAGGTTTCGGGCAGCGGCAGGGAAGCGGGCACGGTGTATATTTCAAGCGCTCTTGACCGACTGCTGAACGGTGCCGAAGCCATTGCGAAAAGCATGAGTGACGAATATGTATCCGTGGAGCATATTATGCTGTCCTTCTTTGACAACGGCTCCGATGAAATGAAAAAGCTGCTTAACAGCTATTTCATTGAGAAAAATGATTTTCTAAAGGATTTGCAGGAAGTCAGAGGTAATCAGCGTGTAACCGGCGATTCCCCGGAGGAAACCTACGATGTTTTGAAAAAGTATGGTCAGGATCTTGTGGAGCTTGCCAAGGCAAATAAGCTTGATCCGGTAATCGGGCGTGACAGTGAAATAAGGAACGCCATTCGTATACTTTCCAGAAAGACTAAGAATAACCCTGTACTTATCGGCGAGCCGGGTGTAGGTAAAACCGCCATTTGTGAGGGATTGGCACAGCGTATAGTCAGGGGTGATGTTCCCGATAATCTGAAAGACAAGAAGCTGTTTTCCCTGGATATGGGTGCGCTTATTGCAGGAGCTAAGTTCAGAGGCGAGTTTGAGGAAAGGCTTAAGGCTGTTCTGAACGAGGTCAAAAAATCGGATGGAAATATTATACTCTTTATAGATGAGCTGCACACCATAGTCGGTGCAGGTAAATCCGACGGCGCTATGGATGCGGGAAATCTTCTCAAGCCAATGCTTGCAAGGGGAGAGCTGCATTGTATCGGTGCGACCACACTTAACGAGTACCGTCAGTATATAGAAAAAGATGCGGCTCTTGCAAGACGTTTTCAGCCTGTAATGGTTCCCGAGCCTACCGTTGAGGATGCTATTTCCATTTTGAGAGGACTTAAAGATCGCTATGAGGTTTATCACGGAGTAAAAATCCAAGACAGCGCGCTAATAACCGCCGCAACTCTTTCCGATAGGTATATAACCGACAGATTTTTGCCCGATAAGGCGATAGATTTGGTCGATGAGGCTTGTGCGCTTATCAAGACAGAAATGAATTCAATGCCCACGGAGCTTGATGATATTGCCCGAAAGATAATGCAAAAGGAAATTGCGGAAACCGCACTTAAAAAGGAAGAAGATAAAATTTCCCGCGAACAGCTGTCCGAGGTGCAGAGTGAGCTTGCGGATCTCAGAGAACAGTTCAACGAAATGAAGGCACGTTGGGAAAATGAAAAAACAAGCGTTTCAAGGCTTCAAAAGCTGAGAGAGGACATTGATGCCGCAAATGCTCAAATTGCCGAGGCGGAGAGAGGCTATAATCTTGACAAGGCTGCCGAGCTTAAATACGGTAAACTGCCGCAGTTAAAGAAAGAGCTTGAGGAAGCGGAAAACGAAGCTGACGATTACGAAAAGCATACCCTTATCAGAGATAAGGTAACTGATGAAGAGATAGCGGAAATTGTAGGGCGCTGGACAGGAATACCCGTATCAAAGCTGATGGAGGGGGAACGTGAAAAGCTGCTTAATATGGAGGCTACCCTCCACAAGAGAGTTATCGGACAGGACGAGGCTGTGCAGAAGGTCAGCGAGGCAATTCTCCGTTCAAGAGCGGGAATACAAGACCCCAACAGACCTCTCGGTTCATTTATGTTCATGGGACCTACGGGTGTGGGAAAAACGGAGCTTGCAAAGGCACTTGCACAGGCATTGTTCGACGATGAAAAGAACATAGTCCGTATCGATATGACTGAATACATGGAAAAGCACAGTGTCAGCAGGCTTATTGGAGCGCCTCCGGGATATGTCGGCTATGATGAGGGCGGTCAGCTTACTGAGGCAGTGCGTCGCAAGCCCTATTCGGTTGTGCTGTTTGATGAAGTGGAAAAGGCTCACCCCGATGTTTTCAATATTCTTCTTCAAGTGCTTGATGACGGCAGAATAACCGATTCCCAAGGCAGGACTGTTGATTTCAAGAATACCATTATAATTCTGACTTCAAATCTTGGCTCCGAATATATACTTGACGGTATAGATGAAAACGGTGAAATATCCGCAGAGGCAAGAGACAGTGTTGATAAGCTGCTGAAATCCCACTTCCGTCCCGAATTTCTCAACCGTTTGGACGAAATAGTATTCTATAAGCCTCTTACCAAAAAGGAAATTTATCCGATTATCGACCTTATGCTGGCAAGCTTGAGAAACAGGCTGAAGGAAAAGCAGCTTGATATAGAAATTACCGAAGCTGCAAAGGAACTGGTGGTAAAGGAGGGCTACGACCCTGTGTACGGTGCAAGACCACTTAGACGTTATATCCAGCGGACGATTGAAACTCTTATTGCACGAATGATTATTTCCGATGACCCGCAGCCCTATTCAACTATTATTGTAGACAGTAATGGCAGCGGCTTTGAGCTTAGTTTGAGGGAAAATCATGAGTAACCGCGTTTTATACCTCTAACCTATCTTACAGGATAATATCCGCTCCAAATCAATAATGGTTTGGAGCGGATATTTATGTATTCATATAGCGAAAAAACTCATCATATTCTGTTTTTCAACACTTTTTCTACAAGAATATTGACAAATTATCCGCATGATGATATAATGTAACATGGTCTTGGATAGGCGGTAAGGTTATATTCGCTTCTGCCGAATAAACCCCTCTTACATTTATTGATATTGGAAGGATTTTTATGGGAAATGTTTCTGCGATAATAGCCGCAGGCGGAAATGCCGTAAGAATGAACGGCATAAACAAAATTACCGCACTCCTTTGCGAAAAACCGGTAATTGCTTATTCTATGCTCGCTTTTCAGGCTTTGGACGAGGTAAGTGAAATAATAGTCGGAGCAAGAGCCTGTGATATTTCCGTAATATATGAAATTGCGGAAAAGTATGCGATAACCAAGCTTTCCGGTGTCACCGATGCGGGGACTACTCGTCAAAAGTCAATTATTAACGCTTTAAAAACCGTGTCTAAGGACACCGAATTGATAGCTGTACACGATGGCGCGCGTCCGCTTGTCAATACCGAATATGTAAAACAGTGTATTCGGGATGCCGAGGTTTTCGGCGGAGCGGTACTTGGCGTACCCGTCAAGGATACAATAAAGGTAGTGGAGGGCGGATTGGTTACAGATACTCCCGACCGCAGAAAGCTGTACATCACTCAAACCCCCCAGATTTTCAAGAAAAAGCTGTATTTCGACGGCGTAAATTTTGCCCTTGAGCATGACTTGGATTTCGCCGATGATTGTCAGCTTGCAGAGGCTATGGGAATAAAAATTCATATGACCATGTCCAATTATAAAAATATCAAGATAACAACTCCCGAGGATTTGGCTATTGCACAGGCCATTTTGAAAGGAGCAGCTCAATGATCAGAGTAGGTCACGGCTATGACGTACACAAGCTTGGAGAAAATCGCAGGCTTATTTTAGGCGGCGTTACCATTCCGTATGAAAGGGGACTTATCGGACATTCCGATGCGGATGTACTTGTTCATGCAATTATGGACAGTCTTCTCGGTGCGGCGGCGCTGGGGGATATAGGAAAGCTTTTTCCCGATACGGAGGAAAAATGGCGCGGTGCGGACAGTATAGTAATGCTTCATCGGGTATGTGCCATTCTTGCCGAAAAGGGGTGGCGTGTTTCCAATATTGACAGCACTGTAATATGCCAGTCGCCCAAGCTTATGCCTTATATAGAATTTATGAGAAATAACATTGCAGAGTCCTGCGGAATATCGGCTGATTGTGTCAGTGTAAAGGCAACAACAGAAGAGCATCTCGGATTTACGGGCGCAGGCGAGGGAATTGCCGCACACGCGGTTTCACTTATAGAAAATAACAGTTGAGGGATGATTTTTTGTCGGATAATAAGGAAAATAGAAAGGGATACAAATACAAGGGATTTATCATGAGCGGAATTTCCGTTGTTCTTGTTGCCTTTTTTGTTTTGTCGTATGCGTACGTCTGGAATAATTATTACAATATCAGGTTCAGCAGCGACCGTATAACGGCGGATTGGTTCGGTTGGAGGGGCAGTCTGCTTATGTATTGCATTTATGCCCTGCTTATATACTTTTTTTCGGGTATATACAACGGTTTTAAAATAGGTACCCTGCGTGTCACGGATATTATTTATTCACAGACGCTTTCAATTGTTTTTATTAATCTTATAACTTATTTACAGTTGTGTTTGATTTCCCGTTATATCGTATCACCTGTCCCCATGTTGGTTATAACGGTTGTGGATTTTGCATTTATTGTCTTATGGGCATTTGTGGGAAACCGAATTTATTCAAAGCTGTATGCTCCAAGAAGAATGGTAATAATCTACGGGAGCAAGCAGGCTGTCCCCCTTGTGGAAAAAATGAGTGCCCGTGCAGACAGATTTATGATATGCAGGGCCATAAAAAGCGATGAGGAAATGGGACTTATCAGAGAGATGATAGCTGAGTACGATGCAGTGATATTATGTGACGTACCCAGCCCCAAGAAGAACGATATAATAAAAATATGCTTTTCCATGTCAAAACGAATTTATATCACTCCAAAGCTCAGTGATATTATAATAAGGGGTGCGGATCAGGTACATCTGTTTGATACGCCCTTGTTGGTATGTAAAAATTCGGGATTATCGACAGGTCAGCTTGCCGCGAAGAGAGTATTTGACCTTGTAGTATCAATTCCCGCATTTGTGATAACTCTTCCTCTTATGATCATTATAGCTGCAGCCGTCAAGATATATGACGGAGGTCCCGTGTTTTACACGCAGGAGAGATATACCAAGGACAGGCGTATTTTCAAGCTGTATAAATTTCGCAGTATGCGTGTTGATGCAGAAAAGGACGGAATACCAAGACTTGCCGCTCAAAATGATGACAGAATAACTCCCATCGGAAAAATAATACGAATGGTGCGAATGGACGAGCTTCCCCAGTTTATAAATGTGATTAAAGGCGATATGTCAATAGTGGGTCCTCGTCCCGAACGTCCGGAGCTTGCGGAAATAAACGAGGTGAAAATGCCGGAGTTCGCATACAGACTTAAGGTTAAAGCGGGTCTTACGGGATATGCACAGGTTATGGGTAAATACAATACAACGCCATATGACAAGCTGCGCCTTGACCTTATGTATATTGAGCAATATTCATTTCTGCTTGACCTCAAGCTTATAATGATGACAATAAAAATCCTTTTTATACCTGAAAGTACGGAAGGCGTCCGTTCCGACATGGATCGATACAAGCAGCAATAAGGTACGGCGCTTAAATTCCGTTGATTTCCGCCTGCGGCATTCCTCGTATCTCGGAAATAAGCTTGTATGCAAGGCGGTTCAGCCCGTCAAAATCGGCATTCTCCGTGTATATGCTTTCCAGCTTTTTCTGCGTGTGCATTGCGGCTCGCAGCATTGACGCAGACTCGTCAATCAGCTCTGCTGTTGCTTTTTTGCCGAAACGCATACGCTTTTTCAGCTGAGGACTAACATCATAAACGGTATTATCATAAAAGCGCCGCAGATTAATGCTTTTCACAGCTTCCTCTACGCAAGCATCGTTTAGAAACCCGGTGGTAACAAATACAAGGGAAAGCTCCGGAACAATCATATGCTCAAGGATAGGGGAGTATGCCAATAAACATTCTCCGCATATAACGTCATATCCCTTGTTTACAAATATCCCCGCCGCCGTTCCGATGAAGATATCCGATGCAGTCATGCTGTCGTCATCAATCAATACGATTTTGCAGCTGCTTGGAATGAAGGATTGATAGCCTTTGGGAGTCATAGCTGAAATACATCTGTATTCGGTTTTTCCCATAGGTAAGCTTCTTTGTGTACCCTTTGGAATAAATCGCTTCGCGGTTCTTATGGAAAAGGCAGTCAGCTTTTCCTTGTCCAAAATGGAATACGCCGTGGTTCGTATATCCTCGGCAACAGGTGCGACAGCCGCAAGGCACAAACGACAGCGCCTGTACAGACTAATGCTTTTGTCCGTCAAAGCTATTATTTCATCCTTTTTCTCTTGCAGGGCGGAGGCATTTATGTACGAACCCAGATCAATAATAGACTGAACTCCCTTGGGATATGTGGGATCAATATCGTGAGGATATGTTCCATCCACAATCAGCAGGTGAATATCGCGGAAATAAAGTGCGTCTATTCTGTCGGGATTTTCCGAACAGTAGAATATCTGCTTTGGCTTTTCCGGAAAGGAATCGCTGATTTTTTTCATAAGAGTTGATTTTCCGCTTCCCGGTACACCTTTAAGAATATAAGCGGTGTTAGACGTATCCGCAAGCATATCCTTGACTGCACAGGAGTATCCCCGTGAGGTGGAACAGCCGATAAAGTATTTTTCGTCAACCATATTATACCACGCTCCTTAATAAAACATGACAACTGATTATCTCCCTTATACTATGCAAAATTCGGGTTTTAGTGAATTTTGAAATACCGATAAACAGCGTTTCAATTTATTCTCGGTCAAGGATTTTCCGAAACGCTAATATGCTTTCTTTGTGCCTGCAGTATTTAATCAACTTCTTCTTAACAAGGCAGCGGGATTGGAAAATATACACTTTAATCCTCTTATATTAAGGTGTTATTTTTGTATAAATTGTACTATAATAATTGCACTTTTCACGAAAATTGTGCTGTTTACACAAAAAAACAGTTGCAAGTTCATGCACTTTTTTTGCTAATATTGGTTGCTGTTTTTTTAACAATATGTTATAATTGTAGTATATTAGGGCAAAGCTATAGGTTAGGACTATACTTCTGCCATACAGAGAATTTGGAGGTTGTAAATATGGCTGAAAGCGGATTCCTCAAAACCGTCAACTTTGGCGGATTTGATAAGAAAGACGTCCTTAACTACGTCGATCAGCTCAACACGAAGATTTATACACTTGAAAATGAGTTGGAAGAGAAGAAGACTCTTCTTGAAACCAGCGGCTCCAATATGGAGGATAAGGACAAATACGAGAAGCTTCTTAGCGCCGATAAAGCTAAGATTACCGAGCTTCAGACGGCAAACGAATCCTTGAATTTGCAGATTAAGACCGCGCAGGATGAGTCTGCTGCCAAGGATGCTGAAATTGCCGATCTCAAGAAGAAGCTTGCAGAGCTTGAAAATGAGCTTGTTGACGCTAAGAACAAGGTAGCGGCTGCGTCACCCACCGAGAACAGCGCAATGGATCTTTCCAACGTATTTATCGAGGCTCAGAGAACCGCGAATACTATCGTTACACAGGCTAAGGAAAATGCAAGAAAGATGGATGAGGATGCCAAGAAGCTGGCTAATCAGGTTGTCGATGATGCTAACAGCAAGGCTTCTACTATCGTTAAGTCCGCTGATGAAAAGGCATCGCAGATTCTCACCGATGCTAAAGATAAGTCATCCGATATGCGTACAGCAGCTGAAAACATGAAGGCTGTAGTTCTTGCGGAAATTACCGAGATTTCTGCTAATATCGATAAACTGAAAGAAGTTATGGGCGCTCTTACTACTGACAGCAATGCTAAGATTGAAGAAACATCCAAGCTTCTTACAAGCACCGAGGGCACCTTGAAGAAGGGCGGTATTCCCCAGTTTACCGCACCCGCAGGTGTAGCTGTTAAGCAAGCTCCTGTGAACAATGCTTCCAGACCTCAGGCAACACAACAGGTTCAGAAGCCTCAGCAGGCGCAAGCAGTTCAGCCTCAGGCTGCCGCGCAGGCTCCCAAGCCCCAGACCACACAGCAGGCTCCTCAGCAGCCCAAGCCCGTACAGAACAACAATGCACAGAAGCCTCAACCCAAGGCTACTCCCAAGCTTGCAGGCTTTGATATGAGCGAAATTGAGAAGCTGGCAAGTGCTATTGAAAAGAATGGCAATTAATCTTATAAATACATATTAGCGGTCAGATAGTTGTCTGACCGTTTTTTTTAATCATAGCAGTGGAGTTTATTTCTTTTACCTGTTGAGCCTGTATTTATTTTACGTTGCAGGCAGTCTTTTTGCGGGGTAGATGATCACATAAAATGATAATGGCTTGGCTTGTGATATATTAACATATATTAGTACTTAATTCTATTAAATGTAATTAACTGCTTCCAAATTATGCTTTTACAAAGTAAATTTATAATTTCTGAGAAAAAATCCGAAAAAACACTTGCAATATTTCTGAAAATAGTATATTATTATATTGTAGGGTGTTATACCGCGGGTATGACATCTCCGTGAGTGCGCAATTTTCCAAATTTACACACTTAACGGTTTCGGACGATATTGACAGTCGTCCGAGGAAAGATTAAATTATTCTTTATACAGGAGGAATTTTATCATGTCAGTAAAAGTTGCAATCAACGGTTTCGGTCGTATCGGTCGTCTCGCATTCAGACAGATGTTCGGTGCAGAGGGTTATGAGGTAGTTGCAATCAACGATCTTACCAAGCCCTCTATGCTTGCTCACCTGCTCAAGTATGATACCGCTCAGGGCGGTTATTGTGGCAAAGTCGGCGAACAGCTCCACACTGTAACTGCTGATGATGAGGCAGGTACTATCACAGTTGACGGCAAGACTCTTAAGATTTATGCTATGGCTAAGGCTGCCGAGCTTCCTTGGGGTGAGATCGGCGTTGACGTTGTTCTTGAGTGCACAGGCTTCTATTGCTCTAAGGAGAAGTCACAGGCACATATCGATGCAGGCGCTAAGAAGGTTGTTATTTCCGCTCCTGCTGGCAGCGACCTCAAGACTATCGTTTACTCTGTAAATGAAAAGACCCTTACCGCTGATGATACCATCATTTCTGCTGCATCCTGCACCACTAACTGCCTTGCTCCTATGGCTAAGGCTCTCAATGATTATGCTCCTATTCAGAGCGGTATTATGAGCACAATTCACGCTTACACCGGCGACCAGATGATTCTTGACGGTCCTCACAGAAAGGGTGACCTTAGAAGAGCAAGAGCAGGTGCTGCTAACATAGTTCCTAACTCTACAGGCGCTGCAAAGGCTATCGGTCTTGTTATTCCCGAACTTAACGGCAAGCTTATCGGTTCTGCACAGAGAGTTCCTGTTCCCACAGGTTCTACCACTATCCTTACCGCTGTTGTAAAGGGTGCTGACGTAACCAAGGAAGGTATCAACGCTGCTATGAAGGCTGCTGCTTCCGAGTCCTTTGGATACAACGAGGATCCTATCGTTTCTTCCGATGTTATCGGTATGAGATTCGGTTCTCTCTTCGATGCTACTCAGACAATGGCTGCTAAGATTGCCGATGACCTCTATGAGGTTCAGGTTGTTTCCTGGTACGATAACGAGAACTCTTACACATCTCAGATGGTAAGAACTATCAAGTATTTCGCTGAAATCAAGTAAGTTATTGCGAATGTAAACCTTTGCCGCAGTTGTGTTACGCAGCTGCGGCTTTTTACCTATATTTAACTTGACAAATCTCAGCACATTATATATAATTATAGGTAAGAGGACATAACACGACAAAATTCGCCTTTGCGCCGCGGTATAATATTGTCTGGTAATTTCAGCGCAAGCTTCTGTAAGGAATGATTTATAATGAAAAGTTGCTATGACAACCGTGAACTTAGCTGGCTTAAATTTAATGTGAGAGTATTGGAGGAAGCAACCGATCCCGGTGTGCCAACCTGCGAGAGATTACTATTTTCTTCTATATATCAATCTAATCTCGATGAATTTTTCATGATAAGAGTTGGTTCGCTCTATGACAGGACGCTTGTCGATGACAATACACCGGAAAACAAAACCGGTATGACACTGGCAGAGCAGCTTGTTGCTATCTATGATAAGGTCAAGGAGCTTACTCCGCTGAAGGATAATGCCTATTTTGATACAATGAAGGCACTGGCGGCATCGGGAGTTGAACACGTAAGCTTTGATACCTTAGATGCGGAAAATCAAAACTACCTTAAGGTGTATTTCAATACGGAAATACGTCCGTTTATTTCCGCCCAGATTATCGATAAAAGACATCCTTTCCCATTTTTAAGGAATAAGGATATTTACGCTGTTGTCCATCTCGAATCTAAAAATTCCGTAAAGCTGGGAATAATACCTGCAAATGGCTATTTCAAAGGCTGATAGTGCTTCCCGATAAGGAGAAGCTGCGGTTTATTCTTGCTGAGGACGTTATCCTGCACTATTGCAGCGATGTTTTCACCAATTACAGAATACTTGATAAAGCGTTGATACGCATAACCCGTAATGCCGATATAAATATGGAGGAAGCGCTGTACGACCATGACGTTGATTTAAGAGATGTTATGGGGGAGCTTCTGAAAAAAAGAAAGAAGCTGTCGCCCGTCAGAATGGAGCTGTCAGGAAAGCTTGATGACAGTGCAATAAAATATCTTTGTGCCAACCTTGACCTTACAACAAATCAAATTATAGCTACAGAGGGTCCCCCTCGATATGGGATTTATATTCCCGCTTAGAAATCGTCTTGAGGAGAACCACCCGGAGCTGTTTAATAAGCCTGTTTCACCACAGCGCCCCTCATCGGTTATTCACGGTGTACCCATGATAAGACAGATTTTGTCCCATGATATATTACTTTCGTACCCTTACGAAAGCATACGCCCGTTTATTACTCTGCTAAATGAGGCGGCTAATGACCCAGATGTAGTTTCAATGAAAATAACCCTCTATAGGCTCGCATCAAACTCCAAGGTTGTGGAGGCGCTGATAAATGCTGCCGAAAATGGCAAGGATGTATTTGTACTGGTTGAGCTGAGGGCACGGTTTGACGAGGAAAACAACATTGAATGGTCAAAGCGACTTGAACGGGCGGGATGTAAGGTTATGTACGGTCCCGAAAGCCTCAAGGTTCACTCAAAGCTGTTGCTTATAACACGGAAAAACGGCGAAAAGCTTGAATATATAACACAAATCGGAACGGGAAACTATAACGAAAAGACCTCGGAGCTGTACACGGATCTTTCCCTTATGACAGCAGATATGAACATAGGAGCAGAGGCAGGCACTGTCTTTAACGCTCTTTCAATCGGCAATCTTGTGGAAAATACCACCTACCTTATGGTAGCGCCGCTGTCGCTGCAGAATAAAATTATCAACCTTATTGATATGCAGATAGCGGAAGCTGCCTGCGGAAAGCCCGCATATATCGGACTAAAGCTAAATTCACTTACCGATAAGGTACTAATCGATAAGCTTATCGAGGCTTCATGTGCCGGTGTCAGAATTGATATGGTAATCAGAGGAATATGCTGCCTTGTGGCAGGTGTTGAGGGTCAAACAGAAAACATTACCGTAAGGAGTATTGTGGGACGATATCTCGAACACTCAAGAATATATATATTCGGGGCAGGCGAGGACAGAAAGGTTTATATATCCTCTGCGGACTTCATGACGAGAAATACTCTGCGGAGAGTAGAGGTGGCAGCACCTATCAATTCACCCGAAATAAAAAAACGTGTGCTTGATATTTTCAGAATACTTATGAGTGACAATACAAAGGCGAGAATCCAGCAGTCTGACGGTACATACCGCCGTGCAAGACCGCAGTCGGAGCATGATGAACCTATCTGCGCGCAGGAGTATTTCATAGAAGAAGCACAAAAGAACGCGGAGAAATCGGCGCAAAAAAAAGCCACCGCAGTAAAGGTCAGGATAAGACAGGTAAAGTAAGTATATGGAAAAGAATTTTTGACTTTTTTCATAGGTCGGATAAGTAAACCGCATTTTAATGGTTACAGCCGTTAAAATGCGGTTTTTTCTGTGGAAAAACTATATTTTTTCTGTTTTGGTTGACAAGGGAAGTTTTTTGTGTTACACTTTAATAGTTATATATGTTCTTATCCTTATATAGATTGAATATACATATTAACAAAAAAACTGAAAGAGGGACAATTGAAATGGATAAAACTGAAATATTAACGGAAGAACAGTCTGAAAATCAATCCGAGGCGGAAGCTAATGCCGAGGATGTAACCGATACAGAAATATCCGAGAAAACGGCTGAAAAAGAGGATATTGCCGAGAATGATACCAAGGCACAGGATAATGAGGTGTCGGAGGATGACTATTCCTTTGACAGCGAAACCATGAGCCTTATTTCCTCCGCAATTGCACAGAAAAAGGAAAAAGCGGAGGAGGAACGCAAGGAGCAGCGCAGGAAAAAACTAAGGATAATTGCCATATCCTCCGGGGCTGTCATTATTGTGCTTCTCGCAATTTATATCGGCGGATGGGCAGCCACTATGGGAGGATTTCTTCCAAATACATATATTAACGGTATTTATGTGGGCAAAATGTCAATAGACGAGGCTTGTACGGCACTGGAGGATGAGTGCAGCTCGGTTAATATTACTGTTACGGGGCGAAACGGCTTTGAGCAGGTTATTACCGCACAGGAGTTCGATTATTCCTATGATGTGCGGAGAGAGGTTCAGGAGCTTTTCAGAAACGTCAATCATGCCGCGTGGATAGCGTCATATTTTTCCGATACCTTCTATGAAACCGAAGCTGTACCCACATACAGCGAGGACAAGCTAAAGTCACTGCTGAAAACTGTTTCATGGGGCTCGGTTGAAACGGAGGACGCACAGCTTATCCACGGAGACAGCGGTTATTATATAAGCGATGAGGTTTACGGAGATAAAGCCGATTCCGATAAAGCGGTGGAATATGTACTTTCCCAGGTAAAGCAAGGAAATTTCGATATAGATTTGGAGGCAGGGGAGTGCTACAGTGAGCCGCAGGTTGTTGCGGCGGACTTGACCGAAAGGCTTGAACTCCTTAATACACAGTTTAATTACGTTATCACCATAGATTTTGATTATACCAAGGAGGTTCTTTCCGGTTCGAGGGTTTACGAGTGGATGACCGATGGGGGAGAGCTTGACAAATCACAGGTGGAGGATTATGTAGGCTATTTGGCGGATAAGTATGATACCTTTATGACCGTGCGTAAATTCAATACCACAAACAGAGGCACTATTACCATTAACCAAGGAAGATATTCCACAGGTCAATACGGCTGGTGGATGGATCAGGAAAAGACAGTGAATAAGCTGCTGGAATGTATAGAAGAAGGGAAGTCTACGGATATTGAACCTGAGTATGTGGTTCTGGACACAGGCTATACATACAAGGGCTTTGAATCAGCACGTTTCGCTGATGGAGATATAGGAAATACATATATAGAGGTTGACCTGTCCGCACAGCATATGTGGTATTATGAGGATGGGGAAATAAAGTTTGAAACGGATCAAATTGTTTCGGGAAAAGCAAGCGATCCAAAGAGGAAGACTCCTGAGGGCATTTACAGCGTTTACACAAAGGAAACAGGCTATACAATGGTTGCCGCTGACGGTTCATATACATCATACTGCAGCTATTTTATGCGAATTAGCTTTGAGGGAATAGGCTTTCACGATTTAAGCCGTTCCGCATACGGCGGAAATATCTATCTCACCAACGGTTCACACGGCTGCATAAATATGAAATACGATGAGGTAAAGCAGCTTTATGAAATGGTTGAAAGAGGTACGCCTGTTATACTATATTATTGAACATCATAATATTTAATTTGCAATTATTCAAACCAAAACACAAATAAATCAAACAAAAACACGGTTTTTCGCCTATTCAAAAGTAAATTTAGTTTGAATTGTGGGTTTAAATTTGAATAATTAGCGGACAAATAAAGGACAGAAAAATGAAAAATAAAGGACAAAAAAACACACGCTACACACAGTAAATAAACGGTTTGAAAAGTTTGACCGTCATAAAAAAGGACAAACACAGCCGATTGAAAACACAACAGCCAGTAATTGACTGTTATAACCAAATTAAGAAAGGAAATTATTAACATGAAATATATTAACCAAAACAACGATTTTTCGCACGAAATATTATTTTACAAGAACGTCAAAGACATGAACGAAGATATATTGACCCTATGTATGAAGTTTATGGATTTTGACAGCGGAGAATTAAAACCGACAAAAGACAGCTATGTTGAATTTTGCAATAAATGGCTTGCAATATCACAGGTTATTGATAGACTTGAATATATACAAGAACACCCTAATTACTATGTGTTTTTGATATATGACACAGGTATTAGATGTGTAACCGCTGACCTATACAGGGCAGATAAAACAATATCACAAGATATTGAATTTTTACGCAATGAACAAGACTTTATTATGGAATTTAGAATTGACGCATTACACAGCAGTTTGCAACCGATATTAGATAACACATTCTTTGATGTTTTTGCAGAAACTACAGGTATAGAGGGTGAAATACCGTTATTATGGGGTTTTGAAATTGTAACAGATTAAAAGCACAAAGAAAAAAGGGTGTCGAAACTTTCGACACCCTTTTAATAGAAAAGGGTATAGCTGAAATGGTTATACCCTTATTTTTTACAAGTAGAATTTGAAAATAAAGGCATATTGCATAATGCAATTAACAATGAATTTTAATTTGCATAATGCACTTTTTAAATGAACATACCCCTATATATTATAATATAATAATTGAAATATAGGATAATAATTGATATACTTGTAATTCAAGTAATAATGTAAATAATTATAATATTCTATATATAGGGTGTAATAATGTAAATATAGAGTAATAATTGATATACTTGTAATTCAAGTAATAATGTAAATAATTATAATATGTTAATATAGGGTGTAATGTAAATATTTACAATAATATTCTATATATCATATTATTGTAATATTTAGATTATAATTCTATACACTAAAATTATAATATTAACATATAAATAAAAATAGTTATACCACAAAATTTTGATTTTGTCAATAGTTTTTTAAAAATAATTGTAAATTTTTTATGAACAAAGTGCAGAATATGTACAAGACAGCAGCAGAATACCGACTTTGATTGAAAACAATAATTGTAAACCGTAAAGGAGGTGGGGTGACTTTTCGGAACGTGACCTTAACCGCTGACCGTATAAGGCAACATACACGCATTGTAACAGCTTGTAATGCAATAGGTAATATAAACACCCTACTAACAGCAACCACGCCATAGCACGCACGACAGAGGGCAACACAGACAACAGCAGGGGCAGAACATGGATAAGACATCAACTGCATAACGTGTAAAGGCTACAGAATACCGACTTTGGTCTAAAAATGCCATAGTACAATGGGAATTTTGACAGCGGAAAAGAAAAAAGGTAAAACTCGACAACATAAGCCTTGAAAAACACCGTTGTATTATGAGGAAAATTTGAAACCTATGCATAGAACGTCAAATTAGAAAAGTTGTCAAAGAAGTAGCGTTGTATAAAACAAAGGGAATGGTCAAGGTAATATAAACACCCTACCGTCAACATAGGTGTTTGAATATGAACGTAGAGTTAAAGCAAAACATCAAAAACATAGCAATACACATTAACCGCTGACCGTATAAGACAACAGACACGCATTGTAACAGCTTGTAACGCAGTAGGTAATATAAACACCCTACTAACAGCAACCACGCCATAGCACGCACGACAGAGGGCAACACAGACAACAGCAGGGGCAGAACATGGATAAGACATCAACTGCATAAAGGAGCTGGGGTCGGAATTTTCGACGTAACCTAACTAACAGCAACCACACCATAGCGATACACATTAACCGCTCGCCATACAAGACAACAGATACGCATTGTAACAGCTTGTAATTAAGTGACCCCCTCACAAAAAGTTAGCACACCTGATTTGTAATAAAAGAACTTGAAAAAACAGTTTTGCACCCGTAATAATTTAATAACATAAACGCTAAATTATGGGGGTATAATACATTTTGGGAATAATTGTTGTTGCCTGAAAAGTGTTTAGGTGTTCATCATGCACATAACGGAAAATGTAAAATTTTTATTAACAGCCGAAAAGGGCGAAAAAACGTTAGTAAAAAAGGTTGAAAACGATTGATAACAAAACGGTTTTGTGGTATAATTGAGCTAATAGAAACCCTTTATTTTGTGCTTGTAAAGGGTCAATCATTATAAAAGCAACACCAATAAAAAGCGAGGTGAAAAGAGTGATAAAACTTGCAAGAGAAGAACGGGAAACAACTATTACATTTTTGGATTGTGACAATTTTGCAGATGTGTATAGTTGTGTACCAAGACACTTGAAAAATTGCAGGAGCTTGCAAAAAAATATCCTAATGATGTTAAACTTGTAGAGCAAGATAATTTTGGGGAAACATACAGACTACCCGAAAAGTGGGTTATAAACTTCAAGAAACCCGTTAATACATGGGATAGCTTGACAGATGAACAAAAGGAAAAAAGAAAAGCTATTGCAAAAGAAAATTTGAAAAGGTCTTAAAGGGCGAAAAGGGCGAAAAATCAAACACAATGCAACAATTTTCACAAAAATAATGATATAAGAATGAATTTATTTTTATGATTTTACGAGGTTTTAATTGATAATTATTTGCACATATTGCACAACTATAACAGCGAAATTTGGTTAATTATGCACATATCATATGAACTATGCAAAATGACATATTTAATATTAAATAAGTGAAAACAACTATATCGAAATAACAGCGAAAAAACGTGTAATTAAGTTAGAAAATAATAAGCAATTGTGAACTATATATTAACAATAAGTAAACAATCGAATCGTTCATTGACAAATAAAAACACTTGTGTTATTATTATAAGCGTGTAGTAGTGTTGTGTTTGAACGTCCTGTTAGGAGGTTGAAAACATGGCAACAATTAGAAAACGTAATGACTCGTATCAAATCAGAGTTAGTACAGGTTATAACGCAAAAGGTAAACAAGTTGTAAGGTCTACAACATGGAAACCAAAGGAGGGAATGACTGAAAGACAAATCAAAAAAGAGTTAAACAAGCAGGCACAATTGTTTGAAGAACAATGCAAGCAGGGTGAAATTTGCAGTAGTGAAAAATTTCAAGTAATCGGTGAAATGTGGTTGAAAGACTACGCAAAAACGCATTTGAAAAAACTACATACAGTAATAATATTCAACTATCAAAAATTGTGTTTGCTGAACTGGGCAATTGTCGCATAAACAAAATTCAAGCCTATGACATACAAACGTTTATTGACTCTTTGAGTGAAGAGGGAGCTTATAAGAAAACGGGTAAACCCTATGCAACTTTGAAGTGCTCCCCTTTTGTTAGACAATGTGGTATAATATAAATATACCAATTAAAAGTCTAATGAAAGGGGATATTTTTATGCCTAAAGGAAAGCCAAACAAAAGGTATACACCAGAATTTAAAATCATGGTTGTAGAAACAATGCAAAAGGAAAAACTGAGCTACAAAGAAATAGAGAGAAGATTTGAATTGCCGCACAGACGAGCCGCCGATTGGGAACGAATCTACCTTGAAGAAGGAAAAGAAGGACTCTATGTTGAAAGAAGAGGACGAAAGTCAACGGGACGCCCTCCAAAACTGAAGAAAGAGGTGGAGGAAGACCTCATCGCAGAAATGCAGCGACTTCGTGCGGAAAATGACTACCTAAAAAAATTGAATGCCTTGGTTGCCGAGAGGGTACGGCAAGAGAAAAA